>ONDV01000043.1 GCA_900316665.1 uncultured Lachnospiraceae bacterium
CTTTTGTCAGAGAGCCGCTAAAAAGCGCGTGCGAGCAAACAGAAAAACACAACTTGTGAGCCACCACTGTGACATCTCTTGGCAAGCTTCCATGAATCCTTGCAACGAAGATGATCCATGGAATGTGGGAAGTTTTAATTAGTTATTAATGAAAATCCATCAGAGCTTTTTAATTCTCTCCAGCGCCCTCATCGAATCTTCATAAGTTCCGAATGCGGTCAGCCTGAAATAATGCTCGCCACTCGGTCCGAATCCGCTTCCGGGAGTACCGACTACATTTGCCTTCTCAAGAAGGAAATCAAAGAATTCCCATGACGTCATATCATCAGGTGTATGAAGCCAGATATAAGGCGCGTTCACGCCACCGTAGACTTCATATCCGGCGTCTTTCAGTCCGTCTTTCAAAGCATGGGCATTTTTCATGTAGATACCGACTTCTTCTGCTACCTGCTTTGCGCCTTCAGCTGAATATACGGCTTCTCCCGCTCTCTGTACAATGTAAGGAGCTCCGTTAAATTTGGTACCGTGACGTCTTGCCCACATATCGCGAAGCCTTACTCCACCAGCTGCAATATCCTTCGGAACTACCGTAAATCCAAGACGCACTCCGGTAAAACCGGCGTTCTTTGAGAAGGACCTTATCTCGATGGCGCATTCTCTTGCTCCTTCGCACTGATATATGGAATGAGGAATACCCGGCTCGGTAATATATGACTCATAGGCTGCATCGTAAATGATTATTGATCCGTTCTTTCTGGCGTAATCGACCCAGCCCTGGACTTCATCCAGATTGAGCGCCGTCCCGGTAGGATTGTTGGGATTGCAAAGATAGATAATATCCGGCGCCTTGGCGGGGTATTCCGGTACAAAACCATTTTCCCTGGTGCAGGGCATATATACTACATCAGACCACTTGCCGGTCTTCTCATCATAGTTTCCGCAACGGCCTGCCATAACATTTGAATCGATATATACAGGATATACCGGATCGCAGACTGCGATTATATTATCGGTTCCAAAGAGCTCCTGAATATTTCCCGAATCGGATTTTGCTCCGTCCGAAATAAATACTTCGTCAGCCGAGATATCGCAGCCCCTCTTCTTATAATCATTTTCAACTATGGCATTCCTTAAAAATTCATAGCCGAGATCCGGAGCATATCCCCTGAAAGTATCCTTATCAGCCATCTCATCCACAGCCCCGTGAAGAGCGTCAATAATAGCCGGTACAAGCGGCTGTGTGACATCTCCAATCCCGAGCTTTATGAGATCAGCCTCGGGATTTGTCTCCTTGTAGGCGCTTACTTTCTTCGCAATAGTGCTGAAAAGATAGCTGCCCGGCAGCTTCTGATAATTAGTATTGATCTTATACACGTTTTTCTCCTTCCTGGCGTCTTTTATTTCACATGATATATTTTCACATCATCAAGTCCCTCGTGACTGAATCCTTCCTGAATCTCAATATCTCCGGAAAAGACTTCCTTTGCGGGACCTGTGAGATAGATCATATTGTCATTTTTATCATATGTCACCTGCAAATGACCACCCGGAAGAGCTATATCAACTGTATCATCTGTAAAACCATTTACCACGGCAGCTACAGCTGATGCGCAGGCTCCTGTTCCGCAGGCAAGAGTCTCGCCTGTTCCTCTCTCCCACACTCTCATCCTAAGATGCGTCCTGTCAAGAACGTTGATAAATTCAGCATTCACACGATTGGGGAAAGTATCGTGATGCTCGAATTTCGGACCTATAGACTCAAGATCAAGACCTCTTACATCCTCAGAAAGAAATGTAACACAGTGAGGATTCCCTACAGAAAGACATGTAACATGATAGAGATTTCCGTCGACTTCCATAGGCTCGTTTATCATCTGATCTTTGGGAAAAATTACCGGCACACGGCTTGCCTTGAATTCAGGCGACCCCATGTTTACACGAATCTTTTCAATAGTGCCATCCTCTCCCTTTGTCATGGAAAGGTGCTTCACACCGGCCAGGGTATCCACATCTATCTCAGTCTTGTCTGTAAGGTGATGGTCAAATACATATTTTCCGACGCACCTTATACCGTTGCCGCACATCTCACTTCTGGAGCCGTCGGCATTATACATAATCATCTCGAAATCGGCCTTTTCAGACGGTCCTATAAGAATAAGCCCGTCCGATCCTATTCCGAAATGCCTGTCACTGACGAAACGAGCCGTATTGACCGGATCTGATATCATCTTCTTCGTGCAGTCAACATATACATAATCGTTGCCGCATCCGTGCATTTTGGTGAACCTCATATCATATCCTTTCTAATTACATCAAGCGATCACAGTGTTCTATAAATATTCGCATGATTCGCAGACTTTTACACTATAATCAAAAACTTAAAACAGCAGAATAATCCCGCTCTGAAATAGTAGCATTACAGTAATTAACCGTCAAATCAAAAGCAAAAATATTCGCTCTTGAAATTTATTTAATAAATGTTATTATATTAAGGCAACGGAAATTTAGCTCAGCTGGGAGAGCATCTGGGTCACAACCAGAAGGTCGTGGGTTCGAACCCCGCAATTTCCATTAAAAAAGGACAGCCGATCGGCTGTCCTTTTTTGCTGAAACTATGTCTTTTTACTCAATCATCCAGCGAATAGTTCGGTGCTTCCTTTGTAATGTGAATATCATGCGGGTGAGATTCACGGAGAGCTGCCGAAGTGATCTTCAAAAATCTTCCCTTCTCCTGAAGTTCCTTTATTGTTCTGGCTCCATTATATCCCATTCCTGAACGAATTCCACCGATCAGCTGGAATACGACATCTTCGAGTGCTCCCTTGTAGGCCACTCGTCCTTCCACTCCTTCAGGGACCAATTTCTGGTGTCCTTCCTGGAAATATCTGTCCGCAGATCCCTTCTTCATTGCAGCGATAGAACCCATGCCACGGTAGACCTTATACTTTCTGCCCTGGAAGAGCTCGAATTCTCCCGGAGCCTCGTCACATCCCGCAAACATAGAGCCCATCATGCATACAGAACCGCCTGCCGCAAGAGCCTTGACCATATCTCCTGAATACTTGAGACCGCCATCAGCTATGATAGGCACATCGTATTCCTTTGCCACACTGTATGCATCCATAATAGCCGTGATCTGAGGCACACCGATTCCGGCAACTACTCTTGTTGTACAGATGGAGCCTGGTCCTATACCTATCTTTACGCAGTCTGCGCCAGCCTCGATAAGAGCTTTCACAGCATCGCCTGTAGCCACATTTCCGGCAATCACCTGAAGGTCAGGATAAGCATCTTTTATTGTACGAACAGCCGTCATAACGTTCTTTGAATGACCGTGGGCGCTGTCCACTACAACAGCGTCAACATGCGCATTGTAAAGAGCCTCGACACGATCCATCATATTGGAAGTAATACCGACGCCGGCTCCGCACAGAAGCCTTCCCTGTGAATCCTTAGCAGAATTCGGATACTGGATCTGCTTCTCAATATCCTTTATTGTAATGAGTCCCTTCAGATGACCTTCATCATCTACGATAGGAAGCTTTTCTTTTCTGGCTTTTCCAAGGATCTGCTTTGCCTCGTCCAGAGTAACTCCAACCTTTGCAGTCACAAGATCTTTTGACGTCATACATTCGCTTATTTTTTTCTTGTAATCCGTCTCGAACTTCAGATCTCTGTTTGTAATGATTCCGACCAGCTTTTTGTCGCCATCCACGATAGGAACGCCGGAAATCCTGAATTTAGCCATCAGATTATCCGCGTCCTGAAGAGTATTATCGGGCGAGAGGAAAAAAGGATCGGTTATGACGCCGTTCTCTGAGCGCTTTACCTTGTCCACTTCATCAGCCTGCTCTTTAATCGACATATTCTTGTGAATTATTCCGATACCGCCCTGCCTGGCCATGGCTATTGCCATCCTGTGCTCTGTGACAGTATCCATAGCTGCACTCATCATAGGTATATTAAGACGGATAGTCTTTGTAAGATTCGTGCTAAGATCCACCAGATCCGGAGTAACCTCCGAATACTGCGGAACCAGAAGTACATCATCAAAAGTAATACCTTCACCGATAATCTGCGACATCTTTTCCTCTCTTTCCTATATATAACAATTTCAATCTGTAATACATATTATATTCATCGTATTTTAGCAAAAAAAAAGCATATCTTCAATAATAGTACAAAAAAATACGCCCGCCAATCCCGGCGGGCGTCATCTATACACACTCCGTCTGCTTACGCATACGGAGAACTTACTTTAAAAAAATCACGCAGTGCGCTCTGCACTCGCTGTGTTCCATACAGGATATGTCTCATCAGCGATCTCTTTTGTCCTGAGAGCAAATTCATCATTGCTTGTAACTCCGGCATATCCTCTGAGCGCAGCTTCCTCATTATAGAGTCCGAATATAATAAGGCTTCTCTGGACTGTATACAGATAATATATCCATTCGCTTGACTCTATGCTGCTCTCATAGTCCTTGTCGTAAATGATACATTTCTTGTCAGGACTGTATGAAAGCTTATAGCAGCTCAGAATCCTAATAAAAGACTCGTAGACTTTCTCTCTGATCTCTCTCTTGAAATATCCTACGAGTTCAGAGTCTTTATCCACATGCGGTGCAAGGCTGGCATCACTGGCAAGATCCGTCGGGAACAGCCAGTCGATATAAACATCCTGCATAAGCTCGATGCTGCTTAAATTCATAACCTGCTCATATGTCTTGCCGGCAGGTCCTACGCCGCCATCCAATAAGAAGTTTTTAAGCTTCTTTACCAGGCTTCCATTCATAGCTGTATTAAGAACTCTTGTGATTCCCATAATTACAGCCCCCTCTCCAATCAACTCAGGTTTCATCAACTAAATGACTTGTCATTTCTCGTTGTGAACATATTATATAACATTCAACAAGATAATAAAAGTCTTTTTTGAAAAAAATTGTAAAAAATATATGAATTGAACGGAAACGTTTGCGATAAATCCGACAGATTTATCAAAATTTTCCGAACTTTTCCGCAAGTATCCTGTAATTCATATGTCCTCCGAAGATATCAAGAGCAGATCCGATCGTAAAGTTCACCTTGCCGCGACCGGCATTGTCAAGCTTTTCTATGTCTTCTTCAGATCTTATCCCTCCGGCGTATGTGACCGGGATGGAATTGTCCCTCTCCGCATACCTTCCAAGGAGCCCGGCCAGTTCATCATCTATTCCGCCCTGCTTTCCCTCCACATCGCAGGCATGTATCAGAAATTCGCTGCATGATCCTGACAGTTGGGAAAGAAGCTCCTCCGTCAGCTCCATATCGGTAAATTTCTGCCATCTGTCTGTGACGATATAATATTTTCCATCTCTCATCCTGCATGACAGGTCAAGAACCAGAGAGTCTTTTCCGACTGAACGAACCATTCTGTCGAGATTCTTTTCCACAAGATATCCTCCGGAAAATACGAACGATGTCACTATGACAGCACTTGCGCCTGCCTCTAGAAATTCATGCGCATTATCATCCCTTATTCCGCCCCCTGCCTGCATTCCTTTCGGGAAAGCTCTAAGCGCTCTCAAGGCTTCCTGCTTTGAGGCGTCATACATGCTGCTGTCTCTCGAATTCAACATGATGACATGTCCGCCTCTCAAGCCGTCTTTTTTATAGAGAGCAGCATAATCAGACGAAGGCTTGGCCGACACATAATTTTCCAGAGCCATATTTCCGTCATCGCGAAGCGAAGATCCTACTATCTGCTTTACAGATCCGTTATGGATATCTATACATGGTCTGAATTCCATTTTATGTCTCCTGTCTTTATCTGCTTCCAAGCAAAGTGATGAAGAATACTATCACAGCTATGATGATGAAAGTCCTGCGTATGGCCGACATCGATTTCATGTTGCTGCCTTCAAACATCGACTCTGCTCTTCTGTCAGCCTCCTCGACAGCTCCCGGCACATACTCTTCCTCCGAATACAGCCTGAATTCCCTGTCCGGCTGAAGAAAATCCGGGTTTCCATTTCCGTCATGGTCTCTTGTGATTATTCCGAAGATAAAGCCGCTCAAGGCTCCAAACAGATGGGCAAGTACATTTACACCCGCTCCCATACTGTTTACAAAGATAATAACAAGAGAGGTAAAAGTCGTCATGGGATTAAGCGTAGTCCCTGTCTTTTTCTTGTCTATTATCGCCGTAGCGGCAAGAGCTCCAAATATTCCGAATATAGCACCTGACGCCCCTCCGGCTATCTTTATCGAATCTGTTCCGGAACGGTTCAAATCAAATACCAGAGTCATCAGATTGCCGGCAAGGCCGCTTGACAGATATATGACGGCATACCTGAAATGACCTATCATGGGTTCAAGCGTGGATCCTATCAGATACAGGACTATCATGTTTCCAAACAGATGGTCAAATCCGAAGTGGACAAACATTGACGTCACAAGTTCCAGCGGATGACCACTCATCACAAGCGGAGTGTATTGTGCGCCGAAGGCCAGCCCCACAATTGCCACATTGGATTTTCCTCCGGTCATCGCGGTCTCAATAAGCCACCAGAGGCAATTTAAAATTATAAGAAAATAAGTCACAGTGGGTTTTTTCTTACCTGTCATTTCCGCCTCCATCGCCTACATCTACACCGTAGTTTTCCTTTATCACGTTTCTGAGAGCAGAATTGTAATACTCTCCCTTTCTTATCCGATTCATAACAGCTGTCCATGTGGACTCTTCTTTTTGATCCAGCATGGGATGCTCCGTTCCCTTTTTATAAACAGTCAGAAGTGAAGCGATCATAAATGCCGGAATCAGCATGGTAATTAAAAGAGAGGCGATGGAGCTGCGGTTTCTTTCCGGCTTCGGATTGAAATTATAATTTGAATTAAAATTATAAGTTTTGTTATCAAAGTAAGGCTCTTCATCCCAGTTCATAGGCTCTCCCCTTATCAATTCAAAAGTCCGGTAAGATCCGAAAATCTGTCTATCACCATATCGCACTCATCTTCCGCTGCTGTTCCAAATCCATATGATGCGAAAATGAACGGAACCCCTGCCTCATGGCAGGCTTTCTGATCCATAGCTGTATCTCCGACATAGACAGGATATTCAAGTGAGTTCCTTGACACCAGGAGTTTTATGTTGTCAGCTTTCCCGAATCCTGTTCTTCCATAATCCTCAAAATCTTTTATGTAATCCTTGAGAGAATATCTTCTGATAAGTTCTTCTATATACCCCTCCTGGCAGTTGCTTACAATGAAGAAAGGAATATGCCGGCTCATCTCCTTTATCGTTTCTGCTACGCCAGGATAGGCTATATCATAATCATCCCCTGAAAGCATCTCGTTTTCATATCTGAAGCAAAGAGCTGATACTCTGTCTCTTGTATCCTCATCTTCATCCGGGAGTATCACCTCCATGATATCCTTCATGGTCTTTCCAAAGAGTGACTTTAAAAGGTCACTGTCTACATGTCGGTCTGGTCTTCCCGAATCAGCGAGAGCCCTGTTCCAAGCTGATGAAACCAGGCTTGTAGAATCCCAAAGGGTGCCATCCACATCCAGTATTATTCCGTCATATCTCATTTCATGCTCCGATCATGCAGTTCCTCAGCTATCCTGTACCAGTGCTGCACTGTATTTTCAAGAAAGAAATAGTGAAGCATATAAAAAAAGAGAAGAATTATAAGTCCAAGAAAAACAGGTCCTGAAACAATAAGAGTATCAGGCCTGAATATCATGAAAGAAAGCGCGCTTAATACGGCGATCGAAGTAAGGCAAGTCACTATAAAGTGCACAAGTCTCTCATGCTGAAGCCACTGTAGCTTCATGCAGTGCCATTCAAGAAGCTTTGCGGGATCCGCGCCTTCATCAAGTTTCCTGATGATATACTGCTCTTCCTCCCGGCACCATTTTTTCATATTGATGCCGAACCTGTCCTTGTCAAAAGCTGATGTATGATCGTCTTTTTTATCAGGATCTGTCATATCTTTATTCCTTTCAGGATATCCCCAAGAGACGTGCTCGCATCATGTTTATTTTCATGTTTTCCGGTCTTCGGTCTTGATCCCGATGTTTTTTTGTTATTTTTATTACCATGTCCGGATGATCTGCGTTTTTCTTTAGGTCTGCCTGTCTTATCGGATAAAACTGCTTTATCTCCTGACTTGTTTTCATGACCGATAAGCATGGAAAGAGCTATCCTCTTTTTCTCAGGATCGACATCCAGCACCTCTACATCCACAACTTCTCCAACAGATACCACTTCCAGCGGATGCTTTATGTACTTGTCTGTAATATGAGATATATGTACCAGACCATCCTGATGAACGCCTATATCTACAAAAGCTCCGAAATCAACTATATTTCTGACCGTTCCTTTGAGTACCATGCCCGGCTTCAGATCATCTATTGTAAGGACATCGCTTCTAAGGAGCGGCTTCGGCATCTCGTCTCTCGGATCTCTGCCCGGCTTCTCCAGTTCGCTTATTATGTCATTAAGAGTCGGAAGACCTACTCCCAGACTCTCCGCCGTAGAATTCACATCCTTTATTTCCTTCTTTATTCCGTGAATACCGCCTGATTTGATATCGTCCTCACTGTATCCGAGCGATTGAAGAAGTTTCCTTGCCACCTCATAGGATTCCGGATGGACGGAAGTATTGTCAAGAGGCTCATCTCCTCCGGGTATGCGAAGGAAGCCCGCGCACTGTTCAAATGCCTTCTTCCCAAGCTTTGCTACATTCAGAAGCTCTTTTCTGTCTTTGAACCTACCGTTTTCCTCGCGATAGGCAACTATGTTTCTGGCTGTGGTCTTGTTCATGCCGGATACATATTCAAGCAATGAAAATGAAGCGGTGTTAAGATCCACTCCCACGCTGTTGACGCAGGTCTCGACTACGCTTCCAAGCTTTTCGGAGAGCTTTTTCTGGTTGATGTCATGCTGATACTGGCCTACTCCGAGAGATTTTGGATCTATTTTCACAAGCTCTGAAAGAGGGTCTTCCAATCTCCTTGCCATAGACGTGGCGCTTCTCTGTCCAACATCGAAATTCGGGAACTCCTCCGTCGCCAGAGCTGATGCCGAATATACAGATGCGCCTGCCTCATTAACTATCACATATTCCACTTTTACGGGGATCTCTTTAATTATCTCGGAAATGATCTGCTCGGATTCTCTCGACGCCGTACCGTTTCCGAGCGCGATAAGAGACACATTATATTTCTCTATCAGATGCTTTATTACAGCCTTGGATTCCTCTACTCTGTTCTGGGGCGGAGTCGGAAAGATCACGGTAGTATCCAATACTTTTCCGGTTTCGTCCACAATAGATATCTTGCATCCGGTTCTGTAAGCGGGATCCCATCCCAGCACCACCCTGTTTCTGATAGGCGGCTGCATCAGAAGCTCGTGAAGATTCTTTCCAAATACATCTATGGCTCCGTCCTCAGCCCGCTCCGTAAGAGCTGATCTTATCTCTCTCTCGATCGAAGGAAGTATCAGTCTCTTCAGGCTGTCTTCGACTGACGACTTTATCAATTCCACGCCTCTTTTATTTTCGGTCTTTATTACGGCGCCGTTTGTATAAGAAATTATCTCGTCTTCCGGGAAAATAACGGTAACAGTAAGCGCCTTTTCTTTCTCGCCGCGGTTCAAGGCCAGTATCCTGTGTCCGGGTATCTCACCCACCTTTTCCGAGAAATCATAATAGTTCTCATATACTGCATCCGGGTCATGATCTCCTGTCATCTTAGATGAAATGAGTCCCTTCTCCTCAGTCATTTTTCTTATGGCGGATCTTATGTCGGCAGAATCGGAGATATCTTCGGCAATTATATCGCAGGCTCCCTTTATGGCATCATCAGCCGTGCCCACTTCCTTTTCCTCATTAATAAAATCCTTCGCGTACCTGTCAAGATCCGCATCGGGCCCGCAGTTCATAATTGCCGCTGCCAGAGGTTCAAGTCCCTTTTCACGAGCAATCATTGCGCGCGTTCTCTTCTTCTGTTTATATGGTCTGTACAGATCTTCAACTTCCACAAGCGTCATCGCGAGATCAATGCTCTTTTTCAGTTTGTCAGTCATTTTCCCCTGAGACTCAATGGAAGAGATCACCGCGTCTTTCCTGTCCTGAAGACCGCGCAGATATTCAAGTCTTGCCGAAAGATCCCTCAGCTTCTCATCATTCAGTCCGCCGGTAGCTTCCTTTCTGTATCTCGAAATAAAAGGAACAGTATTTCCCTCGTCCAGAAGCTTGATCGCCGCTTCCACCTGGCTTGTCCTGACATCAAGTTCCTTTGCGATAATGCCCGCTATATCCATTTATAAATTTTTCCTTTCAACATTATTTGCAGCTGTATACGATCTTACCACGGCATATCGTATAAATGACCCGCCCCTTAAGTTCATCTCCGATATAAGGGGTATTCGAAGCTTTTGAATAAAATTCATCCGGCACGATCCACTTTCTGTCCGGATCAAAAAGCACTACATCAGCTGTCCCTCCAAGCCTTATTCTTCCTGCATCAAGGCCGTATAGATCAGCCGGAGCCTTTGTGAGACAGTAAAGGATCCTGCTTAGGCTAAGTTCTCCCGTCGCGTATAGATTGGTAAGGAGAAGACCAAGCGCAGTTTCCAGCCCTGTCATTCCCGACGGAGCAGTCTCTACAGGACGGCTCTTTTCCTCTTTTGAATGAGGGGCATGGTCTGTCGCTACAATATCAATAGTTCCGTCTCTTAAGCCTGCTATAAGGGCTTGCCTGTCAGCTTCTGTTCTAAGCGGCGGGTTGACGCGGGCAAGACTTCCCTTCTTCAGTACAAGATCCTCCGTCGATGAAAGATGCTGTGGAGTCACCTCGGAAAAAACCCTTATTCCTTCTGCCTTTGCAGTCCTTAATGCTTCAACTGTCTCTTTTGCCGACACATGCTGGATATCAAGCTTTGCGCCTATTGATCTGTTGATATGAAGATCCCTCATTACAAGCTTATATTCTGCTTCCGAAGGAGCTCCCTTAAGCGACAAGGCATCTGACACTCTTCCTCTGTTTACGCCCGGACTTCCCAAAAGAGCCGGATCTTCCTCATGGAGGGATATAGGCACGTCAAGCTCACGGCACTTTAAAAGCGCTTCTCTCAGAAGTTCCTTATCGCATACAGGCACTCCGTCATCCGTAAATCCGGCTGCGCCATGCTTCTTCAATGTCTCCATGTCTGTAAGTTCTCTGCCTTCAAGACCGATCGTGACGGATGCGTCCTGTAAAACATTCACCGGCAAGGCCGATTCCCTTTTTATGAGATCATCAAGGACCTCTTCATTATCAACAACAGGCTTCGTATTTGCCATGCATACCACAGTCGTATATCCTCCGGCTGCAGCTGCGCTTGCCCCTGTAATAATATCCTCTTTATATGTAAGACCCGGATCTCTGAAGTGCGAATGCACATCAATGAATCCGGGAGATGCAATAAGTCCTGTGCCGTCTATTATTATCGTATCTTCTGCCGCGATTTTTTTAATGTCAGGATCGGAATTTTCGTGCGCTCTTTCATATATTCCGCGTATCACACCGTCTTTTATATAAAGATCGCCCCTTATATCCATCGCAGTCGCAGGATCGATAATGCGTGCGTTATTTATATATATATTCATACAAGCCTCAGGTATTAAAATTTTCCTTTTCAGAACTTCTGTCGCTTTGCTGACTCGAAGGGTATTTAATGACAGAGGTTGTGGTACCGCCGGACACATATACCCTGCCGCATTCCGGGCAGACCGAAGTATGTATTGATACCGAGGCGCTGATTACCTTCCCATTTTTCTGAGCCGCCTTGATATATGCATTGGTCACATGCTCGCCCTCGTGCGCCATAACTGCTGCCGGAGCAGCCTCCGGAGAAATATGAGTAGCAGCCTTGAAGGACACATTTTCATCAGACCCGTCCTGATACTTTCTGTTCTTGCAGGTCTGACATTCCGCCGGGCTTGAGCGGTATCCGGGTTTCTTTTTATGGTCGATATCAGACTTTTTTGTATTATCAGCACCTGACACCTTCTGGCCGTCCTGAATATCACCTGATAACGGCGAATAGGAGGCGCCAGATCCCATATCGTAATATGGACCTGCATTATTAATACGAGGGGAAATATCCGAAATATCCATAACGCACCTCCCATCCACAGGTGAAATCAATAAACTTCCTGTTTTATTATAATATCATTTACCCTTATTTCGCAAGACTTCGCTTTTTTCACATTTATGTACTAAAACTTCCCACATTTAATGTTTGCACTTTAAATGCGCTTGCATCAATTAAGATGGATCGTTTTCGTCGCAAAGGATTCATTATAGCTTGCCAAGAGATGCACAGATGGTGGCGAAAATTGTGTTTTTCGTTGTGAGCGAGCACGCTAGCTGCGGCTCGGTTGACAATCGTTCAAGCAGAAATGCTTCCTTGTAATATATTGCAACTGCAAGAATTCTTGGCAAAAAGCGAATGAATCCTTGCGACGAAAATTTTCATTATTGATGTGGGAAGTTTTAGTATGTAATAAATTTCTTTCTGAAATAAACAAACGGCAGGGGTGCCCCTGCCGTAATTAGTGAACTATGCCGACTTATAGAATTCGAATCTTTCTTAAGTTATTTTGTCATTTCAAGAAGATCTGCCTTGAGTTTTTCAAGACGATCCTCTGCATCATCAAGAGATGTTCCCTTGACTCCGCAGTAGAATTTGATCTTCGGTTCTGTTCCGGAAGGACGCGCGCAGCACCATGCGTTCCCGGACAGCTCGTAATAGAGAACATTTGAAACCGGAAGAGTAAGTTCTTCGGTCTTTCCGGTCTCCATATCATGTCTTACGGAATTCTCATAATCACGCACCGCCAGAACTTTCTCACCGCCGAGAGTCTTAACAGGCTCATTTCTGAGATGATCCATAATGGCCTGAATCTGCTTTGCACCGTCGATTCCCTTGAGCGTTACCGATGTGAGTCCTTCTTTATAATAACCGTACTTCTCATAGAGATCCATCATTGCATCCCACAGAGTCTTGCCCTGTTTCTTATAGAAAGCTGCAACCTCGCAGAGCATCATAACAGCCACTACAGAATCCTTATCTCGGGCGTATGTACCTGCAAGGCATCCGTAGCTTTCTTCAAGTCCGAATACATAATTATGTGATCCGGTCTCATCGAAAAGTTTTATCTGTTCACCGATATACTTGAATCCTGTAAGGACTTCAATAAGATCCACCTTGTAAGCGGAAGCAATAGCCTTTGCCATATCTGTAGTAACAATTGTCTCTATAAGAGCCGGATTCTCAGGCATTGTATGAGTTATCGTCCGCTCTCTTAAGATATATTCAGCTATAAGCATTCCGGACATATTCCCGGTGAATGACACATATTTACCAGACTTAGTATCCTTGCAATATACGCCCAGTCTGTCGGCATCGGGATCCGTAGCGAGTACCAGATCGGCATCCACCTTCTTCGCAAGCTCAAGAGCAAGTTCCCAGGTCTTCGGATCCTCCGGGTTAGGATAAGACACAGTCGGAAAGCTTCCGTCAGGAATCTTCTGCTGAGGTTCCACATATACTTTTGTAAATCCAAGCTGAGAAAGCACACGTCTCACAGGCACATTACCGGTACCATGAAGAGGAGTGTATACGATTGTCATATCTTTTGCCATCTCAGGAATAATCTCCGGATGGATACTCTGCTTCTTGACCTCTGCAATATATTTGTCATCGAAATCAGTTCCGATCACGTTGAAAAGATCTTTTGCTCTGGCGTCATCTTCATCCATTGTGCGTGTCTCACTGAAATCAGTAACCTTTGCAACCTCATCCATAATATTCTTGTCATGAGGAGGTGTAACCTGAGCTCCGTCCTCCCAGTAAACTTTATATCCGTTGTATTCTCTGGGATTGTGACTTGCCGTTACTACTATGCCGGCTATGCAGTGAAGCTCTCTTACTGCAAATGAAAGTTCCGGCGTAGGGCGAAGAGACTCGAAAAGATAAGTCTTGATCCCATTTGCATTAAGGCAGAGGGCTGCCTCACGGGCAAATTCAGGAGACATCAGCCTGCTGTCATGGGCAATGGCAACGCCTTTGTCCTGTCCCTTCTGGCTTATAATATAATTAGCAAGTCCCTGCGTAGCCTGACGAACGGTATAAATGTTCATTCTGTTGGTACCTGCGCCGATTACGCCTCTTAAACCGCCTGTGCCAAAGGACAGCTTTTTATAGAAACGGTCTACTATCTCTTCATCATTTCCCTCAATGGAACGAAGTTCTTCCTTGGTCTTGTCATCGATCTGATCAGATGATAACCACTTCCTGTACTCATCAGTTGCGTTGATATCTGCCATAATCTCTCCTTTTTGACGGTAAACGGTTAGTAAATAGTTTCTCCAATTTTTTCTTTACCTGCAACATCTTCATCATACCCTTTTTTCACGTCATCCTCAAGAATATCATTTGAAATTACAGATAATTTCTTTTCTGACGCCGGAGCAAAAACGAGTAACTAAAACTTCCCACATTAATAATGAGAATCTTCGTTGCAAGGATTCAATGAAGCCATGAGATGCACAGATGGTGGCGAACATTGTGTTTTTCGTCGTGAGCGAGCACGCTAGCTGCGGCTCGGTTGACAATCGTTCAAGCAGAAAT
>ONDV01000006.1 GCA_900316665.1 uncultured Lachnospiraceae bacterium
GCGCTTGCACATGTAACACCACTTCGTGCTGTTACAATAGCTCTCAGCTAGCGTGCTCGCTCACGACGAAAAACACAATGTTCGCCACCATCTGTGCATCTCTTGGCAAGCTTCATTGAATTCTTGCAACGAAGATGATCCATGAAATGTGGGAAGTTTTATAAAGAAGAAAGGAAAACACTCAGACTGAGGTTAATAAAAAATATAAAAAACACTTGCAGGTGACGTTACGTCACCTTGTATAGTTGTAAGAGATGAGTTAGCTGATGGTCAGCGCTCATCAAAAAAGGTAATCGAGAAGAGATTCAATATTTTTAAAGGAGATTGACATGACAATTATAGTTACAGGCGGAGCGGGATTTATCGGAAGCAATTTCGTATTCTATGAATTAAAGAATCATCCGGATGACAGGATCATCTGCCTGGATTCTTTAACCTATGCCGGCAATCTGTCCACCTTGAAGGATGTGATGGATAAGCCGAATTTCAGATTCGTGAAGCTTGATATCAGGGACAGAGAGGGTGTTTATAAGCTGTTTGAGGAAGAGCATCCTGACATGGTTGTGAATTTTGCCGCGGAATCTCATGTGGACCGTTCAATAGAGAATCCGACTATTTTCCTTGAGACCAATATCATCGGCACATCGGTTCTGATGGATGCCTGCAGAAAATATGGAATCAAGCGTTATCATCAGGTTTCTACCGATGAAGTATACGGAGACCTGCCGCTTGACCGCCCGGATCTCTTCTTCCATGAGGATACTCCGATCCATACATCGAGCCCCTATTCCACATCAAAGGCATCAGCAGATCTCCTTGTGATGGCATATCACAGGACTTACGGTCTGCCTGTCACAATCAGCCGCTGCTCAAATAACTACGGTCCTTATCAGTTCCCGGAGAAGCTTATCCCCTTGATGATCGCTAATGCTCTTGCCGACAAGAAACTTCCGGTCTACGGAGAGGGACTTAATGTCCGTGACTGGCTCTATGTCGAGGATCACTGCAAGGCGATCGACTTAATCATCAGGAAGGGTACGGTCGGAGAGACCTACAATATCGGCGGACACAATGAGATGAGAAACATCGATATAGTAAAGCTTATCCTTGACTATCTTGGAAAGCCGGAGTCTCTGATCGAGCATGTCACCGACAGGAAGGGACATGATCAGCGCTACGCTATCGATCCCACAAAGATCCATAACGAGCTGGGCTGGCTGCCGGAGACCATGTTCAAGGATGGAATCAGAAAGACCATTCAGTGGTATCTTGATAACAAGGAATGGTGGGAAAATATTATTTCCGGCGAGTATCAGAATTATTATCAGAAGATGTACGGAAATAAGGAAGTAATCGGCTGAGAAGCAGGAGATGAATATGAAAGTATTGGTGACTGGCGTGGCCGGTCAGCTGGGTCACGATGTGATGAATGAGCTGGCAGGCAGAGGATATGAAGGAATCGGAACCGATCTGAAACCTGTATATTCCGGTATTCAGGACGGGTCTCCGGTGACGAGGGCGGAATATCTCTCGCTTGATATTACAGACCGGGAGGCAGTGTTGAGTGAAGTGGAAAAGCTTCATCCTGATGTGATAGTTCACTGCGCTGCCTGGACTGCGGTGGATGCTGCCGAAGACGAGGACAAGAAAGCCCTTGTGAAAAAAATCAATGTGAACGGCACAAAGAATCTGGCTGACGCCGCAAAACTCGTTGATGCAGCTATGGTGTATATTTCCACTGACTATGTATTTAACGGACAGGGAGAAGAGCCGTGGCAGCCTGACTGTAAGAATTTCGCGCCCTTGAATTATTACGGCGAGACAAAGCTCGGCGGAGAGATGGCTGTGTCGGAGACACTGAAGAAATATTTCATAGTAAGGATCGCCTGGGTCTTTGGACTGAACGGCAAAAATTTCATAAAGACCATGCTTGACGTGGGGAAGACGCATGACACTGTCCGTGTCGTCAATGACCAGATCGGCACGCCGACATATACCCTGGATCTCGCGAGACTTCTCGTGGATATGATAGAGACTGATAAATACGGTTATTATCATGCCACAAACGAGGGCGGATATATTTCATGGTATGATTTTACAAAAGAAATCTACCGTCAGGCAGGTTATAAGACTGAAGTCCTGCCGGTAACTACGGAAGAGTACGGACTCTCGAAGGCGGCGCGTCCGGCGAATTCCAGGCTTGACAAGAGCAAGCTGACGGAGAACGGATTTACGCCGCTTCCGGACTGGAAAGATGCTGTAGCGAGGTACCTTGAGGCTCTGGGGACAAAATAGAAAATTCGCACCTGATGGGAGTCGGGTGCGTTTTTCTGATAAATAAGTCTGTTTATCATGAGGTTCAGGTGCAAGTGAGGACAGATATGCTGAAAAAATACATTTTTACAGCAGCAATGGATTCAATAAGACGCAAGGCGTTTTCTATATCAGCGATTCGCTGGCAGGTGATGTGACAAGGAGTGAAGCAAGGTTTACTGAATTGTATAATCAGTTAGGAAAGCTTTCCGTAGTGATTCAATGAAAACGGTTTGGTTGTGGAAAGGGGCAAAAAGGGTATGAAGAGGATTTTCAAAGTTTTTTGTTTCCCGGCAATATTATTTGCCTTGATACTGGCTCTGCTTCCGGCGAATAGAGAAGCAAAGGCAGCCGGGAGTCAGTCCGGAGATATAGTCTACAAGACTCATGTGGAAAATATCGGATGGATGGGCGAAGTGAAAAACGGAGACCTTGGCGGTACCGAAGGACGATCTCTCCGGATGGAGGGAGTCAGGATCTCGGTAAAAAATGCCGAATACAGCGGAGATGTGGAATATTGCGCCCATGTGCAGAACATCGGCTGGATGAATTATGTAAAAGACGGGCAGCTTGCGGGAACTACGGGAAAATCGCTTCGGATCGAGGCAATCAGAGTCCGTCTGACCGGAGAGCTTGCCGGACATTATGACATCTATTATCAGGTGCATGCGCAGAACATCGGCTGGATGGGCTGGGCAAAAAATGATGAGAAGGCCGGAACGGCAGGAAAATCATTGAGACTTGAAGCGATAAGAATAAAGCTGGTGCCGAAAGGCGAAGCTGCTCCGGGCTCGACTGATAATTCATTTGTACAGCCGGGCGTCCTCTATAATTCACATGTACAGAATATAGGCTGGATCGGCGACAAAGCTGACGGAGATATAGGCGGTACGGAAGGAAGGGGCTTAAGGCTGGAGGCGCTTCGCGTTTCACTCTATGACAAGAGTCTCGGCGGCGTGACTTACCGGGCTCATGTCCAGAATATTGGCTGGCAGGGCTGGGTCAGTGACGGGGCGCTTTCCGGAACTGAAGGCAGAAGTTTAAGGCTTGAGGCTGTATCAATAAAGCTGACGGGCGAAGCTGCAAAAAATTATGACATATACTACAGGACTCATATTCAGGATTTTGGCTGGACCGGCTGGGCAAAGAATGGAGAAGACTGCGGGAGTCAGGGATATTCCAAGCGGCTGGAGGCTGTAGAGATAAAACTTGTCGGTAAAAACAAGGCGGCGCCTGGTTCTGAGGAGAATATATTCCATAAGTATACTGATCCCTTCAGCGCGCATGGAAGCCTTTCTGTAGCGGGTACCAATCTCGTGGATTCTCACGGTGCAAAATATCAGCTTCATGGCGTGAGCACGCATGGAATCTCCTGGTTCCCTCAGTATGTAAATCAGGGCGCTTTCCAGAGCCTTAGAGACAACTGGAATGTGAATGCAGTAAGGATCGCGATGTATCCTGAAGAATATAATGGGTATCTGTCCGGCGGCAACCGCGCCGAACTGGAAGCTGTAATAGACAAGGGCGTAAATGCGGCGAAGAATCTGGGAATGTATGTGATAATAGACTGGCATATCCTGAATACCTGCCCCAATCCGCAGACCCATCAGACAGAGGCTGTTGATTTCTTTCGCAGGATGTCGGCAAAATACAGTCAGTATGGCAACGTGCTCTATGAGATATGCAACGAGCCGAACAGCGGTACAAATTGGAATCAGATCGCTTCGTATGCCAACGCGGTAATTCCGGTGATCCATGCCAATGACAATGACGCCGTGATAATAGTGGGTACGCCTACCTGGTCTCAGGACGTCGACAGCGTCGATATGAATAGTCTTACAGACAAAAAGAATGTGATGTTTGCCCTTCATTTCTACGCAGCCACTCATAAGGATTATATCCGGCAGAAGGCAAGGAATGCCATTTCACGAGGCATACCGGTATTCATCTCGGAATTCTCCATCTGCGATGCGTCAGGCAATGGCTCTATTGATTATCAGTCCGCGGCAGAGTGGAAATCCCTGATCAAAGACTATAATCTGTCCTTTATGGGCTGGAGCCTCTGTAATAAAAATGAAACATCTGCTATAATAAAGCAATATGTGACAAAGACCGACGGATTCACCGAGAGTGACCTGACCGACAGCGGCAGGTGGCTGCTGGATACCTGCAAGGAGTTCGGGCAAGGCGGAAGGTGAAGGGTTATGAAGGAATACATGAAGACTTTCACAGACTCTGATATACAATAGATATATGTACATCAGGAGATGTATTAAACAAAAGGAGAATTAGAAAATAATGAAAGGTATTATTTTGGCAGGCGGATCAGGAACCAGACTTTATCCGCTGACTAAGGCAATTTCAAAACAGATCATGCCGGTTTATGACAAGCCGATGATTTATTATCCCTTATCAACCCTTATGCTTGCCGGGATCAGAGAGGTGCTGATTATCTCTACTCCCAGAGATTTACCTGTGTTTAAAGAACTGCTTGAAGACGGCTCTCAGCTGGGAATGGATATTCGGTATGCTGTCCAGGAAGCGCCGAATGGCCTCGCTGAGGCGTTTATCATTGGTAAGGACTTCATTGGTGATGACTCTGTGGCACTTGTTCTGGGCGATAATATTTTCTATGGACAGAGCTTTTCAAAGACGCTGAAGAGCGCAAGAGAGAGAGTCGAGAGCCAGGGCGGAGCTACAATTTTCGGATATTATGTAAGAGATCCGAGAGAATATGGCGTGGTCGAGTTTGATGATACCGGCAAGGCTGTTTCGATCGAAGAAAAGCCGGATAAGCCCAAATCAAATTATGCGGTTCCCGGACTGTATTTCTATGATAATGACGTAGTAAAGACAGCTGAAAAAATACAGCCGTCAGCTCGCGGCGAACTGGAAATAACATCTGTAAACAATGCTTATCTGGATCGAGGAGACTTGTATGTAGAGACTCTCGGACGAGGATTTGCGTGGTTGGATACAGGTAATCATGATATGCTTTTACAGGCTGCAAATTTTGTCTCTACCCTTCAGAAGAGGCAGGGTTTATATGTATCATGCATAGAAGAAATTGCTTATAAGCGTGGATTTATAGATGCAGAGCAGCTGAAGAAACTTGCAAAGCCCCTGATGAAATCGGACTACGGGAAATATCTTATCGCAGTGGCTGATGGAGAAATACAGTAAGCAGGCGGCATTTAGATATTTAATCAATCGCGCATGCAATGCAGCGATATTTATGTGAGAAAAGAGGAATGTAATGGCAATAACAGTAGAGAAGGACATAAATGGCATAGAAGGCTTGAATATCATTACTCCAAAAGTATTTGGAGATCGACGTGGTTATTTTATGGAAACATATAATGAGAACGATATGAAAGCAAATGGGATGGACTATGTATTCGTGCAGGATAATCAGTCAGCTTCCTCAAAGGGTGTGCTTCGCGGTCTGCATTTCCAGATTCATTACCCTCAGGATAAGCTGGTGCGGGTCGTGAGAGGTGAAGTATATGATGTTGCCGTTGATCTCCGCCCGGGTTCTAAGACCTTCGGTAAGTGGGCAGGAGTCATTCTGACCGCAGAGAATAAGAAGCAGTTCATGATCCCGAAAAACTTTGCGCATGGTTTTATCTGTCTGTCCGATGAAGCAGAATTCTGTTACAAGGTAACCGACTTCTATCATCCGAATGATGAAGGCGGGATCATGTGGAATGATCCGGATCTGGGAGTCGAATGGCCTATGCCGGAAGGAATGACGGCGGATGATTTGAATTTGTCGGATAAGGATAAGGTGAATTGGAGCTATAAGGAATATCTGCAGAAGATGGGACGATAAGTTGTTATTTCAGAACGAACGGAAATCATTCAGGCATTTGTCGATACTGTGAATAATGCCGGATATCTTGCAGGTGTATACTCCTATTATTACTGGCTGAAGGATAAAGTGTACATGTCCTCGATCCGCAATGCCTATATATGGGTTGCACATTATAGTGCGACAGACCGCCCTCTGCCCAATGCATCTATGTGGCAGTATAGCAGTAAGGGGTCGATACCGGGGATTAAGGGGTATGTGGATCTTGATAGGAGTTATTTCTGATGCAGGAAAATCTAGCATCGGCGTATAAAAATAATGATAAAAAACTACAGGTTTTTATGACGAACTGCTAAATAGTGCGGATAGCTTATAAGCATCTGTCTGATGTCTGCTTAGACAGTCAGGTGTGGAATATGGAAATAATGAGAATATGAGTGCAGAACACAGCAATAAAGTGAATAGTTTATTTATGTGGGTTGATAAGATTTGCAGAGGGTTATTTCGCTCTTTCTGTCATATTATCAGAATAGTTCCTATGCAGACAACTGAAGATGCACTTGTGCAGTTTGTTAAATTTGGAATTGTTGGTGTGACAAATACTGCTGTCAGTTATATTACATACGCAATTTCTCTTGTTGTTTTGAAACAGTTTGGTTTAAATGGAGATTACCTAATAGCGCAAGCCCTTTCTTTTATATTGGGGGTGATCTGGTCTTTCTATTGGAACAATATATATGTTTTTGACATCCGTGATGGCCAAAAACGTTCATTATGGACGACGTTGGTTAAAACTTTTGTTTCTTATTCTTTTACTGGACTATTTCTATCAAGTGCTTTGCTAGTACTTTGGGTAAAAGTATTCAGAATATCAAAGCTTATTGCTCCTATTATTAATCTCATAATTACGGTACCCTTGAATTTTTTTATAAATAAGTTCTGGGCATTCAGAGCATAGAATGAAAATAGTTAATTATGGAAGTGAAAATAGGTGAGATAGTGAAATGATAAAGATTAGAAAATTACATATCAAAATAACTTTGATTCTTTTAATAATCTTGTTGGCTTTTACTGTTGGAATACCATTTTTGGTATATGCAGACATGAAAAAGCAAATTCAGATTATTAACATTGATGAGGACATGATCGAAAATGATAAGAAACTAATTTTCTCTATTGATGAACAAGACTCTCAGTTTGGATATCTTTATATTAGAGGATGGAGACTCAGAAGAAAATATGCAATGGATAATGATTTTAAAGTTGCACTTTACGATTGTAAGAATAAAAGATTGATAGTTATGCCTACATGTTTAGAGGCGCGCCCTGATGTAAGCGAAAAATATGAAAGTGATAAAGTGGATTATAGCAGTGCAGGTTTTTTTGCAAATCTACAGACAAGTTACTTAAAAAAAAATAAGTTATATGAGCTGGTGTTTGTGCTACATGGTGACAAATATTATTACACAGGGGTTAATATTACGGAATGAAATCAAATATCAAAGTTAGTTGGGACAAGTGGATAAGAGAAAATCTGCCATACATTATTGTTTTTGCGATTATCTTAATTTTTGAACTAATCTTCTACAGACCGGCACATGATGAAGTGGCTTTAAAAAAGGAATTTTTTCATAAATATGATTCCCTGACATTTAGCACAGTAGTAAGTTTTTTGAAAGGAAAATTCATCAGAGATGTTACTGGATGGTCCTCTCGCTTTCTAATTAATAGTGTTTCCAATTTTCTTGTGTTGTTTCCATGCCTATGGTATTTGATCAATGCATTGATGTTTGTCTTGATGTACTATAGTCTTGTGTCACTATTTGAAACGAGGGACAAGGATATTTATGTGCTTGTTTTTGTATTGATATTATCGGTACCACAGGTTATTTTTACAAGTGCTGGATTGCTGATAACAACGATTGCATACTTTTGGCCAATGGCATGCGTGTCATATTTACTTTCGTATATTTGTAAAAAGAATAGGGGTTTATCGGTTTTTTCAATTGCATTTTCAATTTTAGCGGTTTTGTATGCTGCGAATGAGGAGCTGATATCAGCTTTTTTGGTAATTATGCTTTTATACAGTATTATCGCATACAAAGGGTTCAGAAGGATTATCATTCCATATGAGGCCATATCTTTTGCGGAGTTGATTTGGGCTCTGGTTTCTCCTGGAAATTCAGCTAGAAGTAAAGCGGAACTAATCTGGTTCGCTGATTTTAACAATTTATCTCTAATTAAGAAAATTGAGATGGGTTTTAGTTCTACAATGAACGAATTCTTCCTTACAAATTCGCTTATCACAGTGACTTTCACAGCTTTATTAATGATTACTTATTTTTATAATAAGAAAAGAAATATATTTGAGAAAATTATTGCTACCCTACCATTTGGGTTTGCACTATTTGGAGTCATGATAAGTGATTTAGCGACGAAATATCCTCGTATCTCTGACCTTTACCATTGTATGACTTCATACGGCTCGATAAGTGTTAAGAATTATGGAGCAAAGAGATCGTATCTTCCAGTAATCTTATTTGTATTTTTTGGTGGATTGATATTAATATTGACTGCAGCACTGGATGATTATTCAAGGAATTCTATCGGAGTAGCCCTGGCCCTATTGATGTCAGTTGGCTCGAGATCTATGATGGGGTTATCTCCCACAATATGGGCATCTGGTTTAAGAACATTTTCTGTTGTATATTATACGATCGTTTTTGCGCTTGTGTGGCTGTTAAGACAATTGAGAATAAATGGAGACAAATCATTACTTTACATTATATGGTTAACTTATATGTCTGCTGTTGAGATTGGCGGATTTATTGTAGCGTTATAAAGAGAATGAGGTATATGGATGAGACGTTTGATTCTTGGAGCATGTGGATTTATCGGGGGAAATTTATCTAGAACAATTGCCAACAGATATCCTAAGGATCAATTGAGGATATTTGATAGGAAAATACCTGACTCGATTAGACAAAAGATTAAGTCGATAGAATCAGAAACAATAGAAGGTGATTTTAATAGAGATTATGATTTTGATTCATTGGTAAGTGGATGCGAAGAAGTATATCATTTGATAAGCACTACGGTTCCATCTTCAGATATTCTGTTGGAAGATGAGATTACTCAAAACGTTTTTCCTACTTTGGCATTATTGGATGCATGTGTGCGACATCGGGTAAAAAAGGTTATTTTTATTTCTTCCGGAGGTACAGTATACGGTAAATCAGAGGGATTACCATTTAAGGAAACGGATGAGAATGAGCCGATATGCTCTTATGGAATTCAGAAGCTTACAATTGAAAAATATCTTTATCTATACAAGCATCTGTATCAACTTGACTACAGAATAATAAGGTTATCAAATCCGTATGGACCAGGTCAGAATCCTTTTGGAAATGTCGGTGCAGTCACGGCATTTACAAAGCGTATAATAGATGATGAAATTATAACACTCTATGGTGATGGAGAGAATGTTAGAGATTATATTTACATCGATGATGCTATAGAGGGAATATTGAATATAGCTTCTTCAGTAGATGAGTCAAATATTTATAATCTAGGAAGTGGAATCGGTTATTCACTTAATGAGGTGATTTCAATTATAGAGGAGATCACTCATAGAAGAGCTAGGATTCATATGGAACCATTTAGAAGCAGAGATTTAAAGTACAGCGTGTTAAACATTACAAAATATACGGATAAGTTTCCTGAACACAAGATGATCTCGTTAAAGAAGGGCATTTCAAAGCTGATAGAGTACTGGGAGAAGTAGCATGAAAAAAAAGAAACATACATTCGCCATATGTGCATATAAAGAATCACAGTTTTTGGAGCAGTGCGTAAAGTCAATAGTTCCTCAAAGGAAATATAGTGATATTATCATGACAACTTCTACTCCTAATGATTGGATCGATAGTCTTGCAAAGAAATATGAAATACCTTTATTTGTTCGTAATGGAAAAAGCCAGATACAAGATGACTGGAATTTTGCATGTGATAACGCAAAAACGGAATGGGTAACAGTTGCTCATCAGGATGATGTTTACGATCTGATGTATTCACGGAGGTTGTTAGACGAAATTAATAAAAGACCTAATGCAATCATGGCATTCTGCGATTATCATCCAATTAAACATGGGCATATAGGAACTGATTTGAATTCACGGATGAAACGTTTTTTCCATTTTCCGTTGAGGTTTGAGGCAATGTCAACAAGTAAGTTTTGGAAAAAATACTCATTAGCATTTGGGAATTCGATAAGCTGTCCATCTGTTGCTTATCATAAAAGTCTCATTCAAGGAGAAATTTTTACTTCTGACCTAAACTTTGCCCTAGATTGGGATACTTTTGTAAAATTTGCTCAGTATGATGCACCGTTTATTTATATTCCAGAATATTTGTTCTATTACAGGATTCATAGTGGAGCAACTAGCGCAGAATACACAAAGGAAAATGTCAGGCAGTCAGAAGAAATGTATATGTTTCGTAAATTTTGGCCTGAATGGTTAATAAAGTTAGGCTTTAGACTCTATCAGAAGAGCTATGATACATATAAAGACTGAAAAGGGGATATTAAATGAAGACCACAGATAAAAAGATTTCTTTTGTCATTCCTTGTTATTATTCAGAAAGAACACTAGCAGGAGTAGTAGAAGACATTATTAATGAGTTTTGTGATGATGATATTGAAATAATATTAGTTAACGATGGTTCGGCTGATGGAACATTTTCAGTTATTGAAAGTCTTACACAAAAATATAAATTTATTAAGGGAATAAATCTTTCAAGAAATTTTGGGCAGGATGGTGCTAGAATGGCTGGATATCATTTCGTGACGGGTGATTATGTTGTAACGCTTGATGATGATGCACAAAATCCACCGGCTGAAGCTCATAAGCTCATCGCAAAACTGGAAGAAGGTTATGATGCTGTTTTTGGTAAATATCTTATAAAACATCACAGTAAATTCAAAAATTTTGGAAGCAAGTTAAATGACCTGATGGCTGATTGGATCTTAGAAAAACCAAAGAATCTAAGATTATGTAGCTATTTTGTAATGACTAGATTTGTAACAAACGAAATTATTAAATATGAGGGCGCATATCCATATGTTTGGGGACTGATATTGAGGACAACTAGAAATGTGACCAATCAAGTCATCGAACATAGAGCTAGAGAAATTGGTGAGAGCACTTATACCTTTTCGAAGCTTTTGGGACTTTGGCTAAATGGTTTTACTTCATTTTCAGTCAAGCCACTAAGATTAACATCCGTATTTGGAATGCTTTCGGCAGCGATTGGCTTTATATTGGCTGTCTATGTTATTGTTAGAAAGCTTGCATATGGAATCAATGCGGATGGCTGGGCTTCAATGATGTGTATTATACTGTTCCTTGGAGGTATTCTCATGCTGATGATGGGGTTACTTGGAGAGTATGTTGGAAGAATATATATAAACGAAAATAGTGCGCCCCAATTCATTATCAAGGATACAACGGATACCAAGGATTGATAGGTAATATCAATCAAGCCACTCATTATTAGAAACAGAATTACAACACGGCACTATTCACTTATTACTGACTTTTATATGGTTGATATACTAATGCTTAATTTTCATGTCGTAATCCTGTAGTCATGATTTTGATAAATGCTCACAAATACATCGCCGATGCTACTAAATCTGAGTCTTATAATATTCTAAATGATTATGCAGCCAACGATTAGAATTGAGAATTAGGAGCCTATCTAGATGATAGGTGAAACTTATGATTAGCAATATTACAAGTGTAATACAAAAGAAAAAGAGCATGCAGTTATGATGAAGGCGGCAAATACAAGGAATAGCTATATTGAATTGGTAACAGGCTATTTGAGAAGACGACTGGGCTATTATCCAAATAAAACCATAAGACTATGAAGGATATTACTATAGCTGGTAGTATCGACGACAGAAATAATCCGTACACAGGGCAGACATCAGATTGTAGTTGCTGCTGGGGAGATACAGACAATGGGAAGACCGGAAACCCTGGCTTTGATGAAATGAATAGATGTAAAAAATACAATTTTGAGAAAATAAGATGAAAAAAACAGAAATAACTAGATATAAGAGTAATATTTATATTGAAGGAGTGCGTACAGACCTCTCCGGTAGTGCAGATTTGATTTTCACTGGTTGGGTGGAATCAGGAAACCAGAACGATGTAGAAATTCAAGCTTATTGGAATGATGAACTTTGCAAAGTAGAACTCCTAGAACGCAATGATCCAGTTTATGATAATGCATTTTTGAATGGCAGTCATGAGGGTGATGGATTTATTGGACGAATCTGTTTTCCTCTACACGCCGAGAGAAAGGGCAAGATCAAGATCGTTGAGGTGGTCTCTGGAAATGAAAAGGATATTTTTATTCAAACAGGCTTTACCGAAGATATGTTTAATAGAGTGGTCTACTTTCTGGATTCCGAAGAGATTGATGAGAATCATGTATACCGGGCTAGTGGATGGGCAGTTGGTCCGGAAGAAGTGGACATATCTGTTACGAGAAATGAAACCTTAATTCCAGCACAGGTTACTTGGTCATTTCGAGATGATATTAAGAAACTGTTTCCGGAAGTTCCGACCAATCATAACAATGGATTTGTATTGACTGTTCATCTTGCAGGTAATGGATCCGTACCATTTCAGATTCATCTGCAATCCGATGGCGATGAAAGAATTATTGATGTTACCAAGAAAAGAATCTCTGTAATGTCGGCTCTCCATGGACCATGGTACGTTAGATATCCGTTAAAGACAGCTTTGATTGCTAAACATGAGGGAATCGGAAGATTAACCTCGGTAATTGTTGGCCGATTGAGGCCGTCCGGGGAAGTAACATATAAGAAGCATTACAAACGTACGGAGCCCAATAAATCGGACCTGAATCAAGAAATCCAGGCATCAATGCAGTTCCGGACACAACCCTTCTTCTCGATTGTGGTTCCGATGTACAGAACGAAGCCAAGGTTTCTGGATGAATTGATCCAGTCTCTGGTGGATCAGACATACTCGAACTGGGAACTGTGTCTTGCCGATGCCGGAAAAGATGATCATGGAGTTTCTCCATCTGAAAAACAGATCAAGGAGTGGCAAGAAAGGGACAAACGCATCCGTTACAAGAAACTTGACAAAAATCTTTCCATTGCCGAGAATACCAATGAGGCCATTGCCATGGCTCAGGGTGACTGGGTTGTGTTTTCAGATCATGATGATACACTTGCGCCATTTGCATTATTTATGTGTGCACGTACCATCAATGAGAATACAGATTGTGATGTCATTTATTCTGATCAGGACATGATTAATTATCAGGGCAGCAAACGGTATGATCCGCTTTATAAGCCGGATTACAATGAAGCTCTATTTTGCAGCCGTAATTATATTTCTCACCTGATGCTGGCAAGAAAAAGTCTTGTTGACAGTATTGGCGGATTGAATCCTGAATTTGATGGCTCGCAGGACTATGACTTTACCTTCCGCTGCTGTGAAAAGGCTCGGCAGATCTCTCATATTCCTGTTGTGCTTTATCACTGGAGAGCTCATCAAGAGTCCACAGCCGGAAATCCTGAATCCAAGCTGTATGCATTTACCAATGGCGCGAAAGCTATTAATGCACATTATAAGAGACTTGGTATCCCGGCAGAAGCAGTACATACAGGAAACTGGGGAATCTATCGAACCACCTTCCATTGGCCTAGTTATCCGTTGGTATCTATTTTGATTCCAACCAAGGATCATGTTGACGACTTAAAGCGATGTATTTTGTCAATTGAACAGAAAACGAACTACTCGCGATATGAAATCGTTGTAATCGAAAACAACTCAGAACTGGATGAGACTTTCCAATTCTATGAAGAATTGAAAACACATAAAGAAATCAAGGTGGTTCAATATAAAGGTTCCTTTAATTATTCTGCCATTAACAATTTTGGTGCCGAACATGCGGAGGGCGAGTACCTGCTTCTTTTGAATAATGATACAGAGGTGATCAATCCAGAATGGCTGGATGAGATGATGGGGTATGCTCAGTGCCCGGATGTGGGAATCGTAGGGGCTAAACTCTTATACCCTGACGAAACTATCCAGCATGCCGGAGTGGTTGTCGGATATGGTGGAACAGCCGGGCATGCCTTTAAAGGCCTGAAAAGGGATGACTATGGGTATATGGCAAGGTTGCTTTGTGCTCAGGATTATCTCGCAGTTACTGGTGCATGCCTACTAACGAGAAAGTCGGAATTTGAAAAAGTAGGTCGTCTGAGCGAAGATCTGGCAGTCGCATTTAATGATATTGATTATTGTCTCAAGGTCCATTCAGATGGGATGAGGTGTGTATGGACACCATATGCAGAACTTTTTCATTATGAGTCTAAGTCCAGAGGTTATGAGACAACCCCGGAGAAACAAAAACGATTTTTACAGGAGGCAGCTTTATTTGATGAAAAGTGGAAAGATATCTTAGAGAAGGGAGATCCTTATTATAATCCCAATCTGACGCTTGGAAAGGAAGACTTTTCTTTCAGAAATGAAAAGGATGCACCTATTCATTTTAGTTGATCTATTACAAACGAATCGTGATACGCTAAAAGAGCTTACATTATGCAGCTAGGAATAAGCTTAATTGGAGTTATCAAGGATTCCTTGTAGAGAAAGAACTTGCGAGAAATTAAGCTGAAATGGAAATGAATCGATGAAAAAAAAGATATTCTGGCTACTAGCCATATTAGTCATCATTGTATTTAATATTGTATGTTTTACTAGCCGACCTGACTGGTCTAAGGAAACATTGTCTCTTGCTGTAACATTAAAAGCAGACACAACAGAGAATACACAGATATTTTGTCTGAAAAAAAGTGAGTCGATGAATAATATCCAATACAATCCGAAAAATGCAAGTAAACTGGTTGCGTATACAGATACTTTCGGAAAGTATATGACCCTGAATTACGAAATCCCAGCGGATACCCGAGCAATCCGGTTCGATCCATCCCAAGCATTAAATCTTACTACGATTAAGAATATTAAGCTAAGATATAAGGGTAGAACCATTGTCGACTTTATGAAATCAAATATGGATATCATTGATAGTCAGCAGACCGATATTCAAAAGGATGATAAAACAATAAAGATTCAGACAGAAGGCGGTGATGGATATATCACCTTCGCTGTACCTGTGTCTTATAGTGCCATTGTTGCAAAAGTGCAGTCTTATGGGGAAATGTCTGCGAGGTTGAAACGTCTTTTAGCAGCCCTTGCGGTAGACTTGCTTTTTGCCTTTGTTTTTTGGAAGAGAAAAAGTGTCTTTTCCATCCCACGTGATTTATGGCAGGAGAAACGCTTAGTTTGGAATCTGGGAAAAAATGATTTTAAGGCACGTTTTGCCGGTTCCTATCTTGGAATTGTCTGGGCATTTGTCCAGCCGATAGTAACAGTTGTTGTTTACTGGTTTGTATTTCAGAAGGCATTGAATGTTGGTACTCAGTCTACCAAAGCAGGAATACAAGTTCCTTATGTTCTCTGGCTTGTGGCAGGTCTGGTTCCTTGGTTTTACTTTTCTGACGTTGTAACTAGTGGCACCAATGTCATTGTGGAATATAGTTATCTTGTAAAAAAAGTTGTATTTAAGATCAGCTGCCTACCTGTAGTAAAAGCTATTTCTGCTTTATTTGTTCATATGTTTTTTTTGGCATTCATTCTGATTCTGTATGCTTGCTATGGGAACTTTCCGAATCCTTATATGCTCCAGATGTTGTATTATTCGTTTGCGATGATGGTGTTGGGTTTGGCAATTATCTATTTTACAAGTGCAATCACGGTATTTTTCAGAGATACTTCACAGATTGTCAATATAATAATGCAGGTTATGGTTTGGTTTACTCCTATTATGTGGAATATTGATGGAATGACGCTTTCGGCGCCAGTTACATTTATTATGAAGCTAAATCCGATGTTTTATGTGATTCAGGGATACCGTGATGCCCTGATTAATCATGTTTGGTTCTGGAATCATGCCGGGCTCACCATATATTTCTGGTGTATAACAGTCATTCTTTTGATATTTGGGGCATGGATTTTCAAGAGGTTGAGGGTTCACTTCGCAGATGTGTTATAAAGATGTTTTGAGGAATGAATTATGTCAGATGATATTGCCATCCGTGTCAGGGATGTAAGTAAATTATATAAACTTTATGATAAGAATTCAGATCGTTTCAGGGAAGCTCTGGGTCTTACGAGAAAGAAACTTTACCACGAGCACTATGCACTTCATCATATCAATTTTGATGTAAAGCGTGGAGAAACAGTAGGAATAATCGGTACGAATGGTGCTGGTAAGTCTACTATTTTAAAAATTATTACAGGTGTGCTGACCCCATCGGATGGAACGGTAGAGATTCATGGTAGAATCTCAGCTTTGCTCGAGCTTGGTGCTGGTTTCAATCAGGAATATACAGGCATGGAAAATATCTATCTGAACGGTACAATGATGGGGCTTACTAGAGAACAGGTCGAGGACAAAGTACCGGAAATTCTCAGTTTTGCGGATATCGGTGATTTTATTAACCAGCCGGTTAAAACCTATTCATCTGGTATGTTTGTTCGTCTGGCGTTTGCTGTTGCCATTAATATCGACCCGGATATTTTGATTGTAGATGAGGCTCTGTCTGTTGGAGATATATTCTTCCAGTCAAAATGTTATAACAAGTTTGAAGAATTCAAGCGAGAAGGAAAAACAATACTTCTGGTCAGCCACGATTTGAGTTCGGTGGCAAAATATTGTGACAGAGTAATCCTTTTCAATAAGGGAGAGAAGCTTACAGAGGGAAATCCCAAGGAGATGATAAATCTCTATAAGAAGATTCTGACAGGAACTGACCGAGAACGCGATGAAATAGACAGGAAATACGGTAAATCCAAAACCAAGCCTGTCTCAGCAGCAGACGGGATGAAGACAGAAAATGAAGAATCCGCTGACAGAAATTACGAGAATCATTCTGTCAGAACAAATAATACATATGGGACAGACTGGAAGTCTCATTTTGAGATAAATCCAAATCTGAATGAATATGGTAACAGAAAAGCTGAAATATGTGATTTTGCTGTTGTTGATGAGAATGGGATGCTTACAAATGCGATTATAAAAGGTTCTCATTTCAAGATGAAGACAAAGGTTCATTTTAATGAGACTGTAAAGAACCCTATTTTTACATATACTTTCAAGACAGTTCGGGGAATCGATGTGACCGGAACCAATACTATGTTTGAGAATAAGATAGTTCAGGTTGCAAAGAGAGGCGAGAATTATATCATTACTTATGATCAGAATATGGATCTTCAAGGTGGTGATTATCTCTTGTCAATGAGTTGCACCGGTTATGTAAATGGAAGTCTGACAGCTTATCACAGATGCTATGACATAATCAGCGTAACAGTGATATCTGACAAGGATACTGTTGGCTTTTATGATATGAACTCAAAGATTGAGATAGAAAAAGAGTAGAGATGGTTCGATATGCCTGAAGACAGGAAAGATTATATCATCGAAAACTGGAACAGAATACTGGGATGGCTTCCTGTGAGAGCAGGCGATAAGGTTCTCATTCTGGCAGATTCTGACCTCCCGTTGAAGATTACTTTTTGTACCGGAATCACTGTGGATGTGTTGAAAAGGGAGTCGTTTGATAAGTACACCGGAAAATATGATTTCATTATTTTTTCAGATGTATCTTCCATGACGCTTTCTGAGCTGGATAAAAGTCTGTCTATTGCTAAGAATTATTTGAATTTTTCAGGGAGAGTATGTCTGGTTTCGCGGAATCGATTGTCATACAGAAATCTGATTGGAATGAGAATACCTGAAGAAAAGGGTTATGTCATACCCAGAAAGAATATCGATGACAGAATACCTTTTACCAGAAAAGAACTGGTTAGTGCTGCAAGAAAATATTTTCATACTTCGTTTTTTTATCCGGCTCCTTTTTTCAATATGGTAACAGATATATATAGTGACAGATCGTTACCTGAAAAAACGGGTTATTTCGAGGATTCCTTTTATTATGGGTATGACAGAACCTATATCCATCACGATTATGATATATATAATGCAGTGATTGACGAGGGGCTGTATACGGAACTGGCTGATGCTTTTATTCTTATTTGTGCAAGAAGGCATCCAGACAGGGGATTGCCTGACAGGGTGCACTATTCCATCAGGAGGAGCAATCAATTCAAAACGATTACACTAATCAGCAGGAAGTTTGTAGAAAAAATACCGTTTTCGAACGATGCACGCAGTCATATTGATAATATGAGGACGGTCTATAAAAGATTAACCGAAAACAGAGCGAATCTAACGATAAGGTGGAACCGTATTCTAAAAGAGAATAACGGCAGAATTAAATTTGAATACAGGAGCGGGAAGACTCTGGAAGAGCTGCTTGATGAGAAGCTCCTCTTGAATGATATTGACGGGATTGAATCTGAGATAAAAAGATATTTTGATATGTTCAAGGTGTATTCTGTTGGGAAGAAATTCACTCTCTCGGAGAAATTTAATAATGTTTTCGGGGTGCTGGATGAAGTTGAGTTAAAACTTTTATCCGGTAAAGAAATTTTGGAAATTACGGACATAGACTGCATATTCGGAAATGTGCTGACAAATGGCTCAGAAGATACATTTGAAATAGTAGACTATGAGTGGTCTTTTTATTTCCCGATACCCTGGGATTATGTCATGTGGAGATGCATCCATTATTATCTGAATTTCAAAGAAGTCAGGAAGAAAATGCTGGGGAATAGACTCTACAGCTTCTTTAAGATAGGCGATGCTGAAAGATCAGTATATGAAAAGATGGAAAAACACTTTCAGGAATATGTGGCAGGTACAGATGGAACCTACCGGGAGTCATTGAAAGATCGGGGAAGTGTACTAAGTACAGAACGGCTGCTTATGAACTGGCGAAATCTGGTGCAGGCTGATGGAGTAAAGATTTATTATGACAGAGGAGCAGGTTTCTCCGAGGCGGACAGCTTGAAAGTGATTCCTGAAAAAATAGATGAAAACATGTGGAAAGTGATAATAGAAGTGCCTGAAGATGTTCAGACTTTAAGGTTTGATCCATCTGAACGAATTGGAAAGTTCTATTTATATGGTATTCAAACGAAAAATTCAAAGTTATTAGACTATGAATTTATAAACATGGAAGAAAGGAGTGAAGATAAGGAAGTAAGAATATTTGATATTATAAACAATGATCCGCAGATTCTTATCAAAAATGCTGCAGGACAAAGACTTGAGATCATTTTTAGAATATCGATTGGACTTCGTCTTCAATATGACACAGATCCTATGGAGACGCTTAATGATATAGACATATTCTAAAAATATATGAATACCACTAAAAATATATGAATACCCCCAATATTTTAAAAAGACACCTAAAGCGTGCTTTCGATATCCTGCTTCATCAGGGACCAAAGGCATTCTTAGGAAAAGTAAAGCTGAAAATAAAGGAATCGAAGCGTATCGAATTGCCGAGACGGACTGAAGAGGAGAGGATTCCTTTCCATTCGTCTTCTGGTGAGCCGGAGTGCGACATGACGCTGGCAGTGCATATTCACCTTTTCTATGATGATCTGGCGGACGAATTTATTTCTGCGCTCAAAAATATTCCGATAAGGTTCGATCTATTTATTTCTGTGAGAGAGGCAATAACGGATGACAGGCTTTCAGAGCTTTCCCGGCTTTTCAAGTCATGCTGCGACGGGCAGGTGACTATAGAGAGGGCGCCGAACCGGGGACGTGATATTGCGCCTATGTTTTCTCAGTTTGCAGCCCGGTTGATGAGATATGATCTGGTTCTTCATATGCATTCGAAGAAATCGCTTTATACCGGGACCGAGCAGAAGGACTGGAGGACATATTCTGTAGATGCCCTGATCGGCAGCAGGGAGAGGGCGGCTGATCTCTTAAGCCTTATTATTGAGAGAAAAGACATAGGTATAGTCTACCCAAAGCGCTTTTCCGGCATGGCGCCGGAAGCTTACGGATGGCTGTCAAATGAAAAGAAGGGCAGAGATTTTCTTGAGTCAATGGGGATCCCTTTCTCCGGCGGCATCTTTTTGTACCCGGCAGGAAGTTTCTATCTCGTGAGAAATGATGCCATCAGGCAGATCTGGAACAGGAGACTAAATCTTAACGACTTTGACGAGGAGATGGGACAGACTGACGGGACGCTTGCGCACGTTATTGAGAGAGCTGTCTCTATAGTATCGAGATACAATGGTTACTGTGATGCCATAATCGATATGGATGACAAGAGTTTCCATATCGGTTCGGATATCGATACTTTTTCCCCTGTACTGGCGCGTGGCTATGATCATGTTTTTACAGATCTTGCGTCATATGACATAGTAAGCTTTGATATGTTTGATACCCTGGTCACGAGGAAGATCAAAGATGCAGGAGAACTCTTTTCCTATATTCCTTTAGCCGCATCAGGACTCCTTGATGGTACCCTGCTGTCAGATTGTGTTTTGAATACTGCCTGCGATGATTCAATTCCCGGTCAGGCAGGGACAATAAAGGATATTGCCGGTCTATATGGTATAAATATTGATGAAAGCATCACGGACGAAACGCATGCCGGGATAAAGAAAATCATTTCACTTGGCAGAAAGGCTTTCAGAGACATAAGGATTTCAGCTGAGCTTGATGCCATAGACAGATACGGCGACAGGGCAGATATATATAAGATATATGAATGCATGAGAAAATATCTGAAGCCGGATGGCGAATCGGAGAAGATCCTTCTGACGGCTGAATTATGGCTTGAGGAGGAGTGTATCATTCCGAGAAGGGAGATGTGCGATCTTTTAAACCGGCTTATTGATAATGGTTCTCATGTAATCATCACAACCGATATGTATCTGCCGGAAGATTTCATAAAGCGAATTCTAAATAAATTTAACATACGATATGAGCACTTGTATCTCTCATGCGCTGAAGGAAAAAGGAAGGATGACGGCAGTATGTGGGATATGCTGCTTGAGAAATATAAGGGCAGGACATTTGCTCATACAGGTGATAACCAGCAGTCTGACTGGCAGACTCTTTCTGACAGAGGAGAAAAGACTGTATGGATCATGAGCCCCGGCACTGAAAAAAGGATTAACGGTTTTGATGCAGGCGCCGGTGCGGGTACTTTTTCGGAAGAGCTGATGGTGCAGGGAGGTTTATTTAATTCGCCTTTTTCAATATGCCCTGATGGAGCCATACATATAAGAAGCACGTTTGACATGGGTTACTCCATATTTGGACCGCTGATCTATGAATATATGAAGTGGCTTCACGGTATCGAAGGCGATCAGATCCTCTTCCTTGCAAGAGAGGGATGGATATTTAAAAAGATATACGAGATCATATACGGATCAAGTGATAGAAATATTTATCTCCTGGCATCCCGAAGGGCAGTGTCAGTAGCGGCTATAAGGTCGATGGCTGATGTGGAGGAGATACTGGGAAGAGCATATGACGGCTCGCTTCATAATATTCTTGATTCCAGACTCGGTATGCCGGGCAATATGATAAAGAACTTTAAAGACAGGCAGATACATATCGAGGATGGCGGTATTGGCTCTGACTACCGGAATATAATAAATGACCTAAAGCCCTTCGAGGAAGAGATCCTCGAATATGCCGGGAAGGAAAGGAAAAATTATCTTGCTTATCTCGATGGGATAGGCATATCTGATGGAGATGTGATGGCAGACATCGGCTACTCCGGTACGATCCAGTATTACATGACAAAGCTTCTCGGTCATCCTACCCGCGGAGCATATCTTGCGGTCTTTAAGGGAAATAAAAAGCTCCTCGCTCTGGGGTCTGAAGTACATGCCATGTATATGGGCGGCAGGGATGATTTTTCCGATGTGATAAAGGATACCCAGCTCTATCTGGAGAGCGTATTAAAGGCTCCTTACGGCCAGCTGCTCTGCTTCAATGATGACGGAGAACCTGTATATAAGGATGAGGCTCCTATGTCGATAGAAACTTCTGAGATCCAGGAGGGTATGATACGCTACGCCATGGACAGGTCGTCATCGGAAAAAATCATGGCAATGGATAATGGCTCACTGGACGATGAAGCTGACAGAAAGTTTATGGAGAGAGCCTACAGATACCTCCTTATTGATCACGATGTAATCGATCATGACCTGTCATCTGTCTTCTCCGTAGAGGACAGTTACAGTCAGGATACGAGGCTCCATCTGGATCCGTCTACCGGGAGGTGGGTGATATGACATCCTTATCAGTAATCATTCCTGCACACAATGCAGAGGATACCTTGCCTGATCTCATAAAAGCCATAGAGAGTCAGACGGTAAAGCCAGACGAAGTAATAATAATAGATGACTGTTCTTCAGATAAGACCTGTGAATACCTGAGCGGTCTTTCTGATCCTCTCTATCATATAATAAAGAATGATAGAAATATCGGCGCTGCAGCATCAAGAAATCTAGGCATCAGGGAGGCACAAGGAAAATATATAGTCTTTCTGGATGCGGATGATATTATAGAACCGGATCTTTTTGAGAAAGTATCTGAAGCGGCAATAAGTGATCCTGACATCATAGTATGGTCAGTATCTGAGGAATATATAAACCGGGATAAGAAAACGGTCTATGTAAGGAAACATGAATGCGGCTGTGAATTTGCCGGAAAGCTGATATCGCCGGGAGATGAATATGCTGCTTTAATAAGAGACCTCGAAAAGGCGACCATATTCGGATATCCATGGAACAAGGCTTATAAGAAAGATCTCCTGACCGGAAAGAAAATAGAATTTCCTCCGCTCGACTTTGCAGAGGATTTTTTCTTCAATGCCGATGCATTCTCGGCAGCCTATGGTGTCATCTGTCTCACCGATACGCTCTATCATTATATAAACAGGGCGGATCAGGGCAGACTTACTGAAAGATATGTGCCTGATTATTTTCAGATACAAAAAGACAGATTCAAAAAATTCCTGTCCCTTCAGGCGGAATTGATGGGTCTTATCGGTAATGATTCTTATTTAGATATTGATGCTTCCGGTTTACCGGATGAGAAAGCTGCCGGATGGCGAGAGGCTCTGGAGATAGCGTCAGGTAGGTATTTCAGATCTTTTTCATCTATGATTGGAAGGGAACTGGAGCATGGAACTGACAGGAAGACTATAATTGAAAAGACTAAAGACGAGATGAAAGAGAGTGAACTCTACCGGCTGCTAAGAATTCATTTGGGCGACTTCGGCATGGCGGGGAGGTATCTCTATCAGCCTCTCGTAAAGGGAAATGCTTTTGCTGCCGTAAACCATGCCTCTTTACTCATTAAAATAAGGCGGCTCTGCCCCGGACTTTTTGCGAGAATGAAACAGAATCGGTGATCTATGAAGACTACGGTTATTACGCCTTTTTTCAGAGGCAATGAATATATGATTGACTATGTCAGGATGATAGAAGAAAATGCTTCTTCGCTTGACAGAGACGCAGGCGAGGATTTAGATGTCATTATCGTAAACGACAGTCCCGGATATGAAGTGGATCTGTCATCTTACCGTGATAAGTCAGTCAGTATAAGGGTAATAAATAATGAGAAAAATCTTGGAATACACGGTTCCAGAGTCAGAGGTCTCACAGCAGCTGATGGGGACTATGTGATTTTTCTGGATCAGGATGATATCTTAAAAAGTGACGCTGTCCATCTTTTTGAGAAGGTTGCGAAAGAGAAAAGGAATACGGTAATCGTGTCAAATGCCATTCTGGAGCAGGATGGCTGGAAAGGCATGTGGTGCAGGACTGCCTACCAGGCATCTCTTGTAGGGGATCTAGATACTTATCTTTTGGTCGGAACTCAGATAGTATCGCCAGGTCAGTGCCTGATTCCAAGAGATATGATACCGGAGGCATGGAAGAAGAATTTCTTAAAAAGAAACGGAGCGGATGATTATTTTCTCTGGATCCTTATGCTGGAGTCCGGAGTAAGTTTTACATACCTTGACGAGTCGCTCTATACTCACAGATTTACGGATAAAAATATCTCGGCTGATACTGAGAAGACGGACGCTTCCGTTTATGAATTTGCCGAGATCCTCGCAGCTGATGAGAAGACTTCTTTTGACAGGGAGAAGATTAAAAAAGACATGAAGACGCTTCGCAATATGATATCCATGAAGGCGTCATGGAGGAAATCCGGACCCGGAGGAAAAATTCTGACAGGATTCCGGCATCCCATGATTCTTCTTTCAAATATAAATTACAAGATCCGGACGAAGACGCCGCCGGGATTCAATCGGCAGTGAAAACTCATGACTTTTCATTTGCAGATTTTCAAGCAATTAGCTAATGACTTTCTGCCAAAGAAAAAATATACTCGCATACTGCCACTTTTACGGCTGCAGGGGAAAAAGCATAAATTAAAATGATTTATCGTATTTCTTCCCGAAAAGTTTTGCGGCGAGAAAAGACCGGATCTTTAATCCCCAGTTAACAGGCTCGGGAGAAAAGACTCCTATCTCTCTGACAGTGATCCCGGAGGCTTTCTCGTGATAAAGCCATACATTGAAGAGAATCTCGCTGACCCTTCCGAAAAGCCGCTTTTCAAAGCTGCTGAGTCCTGTGAGGTCGATTTTATCTTCCATATCAAGGAGAATCGGAAAGAGCCAGGATGCGTATTTATCCAGTGTAGATCTGTCAGTGATGAACATGTTCCACATATATCCCCAGGTCCTTTTTGTGGCTGTATCAAAGGAAGCAAGATATTCAGGACAGGTATCTTTTATTATCTCTCTTGCCAAATCAAGATGTGATCCGTCAAGCGTATGAGAGTAGTGCGAATAGAGAGTTTCTATTACATACCGCCTCTTTTTTGGAACGATAATAAATGGCTTATTGCATCCTTCTATGATGGACGAAAGCTCATCAGATGTGAGGACGGATTCGGTCCAGGGATGTTTTTTTCGGAAGGAGGCGCTTTTCACGGTGAAATATCTCCGGTAGTGCACAAGTCCCTGATAATCGGATGTCCCGTTTCGCCAGAGCCAGTATAAGCCGGTAAGTTCGCAGTAGAGCGGGTTCTTTTCGGATATGGAATCCCCGCTGTCGTCTCCCTGATATCCCTTGATAGGATCATGAAGAGCAGCTCCAACCTGAAGAGGCAGATAGCTGCTGTCTGACGGCATTTTATAGGGCTTGTGTGTGCAGACTATAATTGTTGTATTCATTTATTTGTCCTGTGTAAGCAATGGTTTATACTGATAAAACTCTATATTAATGCAAGAATAATGTCAAAGATTTCCCGGCTACATGAAATCTTCACATCATTGTGTTAATATATTGCCTTGCATCAAAAGGGAAGACTGTATATTTGGAGGGCTACATGTACAGGTCTGAAAAAAAGAGCTGGATAAAACATCTGGATTTTACATTGCTGGATATCATAATGCAGCAGCTGGCACTTGTCTTGGCGTACAGCTGGAGATTCAATGCCTGGGATATAGACGGAGTATGGCTGTATTCAAGCTCGCTATATAAAAGGGTGGCGCTTATTGTCATACTTATAGATGTATGCGTCGTCTTCTTTACTGATTCCTATTCCGGGATCCTGAGGAGGAATAAGTTCGGGGAACTCAGATCCACGATCATTCATTGCAGTGTGATATTCGGGATTCTCATGGTATTTCTGGCCGCGACGAAGCAGACCTTTCTCTATTCCAGAAAGACACTCTTTATGTACTTCATTCTGGCCATTATCCTGGAATACATAGAGAGAGTGTATCTGAAGCGCTATATCAGATGGAGAAAGCTGAAAGACATAGACAAGGCGCAGATGATCGTGGTGACTGAAAGCGCTAAAGTAAAAAAATGCATTGATGATATAGCGACGGACAAATATGCTGACTTCAAGGTGACGGGAGCAGTTGTTGTAGACAGGGACCTTATCGGAGAGTCCATAGACGGAGTTCCTGTGGTGGCTACCGCGGATACATTTCTTGACTATGTACGAAAGAACGTAGTGGATGAAGTGCTTATTGACGGCAATACGATTGCAAGTTCGGAGGCTCTGGCATCTGAACTTGTGGAACTTGGCGTGACAGTGCATATAGCTCTGGTCCATACCGGACAAATGATGCCGTCAAAGAAGATAGACAGTTACGGAGAATATGTGGTTCTCACCACCTCCATGCATATAGCAAGCACGAGACAGCTTTTCTTCAAGCGTTTTATGGATATTGTCGGATCGATAGTAGGTCTGATACTGACAGGCATCGCCTTTATTATCTTTGCGCCGATCATAAAGCACCAGTCGCCGGGACCGGTCTTTTATTCCCAGATCAGAATCGGCAGAAACGGGCGGCGATTCAAGTTCTATAAATTCCGCTCCATGTATCCTGACGCCGACAAAAGATTAAGTGAGCTGATGGACAAAAACGAGATGCAGGGGCTGATGTTCAAGATGGATGATGATCCGAGAATCATTCCCATCGGACGTTTCATGAGAAAATATTCGATCGATGAGCTTCCGCAGTTCTTTAATGTTCTGAAGGGAGATATGTCGCTTGTGGGTACGAGACCGCCTACAGAAAATGAGTTTGAGAAATATAAATATCACCATAAGGCACGCCTGGCTTTCAGACCGGGACTTACTGGAATGTGGCAGGTAAGCGGACGGTCTGACATCACTGATTTTGAAGAAATAGTACGTCTGGATACGCAATATATTTCAAATTGGACGCCGTTACTCGATATCAAGATCCTATTCAAGACCATCGGCGTTGTCTTGTCCGGGAAAGGAAGTAAATGAGAGAAATCGTTCCTGTGATAATACCTGCATATGAGCCGGATGAGAATATGATAAGTCTCCTCCGGTCTCTTCGTGACCAAAATATCGGTCCGGTCATAGTAGTGGACGACGGAAGCGGTGAAGCTTATTCCAGCCTCTTCGAGAAAGCGGAGAGTATAGTAAGAGAGGACGGTGGAGTCCTCCTTACTCATGAGGTGAACCGGGGTAAAGGGGCTGCGCTGAAGACCGCATTTTCCTACATTCTTGAAAAATAACCCGACGCCATCGGCTCGGTGACTGCGGACTCTGACGGCCAGCATACAGCCGATGCGATCAGCAATGTGAAAGATACGCTTATTAAAAACCCCGGCTCGCTGATTCTCGGCGTCAGGATGTTTGACGGAGAGGATGTCCCCTGGAGAAGCCGGTTTGGAAATAATCTCACGGTAAAGGTTTTTTCATTGGTCACCGGGCTGCATGTAAGCGATACCCAGACAGGGCTTAGAGGCATACCTCTGTCATTCATGAGAGAGCTCCTCGATGTCCCGGGGGACAGGTTCGAGTTCGAGACCAGGATGCTGATAAAGAGCGCGAAGCGTTATCCTGTCGTGGAGATAAAGATAGAGACGATCTACGATTCAAAGGATAATCATAAGACGCATTTCAGACCTGTCGCTGATTCCATCAAGATCTACCGGGTGCTCTTTGAGACATTTGGAAAATATATCTTCGCTTCGCTATCGTCTTTCCTTATAGATATCCTTCTGTTTCAGCTCTTTTTCAATCTGCTCAGGGGAAATATCGCATCATCAGCTGCGGTGGCAACGGTGGCGGCCAGAGTCATTTCGGCGACATATAATTACATCATGAATTATAAAGTCGTATTCAAAAGCCGGGAACCGCAGGGCAGGGCTGCTGTAAAATATCTGATCCTTGCTTTATCACAAATGGCCTGCTCCGCAGGGCTTGTAACGCTCGGAACCATTATATTCAGTTCTGTGCCGGCAGTTGTGATAAAGATAATAGTAGACACTTTGCTTTTCCTTATCAGCTATCAGATACAAAAGCACCTGGTTTTCAGGGAGTAAATAATATTGATATGAGTGTCAAAAGTACTTTTTTAACTCATTTATGATCAGCTGACGGATACAGGATAAAATCGGCTAAGTCCAAAAATCTTGATGTGGGAAGTTTCAGAAAAATATTCTATAATCATTAGATGGCAAAAACGTATTTTTTGAGAGGAGAAAAAATGCCAAAGCAGTCAATAGAATTCCGTTACGATACACAGCTTCTTATGGATCCCTTCGATGATGAGGAACTGGATCCTGATGAGATACATGACTATATCGCCGAGCATTTTGTCGGCGACGAGCTTCTGTGTGTGGGCGATGAAGACCTGGTCAAGCTTCACTTCCATACAAACGAGCCCTGGAAGGTTCTGGAATACTGCTCAAAAAAGGGAGAGATATACGACATAGTCGTAGAGGATATGGACAGGCAGACAAGGGGTCTTAAAGGCTGATGAAGAGTCTTATTCTGGAAGTCGCAGTCATTTATCTTTTGCTGACTTTTCTCCTTACCTGCTTCATGATCCTGAAGATGTATATAGTTGATGAACGGGCATGCTGCAAGAAATGCGGGCGTGCGCGCCGGCAGCAGCTTATCATGACGGGACGCTGGAGGCAGATGCCACTCTATTCGATGGACGAGATAGCTAAAAATAAAAAGCTGTCTGACGTGAGACTCACTGTTTTTCCTAATGATGACGGAAAAAAAGGTGCCTATGCAATAATTCTTCCCGGCGGAGGATATGCTCATTGCATTACTGTAGCTGAAGGATGGTCCGTAGCTGCCAGACTGAACGAGATGGGGGTCACGGCATTTGTTCTTGAATACAGAACCGGCAGAGCATGTTCAAAGTATGCTCCGATGGAGGACCTTGCAAGGACAGTCTCGTTCATAACGGAGCATAGTGATGAATTCAATGTCGAAAGGGAAGGTTATTCGCTTATAGGATTCTCCGCGGGAGGAAATCTTGCGGGAATATACGGCACTGAAAAGTACGGCTGGAAACATTACAATACTATAAAGCCCGGTACGATTATTCTGGGATATCCTTGGACCAATATCAACCACTGGGCGGAACACCCTTACTGGAATATATGGGAAGGTCTGATTGGCGTATGGTTCTCTGAGCGCGGGAATATATATATGTTCGGGCCTTTTCCCACCAGGGAGGAGCGAGAATCTCTCTGCGTCCAGAACTGGATCAGACCGGGATATCCACCCACATATATGTTCTCGGGCGACGATGACATACTCGTGACTTCCGGCTCGCATACTGATGTGATGGCGAAGGCATTGAAGGAAAATACTGTGCCTTATATGTATCAGAAATTTTTCAGAGTGCCGCACGGCATAGGACTCGGAGCAGGAACAAACGCCGAGGGCTGGCTCGATGAGGCTGTGAAATACTGGCACTCGAATATATACAGGCAGGAATAAATGAATCCTGTGGCATTGACCATCACACTAAAATCTGACCATATTGGATGGTTACTGTGGCCTTTTTTTGCATATTATAATTCGGTATTTCACAAAATCTTTGGTGCATGTGACCATCTCTTATGGTAAAATTTATATAAGGGTAACTGAATAAACATTACTTGAAAGGGTGGCAGATATGATTCCGGTTATTACTATAAGCCGAGAGTTCGGCAGCGGCGGTCACACTATAGGTGAACAGGTAGCAAAATCACTTTCGATTCCCTTCTATGACGGAGAGATCGTCAATCAGACGGCGGTCGAGAGCGGCTACTGCAAGGAACTCATAGAAGAGCAGGGGGAGACGACCAGCTCGGCAAGCAAATGGTTTGATATCTCAGCAGCAAGCACCATGTATTTCCAGAGTCCCCAGGATGAGATATTCCTGGCTCAGAGAAAAGTAATACTCGATGCCGCAAACAAGGGACCATGTGTGATAGTAGGCAGATGTTCCGATTATATCCTGAAGAAAGCCGGCATATACTGTCTGAACGTTCTCATTCATGCCGACATCAAGCACAGGGAGGAACGTGTGCTTAAGCGTTATCCTGATGTAAACAGGGATATCGATATAGCAAAAAGAATAGAGAGAAAAGACAAGAGGAGACGTACTTTCTACAGATATTATACCGACCGTCACTGGGGCAAGTATGAGAATTATGATCTGGCTCTGGACAGTGGCACGCTGGGTGAGGACACATGCGTTCATATAATATGTGAGCTGGCAGAGAAAATGAACAGATAAGTTTATTCATCACGACGCATTGAAATAGTTTAAAAAGAGGAGGAGTTTCATGTTGCCTGCAATTATTGTAATCGCTGTAATAGTTCTAATTATCTTTTTTTCCAATGTGAGGATCGTCTCACAGGGAAACGCTTACATCATCGAATCGTTCGGACGGTTCAAGGCGATCTGGGAAGCCGGAATTCACGCTAAAGTTCCTTTTATCCAGAGGGTTGCGAAGATCGTATCGCTGAAGGAACAGGTCCTTGATTTTCCGCCCCAGGCCGTGATCACAAAGGACAATGTAGTCATGCAGATCGACTCGGTAGTCTTCTGCAAGGTATTTGATCCGAAGCTTTTTACATACGGAGTGGAGAATCCTCTGATTGGTCTCCAGAATCTGGCTGCGACGACTCTTAGAAACATAATCGGTGAGATGGAGCTCGACCAGACCCTGACCAGCAGAGACGATATCAACCGAAAGATGGAGACAATACTTGACGAGGCGACAGATGCCTGGGGCATAAAGGTCACGAGAGTTGAGATCAAAAACATCACACCTCCAAGTGAAATCGAGGAGGTCATGACCAAACAGATGAGGGCTGAGCGCGAGAGAAGGCAGACAGTGCTTGAGGCTCAGGCTCATCAGGAAGCAGTGGTATCAAGAGCGGAAGGAGACAAAAAGGCAAAGATCCTTGCAGCTGAGGCTGAGAGAGATGCCCAGATAGCTCTTGCAGAAGGTAAAGCAAAGTCAATTAAGCTCGTATATGAGGCTGAGGCAAACGGACTTAATACTCTTTCCAAGGCCGGAATAAATGAATCCGTATTGAAACTTAAGGGAATAGAAGCTCTGAAGGATGTCTCTGATGGACGCGCGACCAAGATCTATATGCCCAGTGACATAGCAAATGCCGTGAGTTCTCTTGGAATAATCGGGGAATCACTTGGAATCGGAGATGCTACGGCTATCGACAGGAATCCGAAGCCGAAGCCCGTTCCTGCGCCTGATCCCTGCATCACGGATGAGACCGGAAAGGGCGGCGTGGAAGCTGCCGAGACTACACAGAAAATCAAAATGAACATAGAAAAACAGGACTGATTTTATTAAAGAAGGGAGCTCTTTTCACGGAGCTCCTTTTTTTCATGTCTATTATAAGAAATTCTGAATACTGGCTATCATCAATACGTAATATCCTATTTCGCTGCATAATGGTATATTTTTTCTAGCAATTCTTGATATGTAAAGGAACGATGCAAGGTATCGTTTCATTAAATGGAAGTGAGACGGCATGAGATTTAATACTATGCTTCTGCATGGGAGTTCGGTAAGAAAAAGTGGATCTGAAAGACGCAATCAAGTCAGCAGAATAAGAAAGGAAAAGAAATGACTATCACAGTAGGTGGAGAAAAGAAAGAAGTAAAAGACGGCATTACCATAAGCGAGCTTATAGTTCAGGAAAACGTGGAGACACCTGAGTATGTGTCTGTATCAGTAAACGAGGAATTTGCCCGGAAAGATGACTTCGACACCTATCATCTGAAGGAAGGCGATAATGTGGAATTTTTGTATTTCATGGGAGGTGGAAGATAATGCCATTTACAGATGAAGAGCTGGAACGCTATTCCAGACATATAATTCTGAAGGAAATCGGAGTGAAAGGTCAGAAAAAAATAATGAACGGCTCGGTGCTTATCATCGGAGCCGGCGGTCTCGGCGCCCCGGCAGCTATGTATCTGGCTGCGGCAGGAGTAGGACGTATCGGCATAGCTGATGCTGATGTGGTTGATCTTTCCAATCTTCAGAGGCAGGTGATCCATACGACAGGCGATCTTGGAAAGCCAAAGGTGGAGTCGGCAAAAGAGACCATGCTTGCCATCAATCCGGAGATTGAGGTCGAGACCTATCATGAGTTTCTGACAAGCAAAAACATACTTGATATTATAAAAAAGTATGATTTCGTCCTTGACGGCACGGACAATTTCCCTGCGAAATTTCTTATTAATGATGCCTGCGTCATGGCAGACAAGCCATTTTCACACGCCGGGATTCTCCGTTTCAAGGGACAGCTGATGACTGTAATTCCCCATGAGACGCCCTGCTACAGATGCGTATTTCATACCATGCCTCCGAAGGATGCCATTCCTTCTTGCAAGGAAGCCGGCGTAGTCGGAGCCATGGCAGGAGTGATAGGCTCTCTTCAGGCGCTGGAAGCGATAAAATTCCTGACAGGCGCCGGAGACCTTTTGACAGGAAAGCTTCTGACATTTGACGCTTTGAAGATGAAATTCCATACGATAACTCTTCCTCCGAGAGGAGAGGGCTGCAGCGTCTGCTCCGATCACCCGGAGATAACGGAGCTTATAGATTACGAGCAGCCGGCATGTGATTTGAGAAAGTAAGAGGCTTATATGAAAGTCACTATAAAAGAATCGGATTTCGATAAGATATTGAGCCACGCGAGGAAGGAAGCTCCGATTGAGGCTTGCGGACTTATAGCGGGTCTGGATCATGACGGTGTAAGAGAAATAAAGAAGGTATATATACTTACAAACATAGACCATACGTCAGAACATTTCTCTCTCGATCCGAAGGAGCAGCTTCAGGCTGTAAAAGATATGAGGGCGGAAGGATTAAAGCCACTCGGCAACTGGCACTCCCATCCCGCATCACCTTCAAGATCTTCGGCTGAAGATATAAGATTGTCATTTGATAGCAAGGCAAGTTATCTGATATTATCTCTTATGGACAATGACAACCCGGTTCTGAATTCCTTCCATGTCGAGGATGGTATATCCACTAAGGAAGAACTTCGGATAGTTTCTGATCAGTAATGTAAAAGCTAACTAAGGAGGCTTTTTATGGCAGTAGATTATGCGGCTCTGAAAAAGGGCGGATGGATGAGACAGAAGCAGAAAGGCAAATTCGCCCTGAGAGTACATGTTATCGGCGGAACTCTGACATCTGAGCAGCTTGAGGGAATACAGAAGGTAGCAAAGAAATACGGCAAGGGTTATGTCCATTTGACAGCCAGACAGTCGCTTGAGATTCCCTGGATGGACGAGAAAGACATAGAGGATATAAAAAAGGATCTGGCTGAGTACGGAGTATATCCTTCCGTCTGCGGCCCCAGAGTAAGGACGACTACCGCCTGTCAGGGAAATGCTACCTGTCCGTCCGCCTGCATAGACACTCAGGATCTGGCAAAGAAGATTGACAAAAGATATTTCGCCAGAGAGCTGCCGGGTAAATTCAAATTTGGCGTTACGGGATGTCAGAATAACTGTCTTAAAACCGAGGAAAATGATATCGGCATCAAGGGAGCAGAGCGAGTGGAATGGCGTTCTGACAAATGCATCCAATGCGGAGTATGCGTGAAGGCATGCCGCGAAAACGCTCTTAAACTGGAAGACGGCAAGATCGTACTTGATAAAGACAAATGCTCTTTCTGCGGACGCTGCGAGAAGTCGTGCCCTGTCGATGCCTGGGATGTATATCCGGGATATATTGTCTCGTGGGGCGGACTCTTCGGAAATCATATTCACAGAGGAGAAAACATAGTGCCTTTCTTTGAGGGCGAGGACAAACTTTTCAAACTCTGCGACGCGACTATTGATTTCTTTGCCGCAAACGCTATAGCGGGAGACAGGCTGCAATTTGCCATAGACAGATACGGGCAGGACAGATTTAATGAGCTTATCAGAAAGGTTTACAACGAAGAATAACCCGGGATATCTGTTCAGAAAGTTTTTAAAAGAGGAATAAAATATGGCTGAAGAATATAAGATCGACGAGACGGTAGACATCACATCGGTGGTTTGCCCGGTGACATTTGTAAAGACGAAGGTAGCTCTGGAGGAACTGGATGACGGACAGATCCTCTCGGTTCACATGAATGACGGAGAACCCGTGCAGAATGTACCGAGGAGCGTAAAGGACGAGGGACATGAGATCTTAAAGCTCATTGATAATGAGGACGGGACCTATGACCTCATAGTAAGAAAAAGAGGAGAGTGAAAATCCCAATAAGCACAGATTCAGACCGGCAGCAGATGATGCTGCCGGTTTTGTTATAAAAAAATATGGTAACCAGCGATTATAAGCAAGTATTAGCGGAGAAAGGCCTGTCACACTATAATTTTTCCTGTAATAAGTAAATGTAACCGCCATTCATTGATATGGAAGTCGCAGACGTAAGAATTAATGATGTGAATTCAAGGGAATATGATATGGATCAGGCAGAGATGAATTTGACAGGAAAAAATAAGACATACGCTAAAGTCCGCGCTAAGAGAAATTCTCTGATACTTACAATGCTGAAGATCGGTTTGACCGGATTCGGCGGAGGAAGCGCGCTCATTCCGGTAATCGAGGAGGAAGTGGTTGACAATCAAAAAATCATTTCGCGCGATGAATATAGTGAAGCCGTGGTTTCAGCCTGCGTCACCCCCGGAGCCCTGCCGGTAGAAATAGCTGCCGGGGTCGGGAATAAGAAGGCAGGAATAAAGGGAATGCTTCTTTCAGCTGTTTCCATGGCTCTGCCGGGAGCATTTCTGACTGTGCTTATTCTGTCAGCAGTTGCCAGATCAGAAGGTACCATTCTTTCTGTGATCAGATATATTTCGATAGGGATAGGCGGATTCATCACATCCCTCCTTCTATCCTATGCGATAAAGACTGCTGAGGAAGCCAGATACGATAAAAAGAATTTTATCTTTTCCATCCTTGTCATGGCCTTGGTCTTTTTCCTGACCGGAGGCAGGACTGTACTCAGTCTGCCAGGCATTAAAAATGCGGACAAGATGATCCGCCTTTCGACTTTTCAGATACTTGCATTATCCTTCGCAGTAATGATTATCATTTATTTTATTCGCTATGTTAAAGACCGTCTGACTTCAAAAGAAGCAAATAAAAAAACAAAGGTTTCTTCTGCCGGAAATATAGTCTTCCGAAAATCCGTGACAACGATTGTGAAAGAAACGGCTGTATGGCTTGTATTTGCTTTTCTCCTGTCAATCCCGGCTCTTCTAATGATAGGAAACGGACCTGTGTTTGCCGGCAGAGGTTTTTTATCATCTCTTATGTCGTTCGGAGGCGGAGACGCATATCTCTCTGTAGCAGATGGCCTTTTCGTAAATACCGGAATGATTCCGGGAGACGATTTCTATGGACTTCTGGTTCCTGCGGCGAATGTCCTGCCGGGCTCCATCCTTTGCAAGATCCTGACCGGCAGCGGATACATGATCGGATCATCACACGGCACGGCAGCAGGAATAGCCGGCGCCCTTTCAGGATTTGCGATCAGCGTATCGGCTTCCGGAATGGTGTTCGGCATAGTTTTCTGGATTTTCCGTACTTTCAGAAATGTATCTTTTCTTCGCATGGTGAGCAGCTGCATAAGACCGATAATAAGCGGTCTGCTTCTTGGAGTAGCTGTTACAATGCTTAAGACATCAGCTTCCGCGGCCCTTTCTCTAGGTAAAAACAGCGTTGCCGCGCTTATTCTCACAGCAGCTATAGCAGCCTTTGATATGCTTCTTTCATTTAGAAAGACAGACAATACCTGGCTCCTCATCGGCTCCGCAGCTGCCGGAGGACTCCTTATATTTTTTTAAGAAGGAATATATTAAGAACCGCTAAAAGCCTTTAAAAGGACTTTCGGCGGTTCTTTCTTTGATTTGTCGCTTGTTTCTCGCTTAAATCTGCTAAACGATATGGGACGATAGCAGACGAATTAACCGACTGCTTACACGAAATGTATGTGAGATGTATTGGATTTGTTATGCACTCTATGCTATAATACTATATCGGAGGTGGACATATGGAAAACAAAAGTGTATCAATGTGTATTCGTGTAAGTCAAGAAGAATTACAGCGGCTAAAACAGGCGGCAAGATTAGAAAAGTATTCTTCATATAGTGAGTTTGTCAGACGCACCGCACTACTTGAAGCTGATAACGTGATTAAAAACAATGACAGCGAAAATGTAAAGGAGAACAGATGAATTTAATCAGTTTATTCAGCGGTTGCGGCGGTCTTGATTTGGGCTTTGAAAAAGCCGGATTCAATATTCCTGTAGCAAACGAATTTGATAAAACGATTTGGCCAACATTCAAGGCTAATCACCCTAACACGCACCTTATTGAAGGCGATGTGCGAAATATTAACAAAGCCGATATTGCAGAATATCTTAACGGTGAAGTAGATGGCATTATTGGCGGCCCGCCTTGTCAGTCATGGTCAGAAGCCGGATCGCTAAAAGGCATAAATGATGAACGCGGTCAGCTTTTCTTTGACTATATCCGGATTTTGAAAGAATTCAAGCCTAAGTTCTTTCTTGCTGAAAATGTCAGCGGTATGCTTGCCGATAGACATTCCGATGCGGTAAGAAACATTCTTGATATGTTTGAAGATGCCGGTTATACAGTTACTTTCACAATGGTAAATGCCAAGGATTACGGTGTTGCAGAAGAAAGAAAGCGTGTTTTCTATATTGGTTTCAGAAAAGATTTGAATATTGATTTTCAATTTCCTAAAGGCTCTACAACGGACGACAAAAAGAAACTTACATTAAAAGACGTCATTTGGGATTTGCAGGATACAGCCGTGCCGTCAGGGGATAAAAACCACCATAACCCGGCTGCCATAAACAACAACGAATATTTTACAGGCGCATTTTCGCCTATATTCATGAGTCGTAACCGCGTTAAGAGTTGGGACGAACAAGCTTTCACGGTTCAAGCTTCAGGGCGCCAATGTCAGCTGCACCCGCAAGCCCCGAAAATGTTGAAAGTAGGCAAGAACGATTGTCGTTTCGTACCGGGGCAAGAAAGCTTGTATCGCCGAATGACGATAAGAGAAATTGCAAGAATTCAAGGATTTCCGGATGATTTTGTATTCCTTTATGACGATACTAATACGGCATATAAAATGATTGGAAACGCTGTTCCTGTAAATTTAGCTTACGAAATAGCCGTTGCAATCAAAAAGGACCTTGAAGGACGTCAGGATGAAGTTGTACCGGCAGAAAACAGTATCGACGCAAAGGAGATGAACAGAGTTAAAATGAGTACAAGAAGCAATGACCAGGGACGTGCTTATGAATACGCATGGATTAAAACCCTGTACAAGGCACTCCACGAATTACGGAAAACGCGAATTCTGAATAATTCAAGCTATATAGCGAATGAAAAGGCATGGAATTCTATTGATTCCGATTTGCGGGAAACCTATATTATTTCTGCTAATGCCGCCGTTGACACCGTTCTTGAATTGGAACCGAAAATGACGGAACCCGGTGATGATGAACTTACGCTTGAATTTCAGAAAGACGACGCCGGGAAACGCGGGGACGTGCGCGACATTCTTATAAAGCGCGATAACGCGCAATGGGAAATTGGATTAAGTATCAAGCATAATCATGACGCCGCAAAGCATAGCCGTTTAAGCCATAAGCTTGATTTTGGTAAGGAATGGTATGGACAGTCCTGTGACAGCACTTATTGGGACGCAATCAAGCCTGTTTTTGACCGTTTGTCTGTCGAAAAGGAAAACGGCACGAAATGGTCTGAAATCCCGGATAAGGATGACAGCGTTTATTATCCGCTGTTAGACGCATTCATGCATGAAGTACAGCGGGCTTATGAAAATGACAGTAACTTGCCGCAAAAGATGATTGAATATCTTATCGGTATTGAAGATTATTATAAGATAGTAAGTCACGATAGTCAGCGTTTAACGCTTATTCATACTTTCAATATTCATGATACTTTGAATAAGCCCAGCACAATAAAAGTATCCGCAATTACTGTTCCTGTCGTTTCACTCCCGACAGAATTGATTGCTATAAAGCATAAGACGGGCAGCAAAAACACAGTAGAAGCATATTTTAACAACGGATGGCAGTTAAGCTTCAGGATTCACAACGCTTCAACAAAGGTTGAACCCAGTCTGAAATTTGACATTCAGTTTATCGGAATGCCGGTAAGTATTCTTAACATTGAATGCCATTGGAACAAGCAGTAAAAACTCAAAAGAAATTTTTGGTAAATTTTTACGGTGGACGTTTAAGCGTCTGCCGTTTTTCATTTCTGCCGCTTGCTGAAATGCGGGATTTTTCTGATATAGGTATTTATGATATCAGGCAATTAAATGCAAGTATTAGCATATAGCATCTGATTATTCTATACTCTGTCTGAAACGAGAGGAAATGATATGGCAAACACACATATAGAAGTCAGAAAATATCATACCGATGTCCTGATAATAGGCGGCGGGACAGCAGGCTGTTACGCAGCGGCGCTTCTTGGAGAAAAGACAGACCTTAAAGTCCTGATTGCAGAGAAGGCGGGGATCATGAGAAGCGGCTGTCTGGCTGCTGGAGTGAACGCATTGAACTGCTATATAACCGATGGTCACACGCCGGATGATTATGTGGAATATTCGAGGCAGGACGGAGAGGGCATAATCAGAGACGACCTCGTGAGATCATTCGCTGAAAGGGTAAATGACATTACTCATGACCTGGAGAAGCGAGGCCTTGTGATCTTAAAGGACGAGAACGGAAACTATGCGACAAGAGGCTGGCGGAATATAAAAATAAATGGAGAAAACATTAAGCCAATCCTCGCAAAAGCTGCGCTTGAGTCAGAAAATGTATCGGTTCTCGAACATGTAAATATTACTGATCTGAAGATATCGGACGGAAACGGGAATATTGCAGCAGGAGCGGATCTGAATGCATCGGCGGAAGATGATATAGAAGTAACCGGAGCTGTAGGCTTCTCAGTCCGTGAGAACGTGGCTTTTGATATTGACGCAAAAGCAGTGCTGATAGCGACCGGCGGAGCGGCAGGTCTCTACCGGCCGAATAATCCGGGATTTTCACGGCATAAGATGTGGTATCCGCCATTTAATACCGGAGCCGGATATGCCATGGGAATAATGTCCGGAGCTGAAATGACTACCATGGAAGACAGGTTCGTGGCGCTTCGCTGCAAGGACACAATAGCTCCGACAGGAACCATAGCCCAGGGAGTGAATGCTTCTCAGGTCAATTCCAATGGCGAGGTCTATGATGACAGATACGGACGAAAGACTGCCGACAGAATATACGGTACCGTACAGGAGAACAGAGCCGGAAGAGGTCCATGCTTCCTGAAGACAAGCGGTATTTCTAAAGCAATAGAAGACGATCTCTATAAGGCCTATCTCAACATGGCGCCGTCGCAGACACTTCGCTGGATAGAATCCGGTCAGGGACCGTCTGCAATAGATACGGAGATAGAAGGAACCGAGCCCTATGTGACAGGCGGTCATACGGCCGGAGGCTTCTGGGTGGACAGCGGCAGAAGGACTACCGTAAAGAATCTCTACGCAGCCGGTGATGTGGCAGGAGGCGCTCCTCAGAAATATGTGACCGGAGCTCTTGCCGAAGGAGAGATAGCCGCAGAAAGCATAATTAATGATCTTAAGGTATCGGATCTAAGAGAAAGTGAGACATCAGCTGATGCCATAATAAAGTCATATGAAGCATTCCTTAATAATAATGATTCTTTTATCTCAATCGACGAAGCTGAAGAGGCAATGCAGAAAATTATGGATGAATATGCGGGCGGTATCAGGAATGATTATCAATATAATGAGAAGGGACTTTCTATTGCAGAGAACAAAATCAGAAAGCTGATGGAGATGCTTCCTTCCCTGAAAGCGGATGATATGTTTGACCTGCTTCATATTTTTGAAATAAAAGACAGGCTCTGGGTCTGTCTGGACCTGATTTATCACATGAGAGCAAGGAAAGAGACAAGGTGGCATATATTCGGAGAGAATGCGAGCCATCCTAAGAGGGACAGGAGATACGATTTATATGTCAATTCCATTTTGAGGAATGGAAAGATAGAGATAATATTCAGACCTCTTGTAAAGTCGGATTCTTATTCTCATACCAAGGCGACTTCCATAGCTGATCCTGAATCCGTAGAGCCGGCGAGAGGTGAATCCGGAGAACCGGAATTATATCCAAAAGAAAAAAGTGAAGCCAGAGATTTGAAAGAAGATATAAAAGCCGGAGCGATGAAAGGAGGCAGGTCTTGAGCATAACAATAGACAGATCGATCTGCATATCCTGTATGAGATGCGCCGATGCCTGTCCCGGGAATCTGATATGGAAAAAAGACGGGAAAGCTGATATCAGAATTCCATCAGACTGCTGGGGATGTACATCCTGCATGAAGGTATGCCCGGCGGGAGCAATCAGATTTCGGCTGGGAGCTGATATAGGCGGAACAGGAGCTTATATGACTTATAAGAAAGAAGGCCATACGGGCAGATGGACAGTTTTTAACAAGGGCTCGTCCGAGACCATAGAAGTTGATGACAGAAGTTCCAATAAATATTAGAGAGGGATCAAAATGAGTCAGTTATCACATCTTGATAAGCTGGAAGCGGAGGCTATATATATTATCCGCGAGGTGGCGGCTGAATGCGAGAAGCCGGTCATGCTTTATTCCATAGGAAAGGACAGCACGGTTATGCTGCATCTGGCACTTAAGGCCTTTTATCCTGAAAAGCCGCCTTTCCCTTTTCTCCATGTCAATACGACATGGAAGTTTCACGAAATGATAGAATTCCGTGATGCCCAGGCGAAAAAGTACGGTATCAATATGATCGAGTGGATCAATCAGGACGGAGTCAAGGCAGGCATTAATCCTTTTGACAATGGCGCTGCATATACGGATATCATGAAGACTCAGGCTCTGAAACAGGCGCTGGCAACGTATGGTTTTACCGCAGCGTTCGGCGGCGGCAGAAGGGACGAAGAAAAGAGCCGTGCCAAGGAAAGAATTTTTTCATTCAGAAATTCCGCCCAGGCCTGGGATCCGAAAAATCAGCGGCCAGAGATGTGGAAACTTTATAATACCAGAATCAATAAAGGCGAAAGCATCCGTGTCTTCCCTCTGTCCAACTGGACCGAGAAGGACATATGGCAGTACATTCAGCGCGAGAATCTGGAGATAGTATCCCTCTATTACGCAAAGGAACGCCCCTGCATAGAGCGTGACGGCAACATCATTATGGTAGATGACGACAGGATAGTAAAGAAGCTGGATCTAAAGCCGTCGGACATACAGCATAAAAAAATCAGATTCAGAACGCTCGGCTGCTATCCTCTGACAGGAGGATTTGAATCCGACGCAGATACATTGGATTCCATAGTGGAAGAGACGCTTGGAGCTGTAGAATCCGAGAGAACCAGCCGTGTCATCGATCATGACGGCTCGGCCAGCATGGAGAGACGTAAGAGAGAGGGGTATTTCTAAGATGAGCGGACTTTTAAAATTTATTACATGCGGAAGTGTGGATGACGGTAAGTCAACTCTCATCGGACATCTGCTTTATGACGCAAAGCTTATATATGCGGATCAGGAAGAAGCGCTCCAGCTCGATTCCAAGGTCGGTTCCAGAGGCGGAAAGATCGACTATTCCCTGCTATTAGACGGGCTGATGGCTGAGAGAGAGCAGGGCATTACTATAGACGTGGCCTACAGATATTTTACGACTGATAAAAGAAGTTTCATCTGCGCTGACACCCCGGGTCATGAGGAATACACAAGAAATATGGCCTGCGGCGCATCGTTCGCTGAGCTTGCGATCATCCTTCTTGACGCGACAAAGGGTGTCCTGGTCCAGACCAGACGGCATGCAAGGATCTGCGCTTTGATGGGAATCAGATATTTTGTATTTGCTGTAAATAAGATGGATCTCGTGGATTATTCCGGGGAGAGATTCAAGGAGATCGAGCAAGAGATCAACGAGCTTAAAAAGGAACTTGACCTTTATAATATTCAGATCATTCCTGTATCCGCTACCGAGGGCGACAATATCACAAAACGCTCTGACAAGATGGACTGGTACAGAGGACCTGTCCTTCTCGATTATCTGGAGACAGTGGACACGGGATCAGGCAATGAATCCGGACAGGGATTTTATATGCCGGTACAGAGAGTCTGCCGTCCCAATCATGAATTCCGAGGATTCGAAGGTCAGATTGAACACGGTCAGATCAAGACCGGTGACAGCATAAGATCTCTTCCCAGCGGTGAAGAGGCTCATGTAAAGAGCATACTTGTCGCAGATCGTGAAAGTGATTCGGCAGTATCCGGTCAGCCTGTCACTATTCAGCTCGACCGTGAAGTGGATGTATCGAGGGGCTGCGTGCTTGAATCAGGCACGAGTCTTAAGACAGCTGATCTGTTTGAGACAGAGATTCTCTGGATGGATGACGATGAGCTGAAGGTCGGGAGAAATTTCCTTGTGAAACTGGCGACTAGGCTGATTCCCGGAATCGTGACAGAAATCGAGTATTCGATCGATGTAAATACCGGCGAAAGGAAGAAGACAGACACGCTTAAGAAAAATGAGATCGCCATGGTAAAGGTGGCTGTTACAGAGCAGGTGATAGCATCTGTATTCGGCGAATACAATACCATGGGTGAACTTATTCTTATCGACAGAATATCCAATATGACATCAGCCTGCGGAGTCATAAGGAAACTTCTGGACAATAAGAAAAAATCTGTGAAAGCTGATGTGGCGTCAAGAAGCGCTCTTAACTGGCAGACACCTGCTGTAATTGAATTTGATCCTGCAGAGGATAATACCGATATTGACACGATAGCAGAAGCTGAATATCTTCTGGTGAGAAACGGCAGACATACATATCTCTACAGACCGCATGCCGGCGAGGATTATGTGACTACTGTACACCACCTTTATAACGCGGGACTTATAGTTCTTCTGGTTCTGGATGACGGAGTAAGGGCAAGCGACTCTCTCATTAATGATGAGCACTATAAGACATGGAGCTCTATCTGTGATGGAAGTGCTGTGTCGGCAGAAGAAATTTATGCTAAGATATTCCATATGACTCCCTCTGGAATGACCATCGATAATAATAACTGGGTCATCTGACAGAGCACAGGAATGATGTTAATAAAGGGGTATTTAAGTGTACCGAAATGACAATTAAAAACCGCTCAGATGGTGAAAAAGGAGATAAAAAATGGAAAAAATAAGGGCAAGATCCGGCATTCGCGCCTCAGAAATAGCATACTGCGGAATGTTCGCGGCTCTTATGACGGCAGGAGCTAAATTAAATATCGTGCTTCCTATCGGAACCGGAGTCACTATTTCGCTTCAGATATTGTTTGCTGTTATGGCAGGACTCATACTTGGCGCAAAGGACGGTCTTATAAGTGTTCTCATATATCTTGTGATAGGTCTCTTCGGGATACCTGTATATGCGCACGGCGGCGGACCTGCTTATGTCCTTAAGCCCACATATGGTTTCCTTATCGGATTTGCGGCAGCTGCATGGCTTTCAGGTTTTATTTCGAGCCGCTTTAAAAAGAAGACACTTCTTTCATTTCTGATAGCGGGTGAGATAGGAATGCTTTCATATTATGTCTGCGGACTTTTATATTTCTATCTTATGTCGAATGTATTTCTTGCGGATGTCCCGAACATAGGAATTATGGAGCTTTTCACGGTATGGTTTTTAAGCACTGCCGGTGTTGACGCTCTGATAGCGGGAGCAGGATCGGCTCTTGCTGTAAGGATTTCGCCCGCCATAGACAGGATAAGAATCAGATGACATATTATCCATTTTACATGAATATTGATAATAAAAAGTGGCTTATCGTAGGCGGAGGCACTGTGGCGGCTGGCAGGTTCAGCCGCCTTCTTGAATTTACGGATAAGATTACGGTTATGTCGCCGGAGATTTCTTCCGACATAATAAATAAAGCCGGGGGTACTGTCCGCCTCATTAAATCTGAATATGAACCGTCTGTTCTTAAGGATGCGGATATATGTCTGGCAGCTACATCGGATCATCTGCTGAACCGGAAGATAGCCATGGACTGCAGGAAAGAGCATATCCTGGTGAACGCATCGGACGATCCGAAATTCTGTGATTTTATTTTTCCCGCAGTGCTGAAAAAAGGAAATCTGACCGTCAGCGTGTCCACGGGCGGCAGCAGTCCCCGATTCGCATCGCTTCTCCGCGACAGGATCAGTGATATAATACCTGGCGATACAGAAGAGATACTCGACAAGATGATGGAGATAAGGACTATCTTAAATAATGACCGGCTTGAAAGCGATGAGAGAAGGATAGTTATAAAAAATGCTCTCGATATTCTGATCGCGGAGAACGGAGAGCCGTCAATAGAAGATGTCTTATTAAGATCGGGATATAATCTATGAAAAAAATAATACTTGCATCACGCGGCAGCAGGCTGTCCCGGACGCAGACGGATCTGGCAGCAGCCGCGCTTTCAGAAAAAGGCATTGAGTGCAGCCGCCTTATAGTAAAAACAAGAGGCGACATAGATAGAAACGGCGACTTATCAAAAATAGGCGGAGACGGTCTCTTTGTACGGGAGATAGAGAGAGTAGTTTTATCAAAAGATGCCGATGCGGCAGTCCACAGTGCAAAGGATCTGCCATATTCTCTTATGGATAATATGATGATCGGCGCTACACTGCCGGCGGCGGATTCATCTGACTGTCTTGTGATGAGGAAAGACTGTAAAGACATTAAAATAATCGGAACCGGGAGTGCGAGAAGGGCATTCTCCATAAAAAGACTTTATCCACTCTGTACTGTGAAAAATATAAGGGGCAATGTGGAGACCAGGCTGGGAAAGCTTTTATCAGGCGAATATGACGCCATAGTCCTGGCAGCTGCCGGGATGGAAAGACTTGGGATCGACTTAAGGGATTTCTATGTCAGAAAGTTTTCTCCGGATGAAATGGTACCCTCGTGCGGACAGGGGATAATAGCCATTGAATGCAGGGCGGATGATTATGAGATTATTGAGATCCTGAAGACAATAGATTCTGAGAATGCGAGAAAGAGGCTTACTTCCGAGAGATGTCTTTTCAGGATGATAGGAGCTGACTGCTCTGTAGCTGCCGGGGCTCACGCTGAGATCGACGGAGATGATCTGACGCTTTACGGCATGTTTGAAGGAAAAACTGTATGCCTGCACGGGAAATTTTCTGATTATGAAGATATATGCGCTGATGCGGCCGGAAGACTTCGCCTCAATTCATGATGAAGTTTCAGTTTCTGATATAAAGGCAATCATGGTAAATAACGATATAGGGTTCTGACTAAAACTTCCATTCGATAAAGTGGAACTTCGTTGCAAAGGATTCATGGAAGCCATGAGATGCACAGATGGTGGCGAACATTGTGTTTTTCGTCGTGAGCGAGCACGCTAGCTGCGGCTCGGTTGAAGATGGTTAATGAAGGCTGAGACTATGGATGAGAAGTCTCGGCAGGTACAAAATAGAGGAGTCTGTTTGAATAAATCAGGACAGGTAGTGCTGGCGGGAGCCGGATGCAGCCGGAGACATTTAACGGCGGAATGCCTGGAAGAAATAAAGTCAGCTGATGTCATAATGTATGACGATCTTATTGATGACACTATTCTTCAATTTGCCGGGTCTGACTGCAGGAAAATATATACAGGCAAGCGGTCCGGCCGCGAGAGCATAAGCCAGGACGAAATCAACATGACTATAATAAAAGAGGCAAAGACCGGCAACAAAGTTCTGAGACTTAAAGGCGGTGATCCCTTTGTCTTTGGAAGAGGAGCGGAGGAATATATTGCCATCCGAAAGGAAGGCATATCCTGCCGGGTGATTCCGGGAATCAGCTCCTCTGTCGCAGTTCCGGAAAATGTCGGCATACCGCTTACGATCAGGAAGATATCCAGGTCATTTACAGTAGTGACAGGACATACGGCAGATGGCACAGAAGAAGACATGAGAGCCCTCGCCGGATTAAAAGGCACGTTAGTAATTCTTATGGGACTCGGAAGAATAAAAAAGATCACGTTGGATCTCATCGCGTATGGGAAATCTCCATCTACTCCGGCAGCTGTAATATCAAACGGGTTTGGCCCCGGAGAAAAAAGGATCGACGGCACCCTTGATACCATAGGACAGGCAGTCGAAAAAGCAGAAATAAAAACGCCTGCCATTATCGTGATAGGGCCTGCCGCAGCTTATCATCTGAGCGATGAGGGCAGTCAGGGATCCCGTGATCTTCCTGTTCTTGTAACGGGAAGCAGATTTTTTTCTGAGAATTTATCCAATCGTCTTACTGAGTCGGGGATAAATGCCTGGCCTTATAAGACAATTGAGATTACTGAAAGGGACTGGGAATATAATAAAAAAGGATTTGGATGGATCGTATTTACAAGCGCAAACGGAGTGAATATCTGGCACAAGAGAATAAAAAGAGACAGAGAAGATTTGAGAAGTTATGCCGGAATAAAGTTTGCCTGCATAGGAAATGATACTGAAGCAGAACTTATGAAGTGCGGGATCAGGGCTGATTTTGTCCCCAGGGAGCATACTGCTCTTGCCCTCGGAAAAGAGTTGTCTGAAAGGATATTGTCAAAAAAAGACGACACGGATAATAAAGCGGTTCTGATACTTCGCGCGTCAAATGGCTCGGCAGGACTTACGGATGAATTTGACCTGCATGGCATATCATATAATGATGTGAAGATATATGATAGTATTCCTGTAAAGGACTCTTGCGGCAAGCTGCCGGAGTGCAAAATTATTGTATTCGGGAGCGCATCTGGTGTTGACGCTTTCTTTTCTAATCGCGATAATAAAGAAAGCAGCTTTATCGACCGGGCAGAATTCGTATGCATGGGCAGATATACTGCAGAGAGACTGAGGAAATATATATCTGATGAGAGCCGCATCAGGATCGCCGGGGAATATTCATTTGACGGTATAAGAGATGCGGTATTACATATGAATGAGTAGGAAATGTTGAATACTATTTTTTCAAACAAGGATTTACTGCATGACATAATAAGAATTGCGGTTTTTATCTTTTGCATTATTATAGGACTTCTGATTACCAGGAACGCAGTTTCGAAAAAGAGGAAATTCGTTCTGGTTCTCCTTACAATAATATATATTATCGTGCCTGTGTATTATACTTTCTTTTCGAGAATGAATCTGTCGGGAAGACTGAACGCCTTCCGGCCGAATGAATGGCAGAACCGATTCCTGCATTATGTCATGGCGGTTTTCAAGATGCGTATTTATTATAATTATATCGCGGATATAATGAATGTGCTTCTTTTTATACCGGTGGGATATATTCTTACCGGCTGGTTCCGATTGTCAAAGCATCACAGGCGAAATGTCTTCTGGCCGCTTCTAATTGCGGCGGTATTAAGCGGCTGCATAGAACTTATGCAGGGATATACGGGACTCGGAGTCTGTGATTTTACGGACTGGCTTTGCAATACATTGGGAGCAGTGATCGGTATTACGGCTTTGTCCATATCATTAATAAAAAGAAAAAAGAAACGGAAATCATGAATAGAGGCAGGATATGACACTTCAGCAGATAAAATATGTAATAACAGTTTCAGAAAAGGGTTCAATGAATAAAGCTGCCGAGGAGCTCTATCTGTCTCAGCCTACACTTACGGCATCTATTCATGAACTGGAGAAGGAACTCGGTATCACGATTTTCATAAGAACCAGCCGGGGAGTATTTCCTACAAGCGAAGGTCAGGAATTTTTGAATGATGCAAGACAGCTGTATCAGGAATACGAATGGATCAGCGATAAATATTCTGATTCAAGCACTATAAAGCAGCAGTTTTCAGTATCGAGCCAGCACTATTCTTTCGTTGACAAGGCCTTTGTAGAGACTGTAAAGCAGTTCGGCACACGATCATTTGATTTCTCGATAAGGGAAGAAGAAACGGCCCGTGTGATAGGTAACGTACGTGAAATGAGAAGTCAGATCGGTATCATCTACCTGTCCGACTTTAATCGGAAAATAATAACAAAGATGCTTCATGAGGGCAGCATCGAATTCAAACATATCATAGATACATCAGCTTATGTCTACCTCTGGAAGAAACATCCTCTGGCAAACAATGAATATATTACTTTTAAGCAGCTTATGGATTATCCCTGCCTTACATTTGACCAGGGACCTGACGCTTCTGCCTATCTTGCCGAAGAAATTCTTACGGAGCTTGATTATCCCCGCATCATACACGCAACAGACAGGGCGACCATGCTGAATCTGATGGTAGGGCTGAACGGATACACGCTTTGCTCCGGCATTATCTGCGAGGAACTGAACGGGAGTGATTATACCGCAGTACCTTTCAAAGGCAGCAAGGGCGAACCCAACAGCAGGATGGAACTTGGCTACATACAGAAAAAAGGTTATGTACAGAACAGAGTCGGAAAAAAATTCTTGAATGAAGTGATGAAATACTTTAATCTACCGCCTGTATCTGATGAAGACATATAAGATATTATTAGGAGGAATGGATTATGAAATGGTTCAAATGGCGGGACACGAGATGGGGAGCATATACCTTCGCCATCTGCTCCGGAGTGCTGTTCTTTTTGGTTCTTCAGAACATAGATGTGATCTGGAGCAGGATCGCTTCTTTCTTCGGATTCTTCCTGCCGGTCTTATATGGCCTTGTCATGGCATACATTCTGGATTTCCTCGTAGTCGTCTTTGAGAAACACGTCTTTTCGAAAATGCAGAACGATGTCGCGAAAAGAAATCTGTCTGTTATATTTACGATCATCGTATTCATTCTCTTTATGGTGCTGTTGAATATAGCGCTTATACCATCTCTTATTTCAAGTATTACCGAATTTACGACAAAGTGGGACAGGTATGTAAGAAAGCTTACCGATCTCGTGAATCAGATCGGCACTTCGACCACAGGAGCGAGAACGCATATTGATACTGCGCAGATCAATCTGTATCTGAATAAAGGTCTGGAGATGCTGAAACAGTATTATCTGAAGCATCAGGGTACGGTCATGGATACCATAAGCTCCATAGGAACAAAGGCCATGACATTCATGCTTAGTTTCATCCTGGCTATATATTTCCTGATTGCCAAGCACCCCCTTATCAATGGATTCAAGAATTTCATGAAACTTTTCATGAAGGAAAAAAATTATAATGCGAGCGCCGCGACCTTCAGAAGAATCAATGGTATTTTTTCTAAATATGTAGTTTGCGAGATACTGGATGCTCTCTTTGTGGGCGTCGCAAACGCTGCTTTCATGCTTATTGCCCGAATGCCTTATGTGGCGGTCATCTCGGTCGTAGTTGGAGTTACGAATCTGGCGCCGACATTCGGACCTATAGCCGGTGGACTTATCGGCTCGCTTATCCTGATTCTCGCGGATCCTTATGCAGTGATTCCCTTTCTCATATTTACATTTATTCTCCAGACCTTTGACGGATATGTGGTCAAGCCTAAATTCTACGGCGGCGCCCTTTCGGTTCCTTCGGTATGGGTTCTGGTAGCGATTATCGTCATGGGAAGGATGTTCGGGGTGATAGGAATTCTTCTTGCCATCCCTGTGGCGGCGATCATCACATATTGGATCAGAGATGCCATCGAATACAAGAAAAATAATACCGAGCCTGATCCTCATCCAGTAAAGTCATTTTTCGAGTCCGGCATCAACTCGGCCCCGGAACCGGAGCCGCGCAGCAGAAGGAGCCTGAAAAAGAAAAAAGAAAAAGATGACAATTCAGATCTTCATTATTGATGCGGGTTTTTTTGCTTTTAAGTATTCGGCACTTGTATCATTATTATGCCGTGGCTATAATAAGAACGTTCATGTTGACTGTCCTGTTGGATTTCCGGCCGGTAGCCGGGAAGAATGCGGGACTTCTAGGAGGTAGAAATGATAGATATAAAATTCTTACGGAGCAACCCTGATGCAGTAAAGGAGAATATCAGGAAGAAATTCCAGGATGAAAAACTCCCGCTCGTTGATGAAGTCATAAAGTATGACGATATGGCGAGAAAAGCCCAGGTGGAAGCTGACAATCTGCGCGCGGAAAAGAACCGCATATCAAAGCAGATAGGTTCCCTGATGAAGGAAGGCAGACGTGACGAGGCCGAAGAAGCCAAAAAACAGGTGGCTGCCAACGCAAAGAGACTTGAGGAACTGACAGCGGAAACAAAGGAATATCAGGATGAAGTCACAAAGAGAATGATGAGGATCCCCAATATCATCGATCCGTCAGTGCCGATTGGACCTGATGATACTCATAATTTGGAGATTGAACGTTTCGGTGATCCTGTGGTTCCTGATTATGAGATCCCGTATCACACTGATATCATGGAAAGATTTGATGGTATAGATCTGGATGCCGCCGGCAAGGTAGCCGGAAACGGATTTTACTATCTGATGGGAGATATTGCCCGCCTGCATTCGGCTGTGCTTTCATACGCGAGAGATTTTATGATAGACAAGGGATTTACATATGTGATCCCTCCTTATATGATTCACGGCAATGTCGTGAACGGTGTTATGTCCTTTGATGAAATGGATGCCATGATGTATAAGATAGAAGGAGAGGATCTTTACCTCATAGGTACATCAGAGCATTCGATGATCGGAAAATTTATTGATACTATAAGCGACGAAGCATCCCTTCCATATACTTATACATCCTACAGCCCCTGCTTCAGAAAAGAGAAGGGCGCGCATGGTATAGAAGAGCGCGGAGTCTACAGGATCCATCAGTTCGAAAAGCAGGAGATGATTGTCGTATGCCGTCCGGAGGAGGCATGGGACTGGTACAATAAGCTCTGGTCTTATACAGTAGAGCTCTTCCGCTCCATGGACATACCGGTAAGAACTCTTGAATGCTGTTCGGGAGATCTGGCTGATCTCAAGGTAAAGTCATGTGATGTTGAAGCATGGTCTCCACGCCAGAAGAAGTATTTTGAAGTCGGCTCATGCTCGAATCTCGGAGACGCCCAGGCGAGACGCTTGAAGATCAGGGTAAGGAATGCCGATGGAGAGAAGTATTTTGCCAATACTCTTAATAATACAGTCGTCGCTCCCCCGAGAATGCTTATAGCTTTCCTTGAGAACAATCTGAATGAAGACGGTTCTGTAAGAATCCCTGAAGTGCTGAGACCTTACATGGGAGGAAAGAGCGTACTTATTCCTAAGCACTGATAAGGCAGAGGACGAATGCGGAAATTTGATACTATCATATGATATGAATAGAAGGAATGCATTATGGATAAAGAACAATATCTGTCAGTTTACAGGCATTCACTTGCCCATGTACTGGCAAAGGCAGTAATAGAGATATTCGGAAAAGGCAAGGTTCAGTACGCTATCGGTCCCCAGATAGCTGATGGATGCTATTATGATTTTATTCTTCCAAGACCTCTCACTCAGGATGATTTTGAACCCATTGAAAATAAGATGAGAGAGATCCTTAAAAGGAAGGAAGACTGGACCAGGAAGGAAGTATCGAAGGAGGAGGCTCTGGAGATCTTCAAAGATCAGAAATACAAGACCGAGCTTATAAAGGATCTGCCGGATGATGAGGTCATCACCGTTTATTATACAGGCGATGATTATGTGGATCTCTGCCGGGGACCTCATGTGGATAATTCTGCAGAACTTCTGAATGCCGCGTTCAAGATAAAGTCGGCATCAGGCGCTTACTGGAGAGGCGACGAGCATAATGATATGATGCAGAGGATCTATCTCTATGCTTTTCCGTCAAAGGACGAATTGAAGGCGCATCTTGCTCTCGTGAGAGAGGCTATGGAACGGGATCATAAGAAGATCGGACCCAAGCTCGATCTTTTCATGTTTAATGATACAGCTCCCGGAATGCCCTACTGGCTTCCCAGAGGATGGAAGGCTTACCGCGCCCTGATCAAATACTGGAGAGAGGTGCATGACAGGAACGGTTATCAGGAGATATCGGCTCCGGTGATCAATAACAGAAAGCTATGGCTCATATCCGGACACTGGGCTCACTATGTAAATAATATGTTCATAATTCCGGGTTCCAACGGCACTTTTGAGGATCCTGACACAATGGCGGCAAAGCCTATGAACTGCCCCAACGCCATGCTTACTTACAAGAGGACTATTCATTCTTATAAGGAACTTCCTATAAGATACAATGAGCTGGATGTCATTCACAGAAAAGAAAAGTCAGGTCAGCTGAACGGACTCTTCCGCGTGCAGGAGTTCAGGCAGGATGACGACCATACTTTCGTTGCCGAGTCACAGATAGAGGAGGAAATTGACAACATCCTCTCGATAGCTGACGAGATCTATCGTACATTTGGCATAACATACAGAGCAGAGCTCTCTACCAGGCCGGATGATTTCATGGGAGATATAGAGGTTTGGAATCATGCTGAGGACGCTCTCAGAAGAATTCTGGACAAGAAATACGGCAAGGGCGGATACGAGGTCAACGAGGGCGACGGCGCTTTCTACGGACCGAAGATCGATCTGCAGATAAAGGATGCTCTCGGCAGAGAGTGGCAGTGCGGTACGGTTCAGCTTGATTTCCAGCTTCCCCATAATTTCGGCCTGACATATCAGGATAAAGATGGAAGGCTGGAGCAGCCTGTCGTGCTTCATCGCGCAATATTCGGTTCTATCGAGAGATTCATGGGAATTCTTATCGAGAATTATAAGGGCGCTTTCCCCTTCTGGATGAGTCCTTATCAGGTAGGAATCGTTCCTATCAAGCCTGAACATAATGAATATGCGAAGAAAGTCGCAGACGCGCTTGAGAACGCCGGAATAAGAGTGGAAGCTGATTACGCGGATAAGAACATGAATGAGAAGATCAAGTCATTCAAGAATTACAAGGATCCGTATATCCTTGTAATAGGTGACCGGGAAGTTGAATCCGGCACTGTATCCGTAACTGTCCGCGGAGTGAAGAAGCAGCTGCATGACGTACCTTATGAGAAGTTCACAGAGCTGGCAAAGACTCTTAATGAGAATCGTTCTCAGGAACTCATAAGTGAAATGTAATTTGCCGAAGAAGTTATTTTCACCCCGGAAGCCCCGGGGTGTTTTCAGATATAAAACAGTGTTAACGACAGGAGTCGAAATATGGCTTATCTATATCTGATCAGACATGGTCAGACAGACATGAACATACATCATATGCTGCAGGGAAGGACAGACACTCATCTGAATGAGAAAGGCATACGGCAGGCTGAGATGGCCGGAACTTTCATAAGAAATAATAACATTAAACCGGATGTCATAATGACCAGCCCTTTAATAAGGACTATTGAGACGGCGGAACATGTGACAGGTCTGGGCCGGGAATGCTTTAAAAAAGAACGTCTTCTTATTGAGATGAGTTTTGGCGTATATGAAGGGAAGGAAGTCGGTCTCATTGATCCCGTATTTGAGCATGACTTTTTCCACGATCCCGCTCATGTAAAGATGCCTGAGGGTGCAGAGAGCTTCGAACATCTTCTTTTAAGGGCTGAAAAGTTCATGGATAATATGTATAACGAATTCGGACACGGCGATGAGAGGACTGCTTTTGCCTTCGGGCACGGAGCAATTATCCACGCGATCCTTGCTGTAATAAAGAATAAGGAACTTAAGGATTTCTGGTCTGAACCGGTCCATAATGCTGCCGTAATAAAGGTATCATTTGAAGACCGCTTTAAATACAAGGCTGCTACAGTATTTGAGGGATTCCCTTCCGGCAATATGTGAGAATAAGAACAGAGGATTTAAGATGTCAGAAATTAGTGTTATGAAAGACAGGATAAGGGAACTGGCAAAAGAAAAGAATGCCAGGATTTTTGCCCACTATTATGTCCCGGATGATGTGCAGGATATTGCTGATGAGATAGGTGATTCCTTTTATCTTGCCAGACGTGCGACGGAGACGGACGCTGATATGATCGTACTTTGCGGAGTCCGTTTTATGGGCGAGAGCGCAAAGATATTGAATCCGGGCAAGAAGGTCATAATTCCTGAGATCAATGCTGACTGCCCTATGGCTCATATGGCGACTGTCGAAATGATAAGAGAAGTGAGAAAGGAATATCCCGGCTGCGCCGTGGTTTGCTATGTGAATTCAACAGCGGAATTGAAGGCGGAGAGCGACGTCTGCGTTACCTCGGCAAATGCTCTTAATATCGTGAGGAAGCTGCCGGCAAAGGACATTTATTTTATTCCTGACAGAAATCTTGCGCATTTCATTGATGATCAGCTGCCGGAGAAGCATTTTATTTTTAACGATGGATTTTGTCATGTTCATAATTCCATTACGCCTGAACAGATCGACAAGGCAAAGGAGCTGAAGCCGGGAGCGCTTGTACTTGTGCATCCGGAGTGCGTGCCGGACGTGGTGTCAAGAGCGGATTATGTAGGCTCGACTTCGGGAATAATAAAGTATGTTGATAATTCGGATGCGGATGAATTTATTATTGTGACTGAAATGGGTGTTTTACATCAGTTGAAAACCCGTCATCCTGACAAGAAATTCTATACGGCAGGTCCCATGCAGCTGTGTCCGAATATGAAAAAGGTGAGCCTGGAGAGGGTGCTTCATGCTCTTTGTGATGAGGAACCGGAGATAACTCTGCTTGATGATATAATGGACAAGGCAAGACGTCCGATGGAAGAGATGCTTCGTCTCGCGTGAGATTTTTCTAGAGAGGATATCGAAATGTCAGCTGGAATTGGCAGAAGATATGATGTGATCATAGTTGGTGATGGTGTGGCCGGCTGCTTTACGGCCCTGCATCTGCCACGCGATTATCAGATACTTATGATAACCAAGGGCGGGTTGGAGGAATCTGATTCGTTTCTGGCTCAGGGCGGAATATGCGTCCTGAAGGATGACGGCGATTATGATTCTTATTATGAGGATACGATGAAGGCCGGCCATTATGAGAACCGGGCAGAGTCAGTTGATATCATGATAAGGTCGTCGAGAAATATAATTCACGAGCTTATAGGCTACGGGGTCGAGTTCACCAAGAATGCGGACGGGTCGTACAGGTTCACAAGAGAGGGCGCGCATTCGACCAACAGGATCATGTATCATGATGATGAGACAGGAAAGGAGATCACGTCAAAGCTCCTTCGCGCGGTGGAGAATCTGCATAATGTGACTCTTCTTACTCATACTCCTATGATAGATATTCTGGAACGCGACAATTCATGTGACGGCGTCCTTATCGAGACTCAGGATGGAGAGAGAAAACCGGTGTTTGCAAATCATGTCATGTGGGCATGCGGAGGCATAGGAGGAATATACGAGAATTCGACCAACTTCCCTCATCTTACAGGAGATGCTCTCGGCATATCTCTCCGGCACGGGATAAAGCTGGATCATGTGAATTATATCCAGATACATCCGACGACTCTTTATTCCACTAAAAAAGAAAGAAGATTTCTGATATCCGAATCTGTAAGAGGTGAGGGCGCGCATCTTCTGGACAAGAACGGAAATAGGTTTGCAGATGAGCTTCTGCCGAGAGATGTCCTGTCCCAGGAAATATTAAAGCAGATGCGGATCGACGGAACAAAACATGTATGGCTTGATATGACATGCATAACAAAGGTTGATATAGTGAAGAGATTTCCTCATATCTTTGAGCATTGCATGAGTCTTGGAATAGACGCAAGAAAGGACTGGCTGCCTGTGGTTCCCGCTCAGCATTATTTCATGGGCGGGGTATGGGTGGATCAGTACAGCCATACGACCATGAAACATCTCTATGCTGCCGGAGAGACAGCCTGCAACGGTGTGCACGGCGCTAACAGACTGGCAAGCAATTCTCTTCTTGAGAGTCTTGTATTTGCAAAGAGGGCGGCTCTTAATATGGTGGAACGTGATGCTTCGGATGAGATGAGGGGAGAGAGACGTTTTTTCAATACTCTCCTTGACAAGGATGATACCGAGATCCAGCGTTTTTATTATCTGGATCCGGATGATTATGTGGATATGGACAAGTTTGAATCGGGCATGAAGACTGCCATCTGGGCAGAAATTGACCGTGAGAACAAGATTACAGGCAGAGAGGTGCATAACAGCTGATGGATCCTATTACAATGAAACTTCAGGCGGATAAGCTTATCATGATGGCGCTTGAGGAGGACATCTCAAGTGAGGATGTCACGACAAATTCAATAATGAAAGATTATGTAAAAGGCACGGTAGATCTTATTGTAAAGGAAGATGGAATACTGTGCGGTCTGGATATATTCGCAAGAGTCTTTGAGCTTCTGGATCCGGATACAGAGATAATCAGATCGAAAAAAGACGGTGATCATGTCCATAAGGGAGACAAAGCTGCTGTTGTAAACGGAGACATAAGGGTTCTTCTGTCAGGAGAAAGGACAGCTTTAAATTTTCTCCAGAGGATGTCGGGAATCGCGACATATACTCATGAATCCGCAAAGCTTCTTGACGGGACTCATACAAAGCTTCTGGATACGAGAAAAACTACTCCGAACATGAGGCTTTTTGAAAAATACGCGGTGCGTATCGGAGGCGGATACAATCACAGATATAATCTCTCGGACGGAGTGCTTTTGAAGGACAATCACATAGGAGCTGCCGGAGGTGTGAAGGAAGCTGTGAAGGCGGCAAAGGAGTATGCTCCTTTTGTCAGAAAAATCGAAATAGAAGTAGAGAACCTTGACATGGTAAGAGAGGCTGTTGAGGCCGGCGCCGATATTATCATGCTTGACAATATGGATCACGATACCATGAAGGAGGCTGTGTCTATTATTGCCGGCAGAGCACAGACTGAGGTTTCCGGCAATATAACCCGTGAGAATATAAGATCCATAGCGGACCTCGGCGTAGACTATGTATCAAGCGGGGCTCTGACTCATTCAGCTCCCATACTTGATCTGTCTTTGAAGCATTTAAGAGCTTTATGATATGAAAAAGAAGAGCAGGTTAAAGGCTCTCATCATCCTGCTGGTTCTGTCGATCGCCTTTCTTGTATTTACAGCAGTGGTTTCGGGAATTCAATCCGGCAGCTTCAGAGCGCTTGCCGGATACCTTTTTTTGCGGTCTGATACAGAGGAAGAAAATCAGGACAAAATCGCTGATGGTTCTGTCTCTTCTATTGATAATAAAATTAGCCGGATGCGGTTATATATTGACAGATCTATTCTGGATGACGGCAGCAGGACTGATTATCTTGATAAACTTGAAGCATATAAGAATAAAAAAGTTGCGGGCAAGATTACAGAAAGCGATAAGACTTCGATTCAAAAGCTTTATCTTGAATTAGAAGGAAAGTATAAGTCATCGAAAAAGGAGACGGAAAATTATTACACAAAAGTAGCGTCAGAGAATAATAAGACGGGTATGGATTCTGCTTGCAGATCGGCTATAGAATCTCTGACGTCTGAATATGTGAGCGCTATGTCTGACGGCGATTACAGGACGGCTTATGACAAGGTGGCTGCCATAGAACATACAATAGCAGAGCAGGCAAATGCTTATGTGTCTCTTGATGTAAAAAACATTGAGCAATATCCCGAGCTTCCGACCGGCTGCGAGTCAGTTTCTGCTACCATACTTTTAAATTATTACGGGATGAATCTTAATAAGACTGATATTGCTGATAAATATCTTGCATATTCTGATGATCCGGACAAGGGATTTGCCGGAGGGTCTCCGCATGAAGAGGCCGGAGGAAGGGGTTACTGGTGCAATGCAGGACCGATTGCGGATGCAATGAAAAAAGCGGTAAAAGATCATGGAGCTTCTCTTCGCATCGTTAATATTACCGGCGAATCATTTGACGGACTGCTTTTATATGTGAGGTCAGGTCATCCTGTAATTATGTGGGGGCTTACTGATATGAACGGTTCACACCACACTCTGGTGCTTACCGGTTATGACATAAAACGCGGCGTATGCAGTTTTGCGGATCCCATGAAAAAAGGAATAACGGAATATCCCATTTCGGCATGCAGGAGAGCTTACGATAAGATGGGAAAGCAGGGAATTATAGTAGAAGAAAAATAATTAACCGCTTACTCCCTGATTGACTTCATGAAGTTAACGTGATATTGTCTGAAAGTATATGCATAAACATTCAGGAATAAGAGGAGGCATATTATGAAAAAGAGAATACTTGCTGCCGGACTGGCAGCGGCAGTTTTTGCCACATCGCTTACAGCTTGCGGAAGTTCTTCCAAGAGCGGATCGGAAAAGAAAAGCGGCAAGACTTATAAGATAGGTGTATGCCAGCTGGTTCAGCACCCGGCTCTTGACGCAGCCACAAAGGGATTCAAGGATGAATTAAAGAAAAAGCTTGGAGGAAATGTAAAAATCGATGTCCAGAACGCATCAGGTGATTCCGCTACCTGCGCGACCATCTGCAACGGATTCGTGACAGCCGGAGATGATCTTATCATGGCAAATGCCACAGCGTCTCTCCAGGCGGCATCTTCTGCTACAAGCAAAATTCCTGTAGTGGGAACATCGATCACCGATTATGCGTCCGCTCTCAATATCTCCGACTGGAAGGGTACGACCGGCAAGAATGTGACAGGTACATCTGACCTTGCTCCTCTTGATAAGCAGGCTGATATGTTTTCAGAGCTTCTGCCTGATGCAAAGAAGATAGGTATCCTTTACTGCTCAGCTGAGTCAAATTCAAAATATCAGGCAAATGTAGTAAAGAAGGCTCTGGAGAAAAAAGGACTCACAGTAAAGGCTTATACTTTCTCGGATACCAATGATGTGTCTACTGTTACAAAGAGCGCATGCCAGAATGAGGACGCGCTTTATATTCCTACTGATAATACAGCAGCGTCATGTGCCGAGAATATCAAGAACGTGGTAGTCCCGGCAAAGATTCCAGTGATCGCAGGTGAAGAGGGTATCGCCAAGTCCTGCGGAATCGCTACTCTTTCAATAGATTATTATGAACTTGGAAAAGAGACAGGCGACATGGCATACGATATTCTTGTAAACGGAAAGGATCCGTCAAAGATGGAAATAAAGACCGCTCCTTCCGTCACAAAGGAATATAATAAGGAATTATCAGACGCTCTTGGAATCAAGATACCGTCTGATTACAAGGAAATCAAGGCTGACTGACAGAAGCCGGCTTTTAAGAAAAGAGGATATTTATGGCATCTTTCCTGGGAATGCTGCCCGGAGACATAGCGCAGGGACTTATATGGGGCATAATGGCTCTCGGAGTCTTCATGACCTTCAAACTTTTGAACTTTCCTGATATGACTGTAGACGGTACTTTCGCGACGGGCGGAGCCGTGACAGTCATGCTGATACTGTCGGGAGTACCTGTGCCGGTCGCTCTGCTTATCGCATTTGCCGCCGGAATCGGAGCAGGTCTCATCACAGGATTTCTGCATACGGTATTTGGCATACCGGATATACTTGCAGGAATACTTACTCAGTTTGCGCTCTATTCGATAAATCTCCATATAATGGGAGGCGCCAACAAGGCGCTGTCGGTAGATAATTTTCATGTGATAGTATCGCTTCGGTACATACCGAAGACAATAATAACAGCCATCATTTTCGATGTATGCGTGATGATTCTTATGTACATATACTTCGGTACCGAACAGGGAAGCGCCATAAGAGCGACCGGAAGCAATCCTCATATGTCACTTGCACAGGGAATCAATACAGGAGCAATGAAGGTTATAGCTCTTGCTCTTTCAAACGGACTGGTCGCACTCTCCGGCGGCCTCATAGCCCAGTATCAGGGATTTTCAGATATCAATATGGGACGCGGTTCCATCGTTATAGGACTTGCTGCTGTAATAATAGGCGATGTGATTGGAAATGCTCTTTTCGGAAAAAAGATGAATTTCATGCTGAGAATGGGATTCGTTGTAGCAGGAGCCATTATTTATTACCTGATATACGGAGTGGTTCTCTGGTTCAAGGTACCGTCCGAGGACATGAAGCTGATCTCGTCTGTTATAGTGGCAGTATTTATGGCAGTTCCATATCTGAAGGAAAAAGCGGCTCATCCTTATCGTTCATCTAATAAGGAGGTCAAATAAATGCTTCGTGTGAGTGATATCAAAAAGACTTTCAATCCCGGTACGGTCAATGAGAAGAAGGCGCTCCGAGGCGTCTCTATTGATTTGAATGACGGTGATTTTGTAACTGTCATAGGAGGAAACGGAGCAGGCAAGTCTACTTTCTTAAATGCTCTGGCCGGTGTGTGGCCGGTGGATACAGGTTCCATAGTTCTTGACGGAGTTGATGTGACAGCTCTCTCCGAATACAAGAGGGCGAAATATCTTGGACGGGTATTTCAGGATCCCATGAACGGAACGGCTGCTGACATGGAAATAATTGAGAATATGGCACTGGCTGCCAGAAGAGGAAAGCGCAGGTCATGCTTCAGATGGGGTGTGACAAAGTCTGAGAAAGAGCATTTTAAAAATGCCCTTGCCACTCTGAACCTGGGACTTGAGGACAGGCTGACGGCCAAGGTCGGGCTTTTGTCCGGAGGGCAGCGACAGGCTCTGACACTTCTGATGGCGACCCTGCAGAAGCCGAAACTGCTGCTTCTCGATGAGCATACGGCGGCGCTTGATCCCAAGACCGCAGCAAAAGTGCTTGAGACAACAGACAGGATAGTGTCTGAAAATCATCTGACAACACTTATGGTCACTCATAATATGCATGATGCCATCGTTCATGGCAACAGACTTATTATGATGAACGAAGGAAAGATCATATTCGACATCTCAGGAGAAGAGAAGGCAGGTCTTACGATAGAAGATCTGCTGCAGAAATTCGAAGAGGTGTCCGGAGAAGAATTTACAAGCGATAAAGCAATTTTGTCTTAAGGAGGACCAAATGAAAAATTTCAAGAAAATAGCAGGACTTGCACTTGCTGCCGCTCTTGCGGTGGGAACACTCACATCATGCAAGGCCGGATCCGGCAGCAAGCTGATCATGGCTACAAACGCGACATTCCCGCCCTATGAGTATGTCGACGGCAAGACCATGAAGGGAATAGATATTGACATTGCAAATGCTCTTGCAAAGAAGATGGGCAAGAAACTGGAGATCGAGGATGTGGAATTTGATTCCATCATCGCCGGTGTATCCCAGGGCAAGTATGATTTCGGTATGGCAGGAATGACAGTCACCCCGGACAGAAAGAAAAATGTCGATTTTACAGACAGCTATGCCAATGCGGTTCAGTCTGTAATTGTAGCTGAAGATTCGCCGATAAAGAGCGTAGATGATATCTCATCCAAGAACAAGATCGGTGTCCAGCAGGGAACGACCGGCGATATTTACGCTTCAGATTCTCCCAAAAACGGCGGATACGGTGAAGATGCAGTCGTGAAATACAAGAGCGGTCCCGATGCAGTGGAAGCACTTAAGCAGGGCAAGGTAGACTGTGTCATCATTGATAACGAGCCGGCAAAGGCATATGTAAAGGCAAATAAAGGACTAAAGATCTTAGACAGCGCTTATGCCAATGAAAAGTACGCCATCTGCGTGAAGAAGGGCAATGACTCGCTTAGAAAAGACCTCAACAAGGCTCTTAAGGAACTGAAGGATGACGGCACTATAGATTCTATAGTATCTAAATATATCAAGGAATGAGAAAATGTCATTTAAGGATAGCTTTTCGCAGGCGTTCCTGCAGAAAGACCGCTGGCAGCTTTTGCTGAAAGGTTTCGGGAATACAATAATCATCACACTGGCCGCCGCGGTTTTAGGAATTATCATAGGTATCGTCGCGGGCGCGGTAAGAGCCGCTTATGACAAGAACATAGAGAGGATGCGCCGCAGAAAGAACGCATCATATTATATTCTGTCATTTTTTAACTTTATATTCAAAATCTACATCACGATAATAAGAGGCACTCCTACCGTAGTCCAGCTCCTTATCTGCTATTTCATGATTTTCAGTTCATGGAGAAACGGGATCCCTGTCGCCATGTTTGCTTTCGGTCTGAATTCCGGAGCTTATGTCGCTGAAATAATAAGAGGCGGTATAATGTCTATAGACGAGGGACAGTTTGAAGCCGGAAGATCACTCGGATTCAACTATACTCAGACCATGAGATATATTATTGTGCCTCAGGTAATAAAGGATGTGCTGCCGGCTCTTATGAACGAGTTCATCACTCTCTTCAAGGAGACATCCATAGCCGGATATGTCGGAATAAGAGATCTGACAAAGGCCGGAGACATAATAAGAGCGACGACATTGCAGGTATATCTGCCGCTCCTTATAGTAGCAGCCATGTATCTTATTATTGTACTTTTGATGACATATATTGAGGGCAAAGTGGAGAGGAGGCTCCGGGCAAATGAAAGATGAGCATCTGATCCATGTCGAAAATCTGAAGAAGCATTATCTTGAAGGAAAGATCCACGCCCTTGACGGGGTATCGCTCGACATTGATAAGGGAGAAGTGGTTGTAATAATCGGCCCATCAGGCTCCGGAAAATCAACCTTGCTTCGTTCCTTAAACCTTCTCGAGCTGCCGACTTCCGGAAACATATTTGTAGATGGCGTAGATATCACTGATTCCAGGGTTGACATAAATCTTCACCGCCAAAAGATGGGCATGGTTTTCCAGCACTTCAATCTCTTTCCCAATATGACAGTGCTTCGTAACATGACCCTGGCGCCTGAGGTACTTCTTAAGAAACCGCACGATGAGGCGGAAAAGAAAGCGCATGAACTTCTAAAAAAAGTAAATCTGGATGACAGAGCGGACACTTATCCCGCTCAGCTGTCAGGCGGACAGCAGCAGAGAATTGCCATTGTAAGGGCGCTCTGCATGGATCCTGAGATAATGCTTTTTGACGAGCCCACATCGGCTCTGGATCCTGAAATGGTCGGAGAGGTACTTGAAGTGATGAAGAGTCTGGCAGGAGACGGCATGACCATGGCTGTTGTGACTCATGAGATGGGATTTGCCAGAGAAGTGGCAGACCGTGTGGTCTTCATGGCGGACGGAAAGATATTGGAGACCGGTACGCCGGAGGATATATTTGATCATCCGAAGAATGACCGTCTTAAGAATTTCCTGGCAAAGATCTTATGATATGAGTGGAGGAATTATGACTACAGCTCAGATTGGAATTACAATAGCGATTATCGCCTACATGGCGATAATCATTTATATAGGCGTCAGATTCTCAAAAAGAAACAGGAGTTCAGACGATTTCTATCTGGGAGGAAGGACACTTGGACCAATTGTCACGGCTATGAGCGCCGAGGCGTCAGATATGTCAAGCTGGCTTCTGATGGGGCTGCCCGGACTTGCATTTATAAGCGGTATTGCATCGCCTTTCTGGACGGCGCTTGGACTGGGAATAGGAACATACCTTAACTGGCTCATTGTAGCCAAGAGATTGAGAAGATATTCCGAGAGAATAAAAGCGATAACCATTCCTAATTTCTTCGAGAAAAGATTTCACGATAAAACAGGTCTTCTCGTAGGAATATCCGCTATCTGGATCCTTATTTTTTTCGTTCCCTATACCGCAAGCGGTTTTTCAGCATGCGGAAAGCTGTTTTCTAAATTATTCAATGTACCCTACTTTCCGGCAATGGTTATAAGCGCAATTGTCATTGTCTTCTATACAATGCTCGGTGGATTTCTCGCGGCGTCATTTACAGACCTGATCCAGTCTATAGTTATGACGGCAGCACTTTTCATAGTGATATTCTATGGAATTATGAGAGCCGGAGGCTGGGACAATGTGATGGCATCTGCTGAAAGCGTAAAGGGATATTTAAGCCTTACCATGACAGCTGATGTCGCGAACAAGACGTCAGCTCCTTATTCGTTTCTTACGATTGTTTCAACCCTTGCCTGGGGTCTCGGATATTTCGGAATGCCGCACATTCTCCTTAGATTCATGGCTATAAGGGATGATAAAAAAATAAAGCTGTCAAGAAGGATCGCCACGATCTGGGTATTTATATCAATGGGAGCGGCAATTCTTATTGGCCTTATAGGATATGCTATGTCTCAAGAGGGCGTTATTGACAGCTTCGCAAATTCATCAGAAGCTGAAAATACTGTAGTTGAGATAGCAAATATTCTCAGTAAGCATGGAATAATAACAGCCCTTATAGCAGGAGTAATACTTGCCGGCATCCTGGCCTGCACCATGTCTACTGCAGATTCACAGCTCCTGGCTGCGTCGTCTTCTTTCTCACAAAATCTCCTTGTCGATGTATTCCATCTGAAGCTATCCGAGAAACAGAAAGTCAGACTCGCCAGAATTACAGTGCTTGTAATAGCTGCAATCTCGATTGTCATAGCAAGAGATCCCGGCAGTTCCGTCTTTAAGATCGTCAGCTTCGCATGGGCAGGCTTCGGCGCTTCTTTCGGTCCCGTTATGCTTCTGGCACTTTTTTGGAGACGGGCAAACAGGCATGGAGCTCTGGCAGGAATGCTCTCCGGTGGTATAATGATATTTATCTGGAAATTCTTCATCCGTCCGCTCGGAGGAAACTGGGATATATATGAACTCCTCCCGGCTTTCATTGTAAGTCTGGTCTTCACAGTGATCGTGAGTCTTATCACACCTGCTCCATCAGCATCAGTCACCAAGGAATTTGATGATGTTCAGGCATAAATGAAAGGCTGGCGGATTCCGAATGTTGAAAAGAATGAATCCATTTGAATGTAAGAAAAGTCAGATTTATCCTGAGGAAAAAGAATGAACGATAACAACCAGAATAATCAAAATGGCAACAGACACCAGCAGCCGCTCATTATATTCATCCTGTTTACGATAATTGCCGTATTTATCACAAGCATGATATACAGCAATTCATCAAGCGGTCTGTCGGAATCAGTCACCTATACGAAATTCTTAAAGATGGTGGAAAAGGGAGATGTAAAATCCGTCACTTTTACCGGCAACAGGATTGAGATAGAGCTGAAAAAGGACGCATCCGAGAGAGAAAAATCCAATAATTCAAATGCTGAAAATTATCTTACAAGGATGACAGGGCAGGAGATAGAAAAGACCTATTATACGACTTATATACAGGATGATGACCTTCTGCCCCTGCTGAAGAAAAAGAACGTAATAATAAAGGCAAAGACTCAGGGAAATACAGGCGCTGTAATTCTGAATATCCTTTCCTTTGTCATACCTCTTGTGCTCTTCTGGGTATTAATAAGTGTGCTGATGAAGCGGATGGGCGGATCCGATGGTATGTTCGGAGTAGGGAAGTCCAACGCCAAGGTTTATGTTGAGAAATCCACCGGTGTTACCTTCAAGGATGTAGCCGGCCAGGACGAAGCTAAGGAGTCGCTGCAGGAAGTCGTTGATTTTCTTCATAATCCGAGAAAATACACAGAGATTGGAGCAAAGCTTCCAAAGGGAGCTCTTCTCGTGGGTCCTCCCGGAACAGGAAAGACTTTACTTGCAAAGGCTGTTGCAGGTGAGGCAGGAGTTCCTTTCTTCTCGCTTGCCGGATCTGATTTTGTAGAGATGTTTGTTGGAGTCGGAGCTTCAAGAGTTCGTGACCTCTTCAAGGAAGCTCAGAAGCAGGCTCCCTGCATCATATTTATTGATGAGATCGATGCAATAGGTAAGTCCAGAGATTCCCGTTACGGCGGAGGCAATGACGAGCGAGAGCAGACTCTGAACCAGCTTCTGGCCGAGATGGACGGATTCGATTCTTCAAAAGGCATATTGATCCTGGCGGCTACGAACAGACCTGAGGTTCTGGACAAGGCGCTTCTTCGTCCGGGACGGTTTGACAGAAGAATTATAGTAGACAGACCTGACCTTAAAGGCCGTGAGGAGACTCTGAAGGTTCATGCCAAAGATGTGCCCATGGACGATACCGTAGATCTTCACGCAATTGCTCTCGCATCAGCAGGACTGGTGGGAAGCGATCTTGCTAACATCATAAATGAAGCTGCGATCAATGCGGTAAAGAAAGGCAGAAAGTATGTAAATCAGGCGGATCTGTTTGATGCTTTTGAACTTGTGGCAGTAGGCGGCAAGGAAAAGAAAGACCGCGTTATGTCAGACAAAGAGAGAAAGATCGTCTCCTATCACGAGGTCGGTCATGCTCTCGTATCAGCTCTCCAGAGAAATTCTGAGCCTGTTCAGAAGATCACAATAGTTCCGCGTACAATGGGAGCGCTTGGATATACCCTGCAGACGCCTGAAGAAGAAAAATTCCTTCAGACCAAAGACGAGCTTCTTGCCAAAATCACTACTTTTATGGCGGGACGCGCAGCCGAAGAACTGATATTTGAATCGCCCACATCAGGCGCAGCCAATGATATAGAGCAGGCTACATCCATAGCCAGAAATATGGTTACCAGGTTCGGTATGTCGGATAAGTTTGGAATGATGGGACTCGCCACCGTAAAGAGCCAGTACCTGGAGGGAGCTGCCTCGATGGAATGTGCAGACCGTACGGCAGCTGATGTAGACGGTGAGGTCAGGGAGATAATTGAGACAGCTCATAAGAAAGCCATTGACCTTTTAAAAGAAAACCGTGATATTCTTGATCATATTGCCGGATATCTTTACAGAAAAGAGACTATCACAGGTAAGGAATTCATGGATATCTTCAGAAGAATGAAGGGCATTCCTGAACCTGAATCAGAGAATGAGCTGTCCGGCTCCGACAGCAATGCAACTCAATCGATCGGTGAAGATACGATACTTCCGGACTCGGACGATTTCCTTGAAGGACAGAAAGAAGGAGAGAATACTGCTGAGAAAGGAAATGATCAGGGCAGCGGTTCTTTATGATTTATGTTTGATATACAGGAAGAATTAAAAAAGCTTCCGGATCAGCCGGGAGTATATATAATGAGGGACAGGTCTGACACGATTATTTATATCGGGAAAGCCAAGAGCCTTACGAAACGTGTTCATCAATATTTTCAGGCCAGTCACGATGAGGGCATAAAGAAACAGAGAATGGTCGAACATATTGATCATTTCGAATACATCGTGACTGATTCGGAGCTTGAGGCACTGATTCTGGAATGTAACCTGATAAAGGAACACAGACCCAGATATAATACCATGCTCCGGGACGATAAGACTTATCCTTATATAAAGGTGACTCTGGGTGAGGAATACCCCAGAGTCATTTTTGCACGCCGCATGATAAGAGACAAGAGCAGATATTTCGGACCCTTTACCAGCGGTAATGCTGTGAGAGAGACTATAGATCTCGTGCAGAAGGTATTTCATCTGAGAACCTGCAACAGAAAATTTCCGGAATCGATCGGTAAGGGAAGACCTTGTCTGAACTACCATATGAAGCAGTGCCGGGGCGTATGTACAGGACTTGTGTCACCGGAGGAATACAAAGTAAATGTAGATCAGGCTCTGGAATTTCTGAAAGGAAACGATAAGCCTGTAATAGACAGACTGACAAGCGAAATGCAGGAAGCATCGGATGCTCTTGATTTTGAAAAGGCAGCCGGATACAGGGATCTTATCAATGCCGTAAAATCATGTGTTGAGAAACAGAAGATCACCCGGACTGACAGCGATGATCAGGATATCATAGCAATAGCCCGCGAAGGAAATGATGCTGTCATTCAAGTATTTTTCGTGCGAAGTGGGAGAATGATAGGAAGGGATCATTTCTTCCTGTCTGTCTCGCCGGATGATACTGACGGGGAAATCACAGAGGCTTTCCTCCAGCAGTTCTATTCAGGGACGCCTTTTATACCAAATGAGATATATCTTCCATGCGAGCCGGAGAACATGGACCTTTATGAGGAATGGCTGGCTGATAAAAGACAGGGTTCTGTCCACATCAGAGTACCGAAAAGAGGACAGAAGGCAAAGCTTTTGCAACTTGCCGGAAAAAATGCCGAGATAGTTCTGAATCAGGACAGAGACAGAATAAAGAAAGACGAGAAGAGGACTGAGGGCGCCATGCGGGAGCTGGCGTCTCTCATAGGCGCGGAAGGCGCAAAGCGCATGGAAGCGTATGATATATCCAATACAAACGGATATCAGTCTGTAGGTTCAATGGTTGTCTTTGAAAACGGCAGACCTTTAAGGAATGATTACAGGAAATTCAGGATAAAGACGGTAAAGGGCCCGAATGATTACGCTTCCATGAGGGAAGTTCTGACCAGAAGATTCACACACGGTCTCGAAGAGATAGAAGAACTGAAAAAACAGGGACTCGGAACCGAGAGCGGATCTTTTACCAGATTTCCGGATATAATAATGATGGACGGCGGAAAAGGCCAGGTGAATATCGCCGAGGATGTTCTGAAGCAGCTGGGACTTGATATCCCCGTATGTGGAATGGTAAAGGATGACAGACACAGAACCAGAGGTCTTTACTATCACTCTGAAGAGCTTCCTATAGATACGGGAAGCGACGCATTCAGACTGATCACAAGACTTCAGGATGAAGCGCACCGCTTTGCGATCACATATCATAAGTCTCTCCGAAGCAAGAATGCGTATCACTCATTTCTTGATGATATACCTGGCATTGGCGAGAAGAGAAGGCTGGCTCTTATGGGGCATTTCATTTCCGCAGATGACCTGAAAAAAGCGACTGCAGAGGAGATAGCATCTGTGCCGGGTATGAATTCTGCTGCAGCAAATGCAGTTTATGATTATCTTCATGGCAAAGGATCGGACTGATTTTCTTATCCGGGCAGGATAGTGCTGACTGCATACTTTTTTACGGATGTGGTACAATGCTTTCTGAGACAGGAAAATTCTGATCCGGTCGAAAAAAGAACGGCATAAGAGAGAAAGATAAATCTACAGGAAGGAGCATTATGGCTGGCGCAAAATTATCTAAAATTGCAGAACGCATGGGACTTAAGAATTTCACAAGCAAGATGGATCTGTCCGAACACAAGGTTATTATTCCGGATATCAACAGACCTGCTCTTCAGCTGAACGGATTCTATGAGCATTTCGAAAAGGACAGACTTCAGCTTATAGGTTCAGTAGAGCATGCTTATATGGATACAAAAAGCGAGCAGGAAAAAATAAAAGTCTATGATGAATTTTTCTCCCATCAGCTGCCGGGCGTCATCTATTGCCGGGGATTCGAGCCGGAGCCCTATGTGCTGGATATTGCTTACAAATATAATGTGCCGCTTCTGGGAACGGACAGAGGTACTTCGGAGTTTATGGCGGAGCTTATCTATACTCTTGGAGAAGCTCTGGCTCCCATGAAGACTATTCACGGGGTGCTCGTGGATGTATACGGCGAGGGACTTCTGATAATAGGAGAGTCCGGGATCGGAAAATCAGAGGCAGCGCTTGAGCTTATAAGACGTGGACACAGACTGGTGGCCGATGATGTGGTTGAGATCAGAAAGATAAATGAAAATACTCTTATGGGCACAAGTCCGGCGACAACGAAATATCTTATAGAGCTTCGCGGAATAGGAATAATCGATGTGAAATCGCTTTACGGAGTAGAGTGCGTAAAGGAGAGGCAGAGAATAGATCTGGTGATAAGGCTGCAGGAATGGGAATCAGGCACTGAATATGACAGGCTGGGACTCAATGACGAATATACAGAGATCCTTGGCAAGCAGGTAGTCTGCCACAGCCTTCCTATCCGCCCGGGCAGAAACCTGGCCGTAATATGCGAGACCGCTGCCGTAAACCACAGACAGAAGAAGATGGGATATAACGCGGCGCAGGAACTCTATAGAAGAGTGCAGGAGAACATAACATCCGGCGGACGCTTCGGTGAGAAATGATCATTCTGGGATAAATTGAGAAAAAAGAGATATTTTTGCACTCATATCTTGTCAGTGTAATTATTTATATCATCAAAATATAAGAAGAAAGGACGAGACAAAATAATGGAAAGACCAAATGCATGGAAAAAATATTCTGACGGCAGCAGGAGAGATGACCTGATGAAGTTCGCTTCTGATTATAGGGAATTCCTGTCCGGACATAAGACTGAGCGTGAATGCACAGCTTTCTTTGCTGAAGAAGCAGAGAAAAAAGGATTTAAAAATCTTGATGAGATAATAAAAGAAAAAAATCCCCTGAAACCAGGTGACAGAGTCTACAGAGTAAACAGGAAAAAGGCCATAGCGCTTTTTACGATCGGAGAGAAGCCGATCTCAAACGGTCTCACCATACTCGGAGCCCATATAGACAGCCCCAGACTTGATCTGAAACAGAATCCGCTTTATGAGGATACTGATATAGCCCTTCTTGATACTCATTACTACGGAGGTATAAAGAAGTATCAGTGGGTGACTCTTCCCATGGCTCTTCACGGTGTGATAGTGAAAAAAGACGGCACCACGATCAATGTAAATCTCGGAGAAAATGAAGGTGATCCGGTATTCGGAGTATCAGATCTTCTGATCCATCTGGCAGGCGATCAGATGGAAAAGAAAGGCTCAAAGGTAGTTGAGGGCGAGGATCTGGATGTACTTTTCGGTTCGGAACCCATGAGTTCAAAAGATAAGGACGAGAAGGATCTTGTAAAGAAAAATGTCCTTGCTCTTTTGAAAGAGAAATACGATATAGAGGAAGAGGATTTCCTCTCCGCTGAGATAGAGGTCATACCTGCCGGTCCTGCCAGAGATTTTGGATTAGACAGAAGTATGATAATGGGTTACGGTCATGATGACAAGGTATGCGCATATCCATCATTCAGAGCTATCCTTGATACCGAGCCGGGAGTCGAGACCTATGCCTGCCTCCTTGTGGACAAGGAAGAGATAGGTTCAGTCGGCGCGACAGGAATGCATTCGGAATTTTTCGAGGATACGGTAGCTGAGCTCTGCGCTCTTACAGGCGACGATTCAGCATTGTCTGTAAGAAGAGCCCTTAGAAATTCAAGAGCCCTCTCATCTGATGTAAGCGCTGCTTTTGATCCCACATATGCTGACGCATTTGAAAAGAAGAATGCATCCTATATGGGAAGAGGCATAGTAATAAATAAGTACACAGGCGCAAGAGGAAAGAGCGGATCGAACGATGCCTCAGCTGAATATATGGCATGTGTCCGTCAGGTCTTCGACAAAAACGATGTCTGCTTCCAGACGGCAGAGCTTGGCAAGGTAGACAAGGGAGGCGGCGGAACAATAGCTTACATTCTCGGAAATTACGGCATGAATGTGATAGACAGCGGAGTAGCCGTGCTTTCCATGCATGCTCCCTGGGAGATCATTTCAAAGGTGGATCTCTATGAGGCATACAGAGGATATATAGCGTTTTTGAAGGATGCTCATATATGAAGACATCTTTAAGAAAGAGGACGGATGCCGTCACGGACAGTCTGAAACGTGAGCTTTTATCGGCAGTGGCAGATGGGAAATCCAGCCTGGAAGAGCCGATGGCTGGTCATACGACCATGCGGGTCGGGGGTCCGGCGGAGGTATATATTGAGCCTGGATCCGGAGATCTTTCAAAGGTATCAGAGATTCTATATAATAACGGCATTCCTTATATGATAATCGGAAACGGGTCAAATCTCCTGGTAGGTGATCTGGGAATACCCGGTGCTGTGATAAGCACAGTGCGGCTTAAGACTGTAAATGTGAATGAGAATCATATTTATGCTGATGCCGGCGCCATGCTTTCCAGGGTGAGCAGGATCGCAGCAGACAGCTCGCTTAGCGGAATGGAAGAGCTTTCCGGTATCCCCGGTACTATCGGCGGGGCTCTTCGGATGAATGCCGGAGCTTACGGAAGAGAGACGGGCGACATAGTGGAGGCTGTATATACACTCACTCCCGATGGCGAGAAAAGAAGATATAAGAGAGATGAACTGGAATTTGGCTACAGAAAGAGTACATTCTCTGACAGGAAAGAACTCATTACCGGCGTTGATCTCGTCCTTGAGTTCGGCGATGAGAAAAATATTAAAGCCCGCATGCGGGAGCTGAATCAGAAGAGACGCGACAAACAGCCGCTGGAGCATCCTAGTGCCGGCAGCACATTCAAACGTCCGGAAGGATATTTTGCCGGCAAGCTTATAGAAGACAGCGGTCTTAAAGGCTACAGGGTAGGCGGCGCATGTGTGTCCGAAAAGCATTGCGGTTTTATAATAAACCTTGGCAATGCAACGGCCGGTGATGTAAGGACTTTAATAAACGAGGTGATTTCAAAGGTCAGGGAAGATTCAGGTGTAACGCTTGAACCGGAGGTTATAATGACAGGAGAGTTTTTATAGGAAGGAGAACGCTATGAACAATTTGCTCCTTTTGACCGGCATGTCAGGATCAGGCAAGAGTACGGCATTCAAGATCCTTGAGGATCTGGGCTATGACTGTGTGGATAATCTGCCGGTTCCTCTCCTTAAAAGTTTTATGGACCTCATGGCAAATGACCCCATGCAGAAAAAGAAGGTCGCAGTAGGAATAGATATCCGTTCCGGTGAAAAACTCAGTCATCTGAAGAATATTCTTGATGAGCTGGAGCAGGATGGAAAGAAATGTACGATCCTTTATCTTGATGCAGATGATCAAACATTGGTCAGACGATATAAGGAGACGAGGCGTGTTCACCCTCTGTCAGGGAATGAGAGAGTAGAGGAAAGCATAAAAGAAGAGAGGACTGCCACAGAGTTTCTGAAGGAAAAGGCAGATTATATTATTGATACCAGTCATCTCCTTACGCGGGAGCTGAAGGCGGAACTTAAGAAAATTTTTGTAGACGATCAGTCATACAAGAATATGAATATCCTTGTCCTGTCATTCGGATTTAAGTATGGTATACCCCAGGATGCCGATCTGGTGTTTGATGTCAGATTTCTGCCAAATCCTTTCTATATAAAAGAACTGAGACCTCATAACGGCAATGAGCCGGAGATCAGAAATTATGTGATGCAGTTTCCTGAAGCCAATACTTTTCTTGAAAAGACGGAAGATCTTTTAAGATTTCTGATCCCGAATTATATAAAGGAAGGCAAGAATTCTCTGGTGATAGCCATAGGATGCACAGGGGGCAGACACAGGTCGGTGACTCTGGCAAACGAGATATATGGAAGGCTTATGAAGGATGATTCCATGTTCGGACTGAAGATAGAACACAGGGATATTGATAAAGATAAAAAGATCGGTAAATAATATATGTCATATTCAGGCAAGGTTAGAGAAGAGCTGCTGAACAGGATAAGCAGCGCGAGACATTGCAGAATAGCCGAACTCGCCGGATTTTTTTCCTTTTTTGGTTCAGTCGCCGGAGACGGAACCTGGGAGGCGGCAGTACGTACTGATAGAGATGGAGTAATTAAAAAATACTTTACATTATTGAAAAAAACTATTAACATAGTTAACCGTGATATCTATGTATCATCTGATTCTGTTATTATAAGAGGAGAGACTGCAGAAGATTTTATCAGAATGATAAAAGCAGACGGCATGGATGATGGTACGGTCGACAGGCTGATCCTGATGCAGCCATGCTGCAGAAGAGCTTATATGAGAGCAGCCTTTCTGTCTGCCGGGTCGATAACGGATCCGGAAAAGGGATATCATTTTGAAATAGTGACAAAAAGCAGTGCCCAGGCTAAGCTTATATGCGATGTTATGAGAAGTTTTGATTTATCTCCGAAGACAGTTGCAAGGCAGGGCAGGAATGTAGTATATCTAAAGGATGCGGATGATATATCCGACATGCTGAAGATCATGGAAGCGCCGGTTACGATGATGGCATTTGAAAATGTCAGAGTCGAGAAGGATATGAAAAATGCAGTGAACCGCAAGGTGAACTGCGAGACAGCCAATATCGGTAAGATGGTTGATGCCGCAGTAAGAGAAGTCCGTGATATAATGCTAATAAAAGACGCGGGAATCATGGGTTCTCTTCCGGAGAAGCTGCGTGAGACAGCTGCTGTGAGGCTGGCTCATCCGGATATGCCGTTAAAGGAACTTGGCAAATTGCTTGATCCGCCGGTAGGAAAGTCGGGTGTAAACCACAGACTCAGGCGGATAAGAGAGATTGCTGATGGTATCAGAAAAGAGGAGGAAAGAGATTTATGGAAAAAGAAGTCGTAGTCAGGATGACAGATTCAGCGGAAGCAACACCGATTGCACATCTGGTTCAGCTGGCAAACCGCTTCGATAGCCAGGTCTATTTCGAAATGGATAACAAGAAAGTCAATGCTAAAAGCATAATGGGCATGATGAGTCTGGTGCTGGCGCCCGGTGTTCATGTGACCATTGTCGCCGAAGGCGATGATGAATCCAGGGCGGTCGATGAAATAGAAAAATTTCTTACAGAATAATTTTCTTTTGATCATTGAATGGAATCAGGAGATTTATGAAAAAACTTCTCTTCATATTCAATCCGAGATCCGGCAGAGAGCAGATAAAAAGCTCCCTGGCGGATATTTTGGATATTATGGTAAAAAACAATTTTGATGTTACTGTTCACACAACTCAGGCCAGAGGAGACTGTACGGAAGTCGTAGCGGACCGGGCGTGTGAGTTTGACAGAATAATAGTAAGCGGCGGCGACGGCACATTGGATGAGGCTGTGACAGGCATGATGCGGTCAAGAATAAAAGTGCCGATTGGTTATATTCCCGCGGGCTCTACTAACGATTTCGGCAGCAGTCTCGGTATAGACAAGGATATGATCCATGCAGCTGAGATCGCCATATGCGGAAGACCATATCCCATCGATGTAGGCAAACTTAATTCAAGAAATTTTGTATATGTGGCGGCCTTCGGCGTCTTTACCGAGGTATCCTATCAGACCAGCCAGGATATGAAGAATATGTTCGGAAGAGCGGCATATATCCTTGAAGGAATAAAGCAGCTCCGGGATATTCCTTCATATTCCATGCAAGTCGAATATGACGGCAATGTCCTCTACGATGAATTCATATATGGCATGGTGACAAATTCCAAGTCTGTAGGCGGCTTCCGATCCATTATCTCAGGTGATGTGGATCTATCTGACGGTCTCTTTGAAGTGACATTGATAAGGAATCCCAGAAATCCAATAGAGATGTCTGAGATATTGAATTGTCTGACCACAGGCAGGAGAGATTCGGAGATGCTCTATTCTTTTCAGACTTCTGAGATCAGATTCAAGTCAACAGAAGAGGTTCCGTGGACTACGGATGGAGAATTCGGCGGCAAGGCTTCCGAGTCCCTTGTGAAAAACGAACACAAGGCATTAGATATAATGGTTGAACACGACAGCTCCATAAGCTATAATAACTAAAGTCCGGGCTTGTACCGGAGAAGTGTATTTATTTATTCTGGAAGGAGACGCATATGATCGTATCAGCTACAGAGATGCTTAAGAAGGCCAAGGCGGGACATTACGCAGTAGGTCAGTTCAATATCAACAATCTGGAATGGACAAAAGCCATTCTCCTGACTGCCGAGGAACTGAAGAGCCCGGTTATCCTGGGTGTATCAGAGGGAGCAGGAAAGTACATGACAGGTTTTGCTACCGTGGCAGCAATGGTAAAGGCTATGGACAAGAGTCTTGGAATTACTGTTCCTGTAGCACTTCACCTTGATCACGGCACATATGACGGAGCAAAGAAGTGTGTTGAGGTTGGATTCTCATCAATCATGTTTGACGGTTCTGCATATCCTATCGATGAGAATGTTGAGAAGACAACAGAGCTTGTAAAGCTGGCTCATGATAATGGAATGTCGATCGAGGCAGAAGTTGGAGCCATCGGCGGAGAAGAAGACGGAGTAGTCGGAATGGGCGAGTGCGCTGATCCCGATGAGTGCAAGAGAATTGCTGATCTCGGCGTAGATATGCTTGCTGCCGGCATCGGTAATATTCACGGTATCTATCCCGCAAACTGGCAGGGACTTTCCTTTGAGACTCTTGACAAGATTTCAAAGAAGGTCGGAGATATGCCTCTCGTACTTCACGGCGGTTCAGGAATCCCTGATGAGCAGGTTAAGAAGGCTATTACTCTCGGTGTATCAAAGGTCAATGTCAATACAGAGTGCCAGCTTGTATTTGCAGCAGCTACAAGAAAGTATATCGAGGAAGGTAAGGACAAGCAGGGCAAGGGCTATGATCCCAGAAAGCTTCTCCTTCCAGGAACAGAGGCAATCAAGGACGAAGTCAGAGCGAAGATCGCTCTCTTCGGTTCAGCTGATAAGACTTGATATGAATAAAAAAGGACCGGCGGTTGCCGGTCTTTTTTTTTATGGGGAATTTGTTTTTTTATTAGTATCGCCGGTATTTTCCGAAGCGGTATTTCCGGTACCGGATGCTTCTGTATTATTTGTTCCTGCTGTTCCCGTGCCTTCCGCCGGTGCAGGGTTTGCCGGTGATGTGTGGATGTTGCAGGTCTGCTTCAGGGTATCATCGGAAATCTCATACGGTTCGTCGTCGGTGCCGGGGCTTCCTCCGGTAATAAATACTTTTTCCTGAACCTGATCGCCGGGACAGTAGGGTCCCGAGGGGAGACCTGATGCCGAGCAGATGGATACTTTCACATGATGATCACAGGTATCGCTCTCGGATGGTTCTGTTCCTTTCTGGAAATATTCTGTATAAACCATATTTCCCCTGGGGTCAGCATCGCAGACGCCAGGGATGGCGCGTTTTCCGGATTTCTTGCATACCTCGACCTGGACTATATTGTCGGGCATGGCGAAATCTTTGCTTTCAAGTCCTTCATGAAGGCGTTCCATCACCTTTTTCCAGATGAGATTTACGTAGGCACCGTTTCTGAGCGTCGTATTGTCATCATAACCGCCCCAGGCACCCAGAGTGTAATAAGCGCTGTATCCTTCCATGATATGGTCTCTGTCGTCGTTTGTCGTGCCTGTCTTTCCGGCGACTATGGCGTTCGACGGATTTGCGGATTTACCTGTGCCGATGGGGCTGGTCATTACGTCTTTCATGGCGGTGGTGAGGAGCCATGCGGTAGCAGGTTTCAAAACCTTCTTTGTGGTTTTCATTGTCTCTGTATTGTCGAGTATCACATTGCCGTCATGATCGGTGACTTTGGTGTAAAAGATACTCTTGTGATAAAGACCGCTGTCTGCAATAGTGGCATAGGCGTCCGTCAGCTCCAGATTGGTCACACCGTTTGCGATGCCTCCGATGGCCAGAGCCTGATTATTGTCTCCGCTGGCAAGCGTCGATATGCCGAAATCCTGGACATACTGGAAGCCGAGACCTGTTCCTATCTGAGCCAGAGTCTTTATAGTGACGATATTCATCGAGTGAACGATACCCTGATGGAGAGTCGTGAAGCCGTTGTATTTATTGTCCCAGTTCGCGACCTGCTTTCCGTTGGCACCGGAATAGGAATAAGGAGCATCGTCCTGGACGGATGCGAGGGTAAGTCCGGCGGAATCGAGAGCCGGTGCGTAGGTGGAAAGAATCTTGAAGGTGGAGCCGGGCTGACGTGTGATTCCTGTTGCCCGGTTCAAAGTCTTGGACGCATTCTTTTCGCCGCGTCCTCCCGATATGGCAAGGACCTTGCCTGTCGTGTGGTCTATAAGAGTCATTGCTATCTGGGGCTGGAGAGTGATTATGAGTGACTCTCCTCCCTCCGGGATAATATCGCCTGGTTCCATAATGTCAGACTTGTATTTTTCTATGGCAGCTCTGGCTTCTTCTTCCGAATTGAAATTGATCGTGTAACCGGAATGGAACTGCTTATAATATTTCAGCATAGTCTGTTCACTGTAGTTTTTGAAGGTTCCGTCCTGTTTCTTGACGGAGAGCCTGTATGAGAAGGAATATTTGACACCGGAGGAATAATTGTCAGGGTTATTGATCTCTTCGTCCATGATCGACTGCATTTTTGTGTTCTGGGTGGAATAGATCGTCAGTCCGCCTGAATAGAGCAGCTGATAAGCCTGAGTGTCGGTATAACCTTTTTCTGAAATCAGGTCGTTTGCCACCTCGTCAGTCAGAGCGTCGACAAAATAGCTGTTATTCTGATTTATTACAGCAGCGTTATTAGTAGCAGTTATTCTTGAATAGACATCATCATTCTCAGCTTCGTCATATTCGGCTTTTGTGATAAGACCCTGCTTCAGCATCTTTGAAAGGACGGATTCCCGCCTCTTTGCGTTCTCATCAGGATTTGTAATGGGATTATAGCGCGACGGATTCTGGGTGATGGCTGCTATAACAGCCGCCTCGGAAAGATTCAGATCGGAGACATTTTTGTTGAAATATCTTTCGCTCGCGGATTCTACGCCAAGCGTATTCTGACCGAGGTTTATCGTATTAAGATAATTTTCAAGGATCCGTTTTTTGCTTGTGATTTTTTCAAGCTGTACTGCGAGATACTGCTCCTGGATCTTTCTTTCTATAGAATCTTTGAATGTTTTTTCCTCAGTCCAGGTAGTGAAATAATTATTCTTTAGAAGCTGCTGGGTAATAGTGCTTGCTCCCTGCATTCTGCCGTGTGAAGTAAGCTTTGTGACAGCTGCCCTGAAAATTCCTTTTACATCGACTCCGTTATGCTTCCAGAATCTGGAATCCTCGATGGCGATAAATGCATTCTGGACGTTTTTGGGGATCTCGTCGAGACTAACGTATTTACGGTTGGATCCGGCAGCTGCAAGCGTCTGTATATTGTTGCCGTCGCTATCAAGGATAGTTGTGGAATATCCTGTAGGCGAAATGTCTATTGTCGACGCATCCGGCAGCTTGTTGATAAGTCTTTTTACATAGAGCCATGAAAACACTGCGATGCCTGCGATCAATATAATAAGAAAGGCAATGACGCTTCTTATAATAAAAAGCGCAGCGCGTTTTCCGGATCGCTCACGTTTGCGTTCGCGTTTGTCCGAACCGGATTCCAGCGATTTCCTACCAAGATTCATAAATTCTCCTTTAAAAACGAAAATTTTACGTGTTGGATTTTTGCATAATCCATACTATTATAACAGAATAGATATAAAACAAAAACTTCCCACATATACAACGAAAAACTTCGTTGCAAGGATTCATTCTCTTTTTGCCAAGAGATGTCACAGTGGTGGCTCACAAGTTGTGTTTTTCTGTTTGCTCGCACGCGCTTTTTAGCGGCTCTCTGACAAAAGCGCGCAGAAA
>ONDV01000003.1 GCA_900316665.1 uncultured Lachnospiraceae bacterium
ACACCACTTCGTGCTGTTACAGTTTCCGAGCCGCAGCTAGCGTGCTCGCTCACAACGAAAAACACAATGCTCGCCACCATCTGTGCATCTCATGGCTTCATTGAATCCTTGCAACTAAGATGATTTATGTAACATCACTTTGTGATGTTACATTAAATGTGGGAAGTTTTAATATATTATATTAAGATAAAATCACGAATATTTGTTTGCTTTCTCTAATAAACTATGCTAAAATATCAGATAAAGTTAATACTACATTTGTCACTCATATCATACTAAATTTTCAGGAGCAATATATATGGCATACGGCAAGATTACACCTAAACAGAAGGAAATTCTTGACTTTATCAAATCGCAGATCATTAACAGGGGTTATCCTCCCACAGTCAGGGAAATATGCCAGGCTGTACATCTTAAATCCACATCGTCTGTCTTTGTTCATCTGGAGAAACTTGAGCAGAACGGATATATAAGGCGTGATCAGTCACAGTCCAGAGCCATAGAGATAGTTGATGATAATTTCAATCTTTCAAGACGCGAGGTCATAAATGTTCCGCTTATAGGTCATGTAGCTGCCGGTTTGCCGCTTCTTGCTGTAGAGAATATAGAAAATTATTTCCCTGTTCCTGCAGAATACATGCCATCTAATCAATGCTATCTTCTTAAGGTTCAGGGAAATTCGATGATTAACGCCGGAATATTTGACGGCGATCTTATTATGGTTGAAGAAACCGATACTGCTGATAATGGTGAAATTGTAGTCGCTCTTGTGGATGACGGAGCTACAGTCAAGAGGTTTTTCAAAGAGAAGGATCACATCAGACTCCAACCTGAGAATGATCATATGAAACCCATTATTGTTGATGACTGCCATATCCTGGGTAAAGTCATCGGCGTTTTCCGCTTCTTTAGGTAAACCCATTAAATAAAAAAAACGATTGGAACCGGATTCATCAGAAATCATATTTCTAATGGATTTATTATTTTTCCATCATTCCAGATACGCTCAAGTCCGTAGAATTGTCTCTCCTCCTTAGACATGATATGTACTACTATATCTCCGTAATCCATTAAAATCCATGCAGATTTCTGTGTACCTTCAATGCTTTTCTCATGGATACCTGCTTTAAACATAACCTCTTCTACAGTATCGCGCATAGCTTTCAGATGATTCGGACTTAAACCTGTAGCTATTACAAAATAATCGGCAACCGGCGAGATTTCTCTGATGTCGATTACTTCAGTATCTTCAGCTTTCCTGTCTTCCAGGCTATTTACTAAAGCTTTTAAAATATTGTTTTCTTCCATCCTCTTTTCTCCATATATTTGAAACTTTATTTATCAGATGTCTGAACCGGATCTTTTATACATCATCTGCTGTTTTTATAGTCTCAAAGCTAAATATCGTTTTTTCGCTGGCAATAATATTGTTTGACTATCAACCTGTAATGTAACATCACGAAGTGATGTTACAAGTGCAAGCGCAAGCAAACGAAGTTTGCACTTTAAATGCGCTTGCATCAATTTAATATCATTTTAACAAGCCGTGAGCAAGAAATCCCCCACCTCTAAGTGAAACGTAGGTGGCGGGATGAATTGCGATTTACACGGCGTTTCTAATGTATTGCCAATTATTATTGTGTGACAACAATCTCAAGTTGGATATACCTACTTGCTTATACGATTTACCCGGCAAAGTGATATATTCATCATTTTTATTTTTGATGTATGCACCGCCAGAAGTAAAACCTGTAATGTAACCAACCTGATCTAATACAGAAACCTTATCGTTAAGCCAAAATCCTTTGTAGTATGGCGTATTTTTTCTATTACGCTTTTGCGTACGATTAGGCTCTTTACGTCCTTTGCGAGCAGTTGATTCATGTAATGAACGCTTTTTCTTACGAAACTGTCTTATTAGTAACCACTCATTAGGGTTTTCTTTTATAGCCGTTATACTGCTTATAGCAATCGCGTCATTGTAATGAGTTTTCTCTAAGCCAATCTCTTTTCGCTTTGGTGTTGTCTCTGAACCATAAGTGATGATTGCATTAGGATATTTGTCGAAAATCCTTCTACGAAGCGTATTCATAAATGGTGGCTCTTTATACTGCTTTACTTTTTTATGTTTTGCCTGCCACTCGTATAGGATTCCGCCCTTTTTATGGTTTGCAGATGTATGACAGTCCGTACATACCGTAATGAGGTTATCCACTCTGTCTGTACCGCCATTGCTGCTATAGATAATGTGGTGTGTCTGCAAAATTTTGCCTTTCGATTTACCGCATACTTGGCAAGTATAATTATCTCTTGCAAAAACAAAATATCTTTCATCAAAGAAACCGTATGTCTGACCATGCTGATAATCTACACCGTGAATATCAGGATTTATCATCTTTGCTGTATCAAATTTACCAACCTCTATATGTAATATAGGTTTTGGTACTAATGCAGAAAATCTGTCTATCCACGCAAATGTATGATCTATCCTGTTTTGTAAACTAGGTGATAGCCATTTATCTGTACGTTTGCGATTAAGAAAACGTGGCTTACGATACCTGCATTTACGTTTTCTACGACCTCTACGATAAATACGCTTAGTATCAAGATTAGAGCTGACGTCCTGCCTTAATTCTACTTCTGCCTTGTAGAACACCTTGTCCTCTGACGTAACAGCGATACCAATATGTTTGGCTCCCGTATCTACGCCAATATGACAATCCTGTTTTGTTTCTCCAGTTGCGTAAATCAACTGAATAGTAAAAGGATTGTATTTGTTAATTACCGCCTTACCTTCTTTTAGAAGGATTCTCGCTTTTCTTTGACTGCAAGGCATAAGCGGTTCGCCTCGCATATTGAGTACAAAAACTCTGTTTCCTTGTTTCATTAATTTACCTTTGATACCTACTCGCAAGAGGTATCCCTTTCGTGTGAAAGTTTGTTTCCCTTCGCCAATGTTATTAATGCTTGTCGTAATCGACCACTTGAGGTTGACTGTTCCTACCCATCAGAACTGTTTACAGAGCCTCCACAGTTGCTACAGACTTGGGAATCATCCATAGGTGTGCTAACATAAATAACGTAGTTTTCTAAAAACTTAGGCTAGTCAATTAGAGCTTTTACAAACTCCGACCTCTAAGGCGTTAGCCGTAGGTCAGGGTAGTTGACAGTTTTCTCATCGCAGAGTCATTAATATTTTTGTAAAATTCATATGTTTTTTCTGTAGTATCATCAATCTCAGCACCTTTATTCTGGAGATAAAGCAACGTATCTCTTAATATCATGCAGATAGCCAGATCAATGTTCATGAAACTCTGCTTTCTGATCTCCGGAAGATTAACGGCTTTTGTCCTTCCGGGTTCAATATAATCTGCTGTAAATATGATTTTATCCAATAGATTCATATTCGGGCAGCCTGTAGTATGCACTGAAATAGCATGACAGATCTCAGGGTCATCTATTTTATAAAGAGATCCCGCAAGATAAGCTCCTACTTTTGCATGAAGGAGATGAGGACTTTCTCGTTCCTGCTCTTTGATCTCAATTCCATTTGCGTGCGAAAAAGATAAAAGCTGTTCTGCTGACATATATTTGGCACAGTCATGGAGAAGTCCCGCATACATTGCCTTATCGACAGGACAGCTGTATCTCATCGCGAGAGCTGATGCCGTATACATTACTCCAAGTGTATGCTCATATCTCTGCGGCTTTAATTTTTTCTTCAGGTCTTCTTCTATCTCTTCTATCGTCATGATATAATCTGCTCTTTTCTCATAGAGATGGTGTTCTTTAATATATCTGTATGCATATTCAGCTATGTATTCCGAAGCTTTGGGATTGTCTTCTGCCAGATAATCTCGTAAAACTGTAGAAGAAATATCAACAGGCTTCATTCCAAGCGGCTGAAAACGTGTATTATATTTCTGAGATTGGAAAAGACATTTCTTTCGAAAAGATTCTCTGTCAGAATCAGATCTTATGCAAACCGCAAATGAACATAATTCAGCTATCACATCAGGATTTTTCCATCGATCAAAACTGTCAAGAGAATCCTCGCCGATCAGAAAGACAAAATGGTATGAAGGATACTTTTCTGACAGAAATCTCAACGTTTCATAAGTATAGCTCTTCTCAGGTCTTCTACATTCCAAATCAAGGATCCTTACATAAGGAAGGTCAAAAACAGAACGTCTTATTATCTGTATTCTGTCATCTGATGGAATTTCATCGTACATCTTCTTATGAGGCGGAATACCTGCCGGAATTATCCATATTTCATCAGGATTCAGCTCGTTGAAACATGATAGGATCATCTGCCTGTGACCGGTATGGAAAGGATGAAAGGTACCGCCATAAAGAACTATTGTCTTTTCTACGTGTCGCATTTCATTTCTCCATTCAGTTTACATTAATTTTATTTTTGGCTCTTTAGCCGGGCGATAAAGAATAATCTTTCTGCCTATTACACGAACCACCTTAGACCTTGTGCGGCCTGCTACAGTGTCAGCAATTTCATGAGGATCTTCCATGCAATTTTTCAGAACCGAGAATTTTACCAGTTCTCTGGCTGCAAGCGCTTCATCGATAGCTGCAGTAAATTCAGGCGTAAGCCCATTCTTTCCAAGCTGAAAAATAGTAGGTTCATTCGCGGCAAGTCCTGTAAGATATGCTCTCTCTTTATTGTTCATCTGCTTTCCTTTCAGAAAATTTTTTATGACGAGTAGTATTCGAAACTCTCTCCGCCAAGTATGACAGTATCACCATCACGAATGCCAAGATCCTCAAGTCTTTTGTTAATGCCCTGCTCTTTCAGAAAACGCTGGAAGAAGGCAAATCCCTTTTCAGATTCAAGATGAGTATATCCAAGCATCTTATCGATCTTAGGACCTTCAACTGTATATGAACCGTCAGAATTCTTATAGACAGAGATACTCTCTGTTTTTTCATCTTCATTTACGGGCTCGGTCTCGGATTCAAAATATTCGGTTTCTTTCGGCAGAGACTTTAATAATTCGTAAGAAGCAAATAATACTTCTTTTATTCCCTTATTTTCTGCAGCTGAAAGAGTCATAACCTTAAAATTTCTGCCGGCAAATTCTGTTTCTACCCTCTTTACGACGGCATCCTTATCCTCGCAGGCATCCATTTTATTCAGAGCAATGATCTGAGGCTTTTCAGTCAATTTCTTATCGTAACGTAAAAGCTCAGAATTTATGACATTTATATCAGAAACGGGATCACGTCCCTCCAGAGACGCACCATCGACCATATGAATAAGAACCCTGGTTCTTTCGATATGACGTAAAAACTCATGACCAAGACCTATGCCTGTAGAAGCCCCCTCAATAAGGCCCGGAATATCAGCAATGACAAATTCAGGCACTCCAGGATAAGTCACTACACCAAGCACCGGTTCCAATGTAGTGAAATGATAATTAGCTATTTTAGGTTCAGCATTAGAAACCATAGAGAGAAATGTTGATTTCCCGACGTTGGGGAAACCAACGAGACCAACATCAGCAATAAGCTTAAGTTCCAGAATGATTTCTATCTCCTTCGCTTCACCGCCGGGCTTTGCGTATTTCGGAGCCTGCATGGTCGATGTGGCGAAATGCATATTGCCAAGACCACCGGCGCCACCGCGAAGAATTGTATACTTCCTGCAGGAGCCTGACATATCTTTAATAACCATTCCGGACTTTGCATCACGAATTACAGTGCCTTCCGGAACCTTCAAGATAAGATCGGCACCGTTTTTTCCATGCATTCTTTTTTTGCTGCCTTCTTCTCCGTCACCTGCCGAGAATTTACGTCTGTGACGGAAATCAATAAGAGTGTTGACACCTGAGTCCACCAAAAAAATAACGTCTCCGCCCTTGCCGCCATCACCACCGTCAGGACCGCCATCGGGGACATACTTTTCCCTTCGGAAAGATACGTGACCATTTCCGCCCTTTCCGGATCTTATGATTATTCTGGCTATATCATTACTCATGCAAAACCTCTTTTATTAAGGATCTTCAAAAAAAGCCCGACTGGAATCCAGCCGGGCCTAGTCTTATATTACAAGATTATTACTCTGCCTTGGGATAGACAGAAGCTACTTTTCTGTCTCTGCCTTCGCGCTCAAAACGAAGAATACCGTCAGCTGTGGCAAAAAGAGTATCATCTCCGCCCTTCATGACATTGAGACCCGGGTGAATCCTGGTACCTCTCTGACGATAGATGATATTGCCAGCCTTGACGAACTGACCGTCAGCTCTCTTAGCGCCAAGACGCTTCGACTCGGAATCACGGCCGTTCTTTGTGGAGCCCATTCCTTTTTTATGAGCGAAAAACTGAAGATTTAAATTTAACATTATGATTCCTCCAAAATCTTGAATTTGAAATAACTGTCACCGTAGTTGTTCATAATCTGTGAGAGACCAAGACAAAGCGAATCAATAAGAAGCTCCCCGCCTTTGGGCAGAGGTTTTGGAAAACTGCAGTCAATCAATCCGCTCTCTTCTTTGCTATTCATTTTCACCTTGTAATGACAGAACTTCTCGATGGAATTTATGGTATTGATTACAAGTACCGATACTGCCGCGCATACTATATCCCGTCCGGGATCATCATAATATGCATGTCCTTCACATCTTAAATTTACTGTCCTGCCGTCTCTCTTTACAATAACCGCTTTAATCACTTATGCGTTGATCTTGTCGATCCTGATCTGAGTGAAACTCTGTCTGTGACCGTTTTTCTTGTGATATCCGGTCTTCGGCTTATATTTATAAACCGTGACCTTCTTGGCGCGACCGTTTTTCATAACGGATGCTGTAACACTTGCGCCCTCAACAGTAGGATTTCCGATCTTTAACTCATCGCCACCTACAGCCAGAACTTCGTCAAAAGTAACACTGTCTCCGGCTTCCTTGTCAAGCTTCTCTACTGCAAGGATATCTCCTTCAGATACCTTATACTGCTTACCGCCGGTTTTGATTATTGCGTACATTATGTACCTCCATATAAAACGCCGGATATGGCGCTGTCAGTTATTGACAGACTTCTAACCTCTCCGTGCGAACACTTTTGATATATTATCATAATAAGCTTAATGAGTCAACAACTGACTCAATGGCATAAGTCTCTTTTTTCTGGTCATCTCCAGAAGGCCGAGTTTTGTAAATCCAATCACATCCACATGAAACCAGTCTTCTCTTGTAAGATCTTTCATCAAATCAATTATCTTCTCTTCATCAGAAGAATCTCTCATCTTCAGAAAATCCACAATGATTATTCCCGACAGATTTCTTATTTTCATCTGTCTCGCTATCTCTTCTGCTGCTTCTTTGTTTACAGCAAGAAAATCCTCATAACGGCTGCCCTTTGAAACATGACAGGCTGTATTCACGTCAATGACATTCATGGCCTCTGTCTCGTCAATTACAATATCAGCCCCGCTCTTTAGATGCACTATCCTGTCTCCGGCATGATCCAGAACGCTTTGCAGGCAATAGAGTTTTTTCAGAGGATAGTCATCTTTGTATTCGCGAAGAGGAAGAGAGGCCTTATGCCGTTTGTATTCTTCTATAAATTCTTTGTCATCTGAAATTATCTCCGAAGCATCATTTGATGTCAGATGGAGAGCAAGATCCGATACGATTCCCAAAGGACGATATATAACAGATGAATCAGCTGATGTGGCAGCTTTTTTCAAAAGGTCTCTGTATTGAAATAAAAGATCCGAGCATTCATTTTTTAAATAATCAGTAGAAACATCAGCTGCATCAGTCCTTGTAATTACTGTCATGTCGTGAGGAACCAGATTCTCCAGCCCGTACTTTAGTTTTATATGATCTTCTTTACCTGTCTTTTTTGAGATATGAAGACCTCCAGGCTTATTTATTAAGATAAGATGTCTGCTGTGAAGTGAAATCTCCGAAGACAGTGTCACATATTTACCTTTGACCTTTTCCCTTTTCTTTGATGCAAGAATTGTACTTCCCGTAATTTTTTTCCGGTCTCCGTGAAGAATTATTGCTTTATTAAGCTCGCTTCCGGAGATAAAAGCATTCTCGTTATCCTTAATAGATGCAAATGCAGCAGACGGAGAAGCAATCAGATCCGTTATTCTTGCAGCATAAACAGTACCTACAGGATCTGAATCCACAGGCTCTGCAGTAATAGAATCAGCGTGTCTTATATCAGACATAATAAAAAGAAATCTGATATCAAGACCATTTACCGCAAGCCTTGTAACTACTGCTTTTTTTTCATTATTCATTTCTCACTCCAGGGAGATTGGACTGCTTTATTTTGAGCGGATTCATCTTCGGGAAGAGATGTGATCTTATTGAAAAAACAAGTCCTGCTTCCTGTATGGCATGATACATCGCCTTCCTGATAGACAGCTGCAAGGATCGTATCTTTATCGCAGTCTGCGACCAGACTTTTTACATACTGGATGTTTCCGCTTGTGAGTCCTTTTACCCAAAGCTCCTTCCTTGATCTGGAAAAATAAGTCATTCTCCCGGTTTTAATAGTCATATTAAATGACTCTTCATTCATGTAGGCAAGCATCCTTACTTCCATGGTTTTTTCATCCTGCACAATAACAGGGACAAGACCAAACGTATCAGTTTTCAGGTCATCCCATGAAAAGGCAGGATCAGGAAGCTTATATGTATGGACTTTCATCAGAGCGCCCCCTTTGTCGAAAGCACTCCGGATATCCTTTCATCTATAGATACGGCTTCCATAAGAGCCTTTGAGAAAGCCTTGAAGCTTGCTTCTATGATATGGTGAGCATTCTCTCCGGATATCTCGCGCAGATGGAGGTTCATCATAGCGCTGTATGAAAGGGCATAGAAAAATTCTTTTGTCATTTCCGTATCAAAACCACCCACTGACGGCACGTTAAAGGTCTCGTCAAAGACAAGATAAGGCCTGTCGCAAAGATCTACGGCACACATAATAAGCGTCTCATCCATAGGAAGGACAGATGAACCGTATCTTCTGATACCGGCCTTTGATCCGAGAGCTTCCCTTATGGCCTGACCTATGACAATGCCTGTATCCTCAATAGTATGGTGGCAGTCTACGTTCAGATCCCCTGTACATTTTACATCGAGGTCAAAGAGTCCGTGTCTTGAGAAGGCTGACAGCATATGATCAAAGAAACCTATACCGGTATCAATGGAGGATTTACCCTTTCCATCCAGATTTAATGTCACATCGATATTTGTCTCGTTTGTTTTTCTTTTAATAGTGGCAATTCGATCCATAATAAAACCTCATGTGAAAAAAATCACTTATTTTCATCTTCGAATCTTACTCTTATGGAATTTGCATGCGCCGTCAGCTTCTCGCATTCAGCAAATTCAATCACGTCTTTATAGATATCATGAAGCGCGTCTTTTGAATAAGATATTACTGATGACTTCTTTATAAACTGATCTACCGAAAGAGCGGAGAAGAATTTTGCGGTTCCGTTGGTAGGAAGAACATGGTTTGGACCGGCGAAATAATCTCCGAGCGGTTCGCTTGAATATTCACCAAGGAACATGGCTCCGGCATTTTTAATATGTGTCATTGTCTCCCACGGATCCCTGGTTACTATCTCAAGGTGTTCTGATGCTATCTCGTTTACGGTATCAATAGCGTCGTCAATATTGTCGCATATCAGAAGATATCCGTAATTATCAAGTGATTTTTGAATTATATCGCGTCTTGAGAGTTTCGGAAGATAACCTTTGATCTCTTCATATACCTTGTCTGCAAAAGTCTCCGATGTCGTCACGAGTATAGCTGACGCCATCTCATCATGCTCAGCCTGTGACAAAAGGTCCGCAGCTACAAAATGAGGATTAGCCGTTTCGTCGCAGAGTACCATGACCTCACTCGGTCCTGCGATGGAATCAATCGATACGACGCCGAATACTGCTTTTTTTGCAAGCGCTACGTAGATGTTTCCGGGACCTACGATCTTATCCACCTTGGGAATGGATTCTGTTCCATAGGCAAGAGCTGCTATGGCCTGAGCACCGCCCGACTTGTAAATTCTGTCTACACCGGCTTCATGAGCAGCCACAAGAGTAGAAGGATATACCGTTCCGTCACTTTGAGCCGGAGTGATCATCACAATATCAGGGACACCTGCTGTCTTTGCAGGAACCACATTCATAAGGACGGATGAGGGATATACGGCTTTTCCGCCAGGCACATATACGCCTGCGTGCTCGACAGGAGTCACTCTCTGACCGAGAATAATGCCCTTATCTGTAGTAAACCAGCTGTTCTGAAGCTCCTTCTCATGAAATGTCCTTATATGTGAAAGAGCTTTCCTTATCACACGAATAAGCGACGGATCCACGAGCTTATATGCGTTTTCTATCTCCTCATCACTTACTCTTATATTCTCTTTTGTAAGTTCCACATGATCAAATTTTTTTGCGTAATCAAAAAGAGCCTGGTCGCCGTTTTCTTTTACGTTATTGATTATTTCCTGTACGGCAGCTTCGTATTCTGAATAACTTGAAGGACTCCTCTTTAAAAGATTTTTAAGAATATCCTTTCTTGTGCTGTCATCAATATGTACCTTTTTCATTTTTTCTCCTTCATTAAAATATTCAGGCCAGAGATTTTACAGCCTGCTCCATATCACGTATTATTTTTGTAATACGCTCATCTTCCATCCTCATCGATACCTGATTTACAACCATTCGCGCACTTAAGGGACATACGGTCTCAAGGACTTCAAGACCGTTCTCTCTGAGTGTGGTACCGGTCTCAACTATATCACATATTACTTCGGAAAGTCCTACGATCGGAGCAAGTTCTATTGAACCGTTCAGTTTTATTATCTCAACTGTCTGGTGCTTCTTGTTGTAAAAATAGTCACGGGCTATCCTGGGATATTTCGTGGCGACCCTTATCATCTCCCTGTGTTTCAGAAGCTCAGCGGAACTTTTTGGACCGGCTATGCACATATTGCATTTTCCGAATCCGAGATCAAGAACCTCGTAAATATTTCTGTTCTCTTCAAGTATGGTATCTTCTCCGACTATGCCGATATCGGCAGCTCCGTATTCCACATAAGTCGGAACATCAGGTCCTTTTGCAAGAAAGAACCTGACTTTTTTCTCATCATTTGTAAAAATCAGCTTCCTGGTATCATTTTTCATCTCATCACAGGGAAGACCTATAAGATCAAAAGCCTTCATTGCGGATTTTGCCAGTCTTCCCTTGCCAAGAGCAATCGTCAGATATCTGTCTTTCATTTCATTCCTCTCATTACTATAAAATCAGAATCCGTGTATTCTGATTTTATCTCATTAAATAAGCTGTCCGATTCAGCCAGAACAATTTCTGCCGGAATACCTTTGTCTCTCAGCTCATCGGCTTTTTTAATGGCATCTTCTTTTCTTTCTTCGGTATATATTATTACGGTCTTGCCGTCATTTATTTTTACCGGGATTTGTTGTCTTTCGATCGCACTGATAAGAAGATCAAGTGAAAAAGCAAAACCAATGGCGGGTGAATTTCTGCCGAATTCATGGAGAAGGCTGTCATATCTGCCGCCTCTTAATATAGCTTCTCCGCTGCCGTAGGTATATGCTGAAAAAATAATGCCTGTATAGTAGCTGAAGCTCTTTATTTGTCCGAAATCAAATGACACATGTCTCGAGCAGCCGTATATTTTTAGTAGTTCCTTTAATTCTAAAAGATGTGATAAATAAGAACTGAGATCCGGATAATCTGCTGCCAGAGAAAGGTAAGAATCAATCTCATCTTCCGAGCCTGAAGGCTTGAATATATTAAAGAGTTCCATAATCTTATCGCTAATGTTTTTGGATTTCAAAAATTCTCTCAGACCGAAGAAATTTCTGTTCCTTATAAGATTCTCACACTCAAAGGCATCATCATCATTCAGACCGGCCTCTCTTATAAGAACTCCGAATATACCTGAATGTGACAGACTTATCCTGAAATCATTAATTCCGGCAGAATGGATCATACGAGATACAAGGCTTATAATCTCAGCGTCTTCATCTATGGAACCATTTCCTATAAGCTCTGCCCCGATCTGAGTGTATTCTCTGAGACGGCCCTGGTTCTGGTCATTATTATGAAAGACAGAGCCCTGATATGAGAAACGTCCCGGTCTTTTCTCATCATTAAAGTATGTGGATGCCGCCCTCGCTACGCTAGGCGTGAAATCCGGACGAAGCACTATGGTATTTCCTTCTCTGTCAAAGAATTTATACAGTTCTCTTGAAGGAGTAGTACCGATCTCTTTTCCGAATATATCGAAATATTCGACTGTGGGCGTTACGATCTCATCATAACCGTACAATGACAGAGTGTTCATCAGCCTGTCCCTGATGACCTGCCGTCTTTTACATTCCTCTCTGTAAATATCTCTGTAACCTTCAGGGATATGTAATAACTTATTCATATCATCTCCATAGTTTTACTTTAGCGTGCTAATGCGTTATCATGCTACTATATTAAACAATCTGAATTATACCATATATAGGATATGAGTGTCAAAAAAATCCGGTCTGCATCAGACATCCCCGCATCTCCGGTCAAGATCTTTCTGTATCATGTCTAGATATGGAACCATGGCATCGCTCTCTGACTCAAAAAAATAATCCGAATCCAGTTCATTGATTCGAAAGCTCTTCCTGCCATTAAAATTCGCTCCCCTCTCCCAGAACGATTCAGCCAGATCGAGAGTCAGATAATAATATTCATTCCTTGTGGAAAAATAGATAAGGAAGAAAGAAATCCCATCCTGTTCTTCAAAATCTCTCATGAAATCCAGCTGATGTCTGTGAATATTTTGAAGCGGAAAAGTATCCGACTTGCATTCTTTTGCGTCAAAGCAGACAGGGATTCCCTGTACGGCTCCTATATAGTCTACCGTACTTTTCTGGTCAAAATAAGCAAGTGTAATATGCCTGCTCTCTTTATCTATATTGACCGGGGTGATAGGAGTAGGAATTTTCTGTATAAGAGCCAGGTGCTCTTTTCTGTAATATTCGTTTGTGCGGTTAATATATTCTTCAAGGGAGGAACCCCTGAGACCTCTGGACTTATATGACATAATCAGCTCATTAATTTATCAAATACAGCTGGTGGTTCTGCAGTTACATCTATGTTAAGGCTGTCTATCTTCAGTTTGTAGGAGTGAAGCAGCTGATGACGGATGTCAGTCATGCTGTAGTATTTCATATCCAGAGACCTGTTTCCATACTTGGGATCAAAAAGCACAGGAAACCCAAAGGAAGAAAGCGAGCATCTGATCTGATGAGATCTGCCTGTATGGATCTCTACCAGCAAAAGATCCAGACCATGATTTCTTTTAAGCAGAGTCACATCTTCAGACATATCCAGTCCTCCCTTTATATGATCAGGATACCATACTGACAGATTAGTCCTCGTGTCCTTAATAAGAGAACCTCCAATATGCAGCTTCTGATTGTCCGGAAGAGTCCGATCCTCATCATGAACAATACAAAGATATTTCTTTTCGACTTCACGGGAGGAAATAAGTTTTGAAGTTTCTGCAATACCGTCCCTGGTCTTGCCAAAAAGCATTATTCCGGAAGTGTTTCGGTCAAGCCTGTTTATAATTGAGGGATGAAACCGTCTGAGCTGAGCGGCAGTGATCTGACCTTTTGAAAGCATATATGCGATAAGCTTTTCATTTACTGAAGACAGATCCCGGCTGTCCTTCTGCGACAGCTCGCCGGGAAGCTTATTTATTATTATTAAGTCGCGGTTTTCAAATAATATCCTCTTCTCTAATCCCATGAGTTCTTTTTCAGAGATATGATATTTGTTCAAAGACTTATCATCAGGGACATATTCCCCGGCAAATTTGTTGTAGGTATCATCGGAGAACCATATCTTTATCACATCTCCGCTCTTTAATATCTCTTTCCCGTCAGCTCTGGAACCGTTCAGATCAATATTCTTTTTTCTAAGCATCTTATAAATAAATGAATCGGCCGCATTTGGAAGAAGTTTGCGAAGAAAATTTATAAGTCTGCCTCCGCTTTCTATATCTTCTACTTTAATTTCTTTCATGATATTACCTTTATTTCTCTGAAATCATCTATCATATAAAGAGATAATTTTTGCTTATCCAAAAAATGATCTTTTGTGTACCTGTCATCGATCCCGATTACATCACAGCCGGCAGCTTTTGAAGCCATAATGCCCTGCAGAGTGTCTTCGAAAACCAGACACTTCTTTGGATCAACATTAAGTCTCTCAGCTGCCATTATATATATATCAGGAGCCGGTTTGCCTGATTTGATATCATCCGACGTTATTATGACATCAAACTGCTGCAAAAGCTTATGAGCCGAAAGACAGGCGCTGACAAGAAATCGGGAATTACTTGTACAGAGAGCTGACGGTATTCGCCTTGAAAAAATTTCCTTCAGAAATTCCAATGCACCGGGCTTCATGCCAATCTTATAACGGTATTCATCTCTTGCCATATCGTTCCATTCATTCATAAGTTCTTCCGGCGAATCTGAAAGAGCGAAAGTCTTCTTGAAATAAAGAGCAGTCTCATACATACTCATTCCGGATATTTTAAGCTGGAGTCCGTCAGGAACGCTTAGGTTTCTCTTATGCAAAAAATGATAGTCTATACCCTTCCACATTCCCATGGAATCCACAAGAGTACCATCCAGGTCAAAAAGGAATGCGCTGTAGTCGCTCAGTTTTATCATATGCAGAGAAGAATCCATATTAAGAATACTCCTATATAATTACAGAATAAAAAAGAGGGCATGTCCTGCCCTCTACCTGTTATCTTTTTTCAAAAAAACCTGCAGGAACTTCTACTGAATCCGAATCTTTCTTTTCATCAGAACCGTCAGCTTTATCATTGTCCGGCTTTTCTTCAGTGTCTTTTCGCATATCATACGGTTCTGCATTTTCATCCTCGGAAGAATCCGCAGCAGTATTTGATTCAGACACATCATGCACAGTAGGTGAAGCGCCGTCAGAACTGTCAGCAGCCGATGCGCTTATTGCCTCAAGTTCTCCCCTGTTTGAATCAACAGTGTTAAGTATAGACTGCATCTTTTTTATAAAAGCTTCATTTCTGGACTTGGCGACATCAATTGAATCTGTAAGAACTGACTGTATATTTTCAAGAAGATGATCAGTATATTCAATCGCGGAAGACCTGATATCATCAGCTTCGGCAGCGGCCTCATTTACAGTAGTCTGGGCATTTCTCTCGGCGATCATAATTACTTCATTTGCCTTTGCATATGCTTCCTGCATGATCTGATGTTCCGACAGGAGCTGTTTCGTCTGCTCCTCAGCCTGCTTGATCATATTCTTGGCCTTATTCTCGGCATCGCTTATAATTGCATCTCTATTTGCTATAAGGCGCTTATATCTCTTGATTTCCTCAGGTGTGGCAGTTTTAAGGTCTTCAAGATATTCTTCCAGCTTGTCGCGGTTCAGAACTATCTTCTGACTGGAGAAAGCCGCCGGTCTGCCTTCTTCTTCGATGAAAGTCTCAATCTCTTCGATAATTTCTTCAATTGTAGATGTCATTGTCAAATCCTCTTTTTATTATATTTTTCCTGCACCAGAGGTACGACAGACGGGGGAACAAAAGCTGAGATGTCTCCTCCATATGATGCAAACTCCCGAACCACTGTTGAGCTCAAGTATGAATAATGAAGATCAGTAGTAAGAAATACCGTCTCGATATTGGAATTCTCAACCTTATTCGTCTGGGCCATTTGCAATTCATACTCAAAGTCAGTAACAGCTCTGAGTCCTCTTATAATTGCGCTTGCCCCGACCTCATCAGCAAAATTCACAAGAAGTCCGTCATATGATCTGACACTCACGTTTGGTATTTCCTTTACAAGGTCTCTTATCATACTAACACGTTCATCAGGTGAAAACAATGAAATTTTAGCGCTGTTTGACAGAACTCCGATCACAAGGCTGTCAAACAGGGCGGCTGATCTTTTTATTATATCAAGATGACCGTATGTAACCGGATCAAAGCTGCCGGGATAAATTGCGATCTTCATAAATTATACCTCTTTTCTTATGAAGAGATGCTTGTTGGTCTTGTAATCTTTAACTCTGAAACATGAAAAGCCATGAGCTTTCAAAAAACCTGTATCCAGCATTACATCAGCTTCCAGAATAATAAGAGTGCTATTATCACATGCAGCCGAATTCCGGAGAGAAAAAAATATCGAATCCTCTAATTTTTCATGATAAGGAGGATCAATAAAGATAATGTCGAACTTCTGCCCTGAATAGGTATTCAGAAATTCGCTCACTTTCTCTTTTCTGACCTCGCTTTTATCAATAAGACCTGTGCTTTTAAGATTCGCATTTATAGTGCTTACAGCATCATTATCATTATCAACAAATACCGCTCTCCTGCTGCCTCTGCTCAGGGCCTCAATTCCCATCTGCCCGCTTCCGGCAAAAAGATCGAGGAAATAAGAGTCGTTAAGATAAGGCATAAGGATATTAAATAATGTCTCTTTTATTCTGTCTGTGGTCGGCCTCGTCTTCATTCCGGACGGTGCCTTCAGAGGAAGACTTTTCTTATCGCCGGATATTACCCGCATTATTTCTGCTCCTTAAGCACGCCCCTGTTCTTCCAGAGATAGTCGATAAGAGAGACAACTGTAAGAACCACTGAGACATAAATCATCACCTGACCGAATATATAGGCACCGGAATTATCTTTGATCGTTCCGGTGAAAATCAGATAAATGATCATAAGCATCTGGGATACGGTCTTGGCTTTGCCCCAGTATGATGCCGCGATCACGATTCCATTGTCACTTGCAATGAGTCTGAAACCTGAGATTATAAATTCTCTTGAGATGATGACTATCACAACCCAGGCGCTGAGCTGACCGACGCTCAAAAGACAGATAAGGGCGGAACAAACTAAAAGCTTATCGGCAAGAGGATCCATAAATTTACCGAAATCCGTTATTAGATTGTATTTTCGCGCGATCTTTCCATCCAGCATATCTGTAAATGATGCCGCTATAAAGATAATGTCGGCAGCGATCCTCATGGAGAAACTGTCAGGATTCAAAAGCATGCATACAACAAAAAAAGGTATCATGATTATTCGAAGAAGTGTAAGTTTATTTGGAAGATTCATTTTAGTTCACCTTTCAGATCATAATCAGCAGTAGAAGTAATTACTACATCTGCAAAATCTCCGCTCAAAAGCTCATGATTGCTCTTGAAAAATACCAGACTGTCAACATCAGGAGCATCTCTCATGGTCCTTCCGACATAGCAGTTTTCTGCAGGAAGGAATCCAAGTGTCATGGTAGAAAAAGTCTTTCCTATGAGGGATCTGTTCTTCCTGAAGACGATTCCCTGCTGCAGTCTCATGATATCGCTTCGTCTCTTATCGGCAATCTCTTTCGGAACCTGATTTGGCATAGTGGAAGCGGCTGTGCCTTCTTCTCTTGAATATGTAAAAACACCTACATGATCCAGTTTTTCGAGTTTCAAGAAATTCATGAGATTTTCATGCATTTCATCTGTTTCTCCGGGAAATCCGGAAATAAGTGTAGTCCTGATTGCTATGTCCGGAATCTTTTTCCTTATCATATCGATCTTTTCGACCAGTTCCTGCTGCCTTGTGCGTCTGCCCATAAGGGAAAGTATCCGATCGTCAGCGTGCTGGATCGGCATATCTATATAGTGACATACCTTCTCACATTCAGCCATGGCATTGATGAGATTTTCTGTTATTTCCTCAGGATATGCGTACATGAGCCTTATCCATCTGATACCGGGAATCTCATTAAGTCTTCTTAATAATTCCGGAAGCATTTTTCTGCCATAAATATCCGTACCGTAAAGGGTAGTCTCCTGAGCGACAAGAATAAGTTCCTTTACCCCTGACTGAGCCAGAGATCTCGCTTCAGACAAAAGCTCTTCCATTGGATACGACCTGTAATGACCTCTGAGGGAAGGAATAATACAGTAGGAACAATTCTTATCACAGCCATCCGCTATCTTCAGAAAATCATAGAAACCTCCGGTCACATTTACACGACCGTTCTTCGCGGCAGACGCGCCCTTCTTTGGTTTCTCTATTCCCGATACGGTAAATACAGCATCGGCAATTTCGTCGTAATCATTTGCAGAAACGATCATATCGACTTCGGGAAGATCTTTTTTAATGTCTTCCTTATAGCGGCTGCTCATGCAGCCAGTTACAATTATTCCCTTAAGGTGACCGGCCTTTTTATACTGAGCCACGGAAAGAATGGTATCGATAGATTCCTGAAGAGCTGATTCTATGAAACAGCATGTATTTATTATTACGACATCGGCGTCGCTTTCATCATCTGTTATTTCGATTCCAGCCTTGCCGAGTGTATAAAGCATATGTTCGGAATCAGACAGATTCTTATCACAGCCCAGAGAAATAAATGCAGTCTTCATTCAGGCTGGCTCTCGCTGTCTCCCTGGTCAGTATCTTCCAGAGTGAGATCATCATCGACAATGACATCCTCGTCAGAGAGGCTTTCCTCTTCCGCGATCTGTTCTTCAGCGCTCTTAGAACCTTCCGGGAGAATTGTCAGTTTGCCTGTATAAAGCTCCTGCACTGCGATCGAAAGGGGCTTTGTAGCGTCATCAGACGGTTCTACAAGCGGCTCAGCACCGTCTATAAGCTGACGGGCGCGCTTAGCTGTAGCACATACTATACTGTAACGTGAATTGACTACAGGTTCTTCTCCTACGTCAACCCCTTCATTAATTACTTCCATGAGCTCCAGATAGGAAGGATGGATCATTTTGTTTCTCCTTTCGAAAATTGCGCAAGTTCTTTTTGTATTTTTCTGATAAACGAGGTGTTTCTCAAAACGCGCTCGTGTTCGCTCTCTATGAGCGAATGAACACCGGAAACAGCCTGCTCGATATCGTCATTAATAATTATATAATCATATTGCTCCATGAGGAGAGATTCTCTTGAAGCGATGGAAAGTCTCTGCATAACAACGTCTATATCTTCTGTACCGCGGCCCAGAAGGCGCTCTTTAAGAATATCGCCAGAGGGAGGCGTCACGAATAAAAGCAAAGCCTGGGGAAATATCTTTCTTATCTGAAGAGCTCCCTGGACTTCGATTTCAAGGATAACATCCTTACCTTCGTCCAAAAGCTTTTCAACATAGTCTTTCGGAGTCCCGTAATAATTCTGATTAAAAGAAGCGTATTCCAGCAGCTCATGATTTCTGATCATATCCTCGAACTGTTCCCTGGTCTTGAAAAAATATTCTCTTCCATCGACTTCACCGGGTCTCGGAGACCTGGTCGTTGCTGATATGGACAGTGCATATTCCCCGGGATAGGCAGCCAGGAGATGCTTCATAATAGTTCCCTTGCCTGCTCCGGAAAAACCCGAAAGAACTATTACCATTCCTTTATTATCCAATGTTATTCTCCTCTTCTGATGTAAGAATCCTGTTTTTACCCATGCATCTTGACGATATAGTCTCCGGGTTCAGCGCAGAAACGACAGCCATACCGTTCTCTAATATCAATATTGCTCTTATCTTGCGTCCCTGAGTAGCATTAATAAGCATATTATTATTACGCGCTTCCTGGACAAGTCTTTTGGAAGGAGCGGAATCAGGCGTCACAATGGCGCACAGTTTCTCGCTGTCTATCATGTTGCCGAAGCCTATGTTTACTAGTCTCATTTTATTCTATATTCTGTATCTGTTCTCGTATTTTCTCAATAGTCGTCTTGATTCTTATGCCAAGATCGGCTGTTCTTACGTCTGAAGACTTTGAAAGTATGGTGTTTGCCTCTCTGTTCAGCTCCTGAGAGAGAAAATCAAGCTTTCTTCCTACAGGTTCGTCGATTGAAAAGCATTGTCTCAATGCGCTGACATGACTTTTAAGCCTGGTAAGTTCCTCATCTATGCAGATCTTATCCGCATAGATCGTAACCTCTTCAGCAATTCTGTTTTCATCAGGAATTGTATCAATAACCTGTCTTACTTTTTCAGTAAGGTCAGCCTTATATTTTTCAATTATATCAGGCGCTATGGTCTCGACATATTCCACATCGGAAGAAAGTAGATCGACCTTAGTCAGAAGATCATCGCGAAGTCTCGCGCCTTCGTTCTCTCTCTGCCTTATAAGCTGATCAAGAGCCTCGTCAAGAGCCGGTTTCAGCATCTCCCAGAGAGAATCTGTCTCATCCGAATTTTCTGTTTCAGAAACAAAACCGGGAATTTTCAAAATTTCCAGAGCGTTTATTCCGGATTCGATATTGAATTTTTCTGAGATTTCTCGGGCAGCATTTACATAGAAACCGGCTTTTGACATATCAAATGAAAGATCGCAATCATGCTCTCCGATCCATTCATCCGAAATGACCACATCTACCTTGCCTCTTGAGATCCGGCTGGATAAAAGCTCTCTTATTTTCGAATCAAGCGGATAAAATTCACGCGGTATCTTTGTCTGCAGTTCTAAATATCTGTGATTTACTGAACGTATTTCTGCAGTGATTTTCCTTGTGCCATAGCTTTTTATCCCGCGACCGTATCCGGTCATACTTCTGACCACTATGAAATGTCCTTTCAAAAAAGATGCGCCTTTATTTATCAATAATCCTAGATATTATAAGATTTATTGGCTCATACGTCAAATGCACAGAATTTTTATGTAATAAGTGCGAGCAAACAAAAATATGGTATCATAAACGAGTGGCAAAAGTATCTTTTGCCGTTCATTTATGATTATTTTTGGTGGCAGTTGCCACTGTAATTCATATATTTAGAAACGGATGGACAATAATGGCATTTGATGGCATGACTGTACACTCGCTCTCTCTTGAACTTAATTCAAGTCTCAGCGGGATGCGTATTTCCCGAATAGCGCAGCCGGGTAAAGATCAGATCATATTTACAATAAAATTAATGAGGGGTCAGGCTCGGCTTCTTTTGTCAGCCTCCCCCTCTCTTCCTCTGATCTATATAACAGAAGATAATAAGAAATCCCCGGACAAGGCGCCGAATTTCTGTATGCTGCTCAGAAAATATATATCAAACGGCAAGATCATCTCTATTACCCAGCCGGGTGCCGAGCGTGTTATAGACATACTGATCTCCCACATGGACGAGATGGGTGATATGAATGAATACCATCTCTATACCGAGATAATGGGCAAATATTCTAACATTATTCTTACCGACAGGGACAAGTGCATTATAGACGCCATAAGAAGAGTAACGCCAGACATGAGTTCCGTCAGGACCGTGCTGCCGGGAGGTAAATATTTTATACCGAAGCAGGAGGGACGGCTTGATCCTTTTTCTGTAAATAAAAACGATTTTCTTGAATTATTAAATGACTCCGAACCTCTTGCAAGATGCCTTTCGGGAAAACTTACCGGTATCTCAACTATCCTGGCAAGGGAAATCTGCTGCCGGGCATCAGTTGATCCGGATATGCCTTGTGACGAAGTTTCCAGAGATAAGGTATTTTCATGTTTTGATCATATAAGGAAAAGTATTCTTAGTAATAACATTTCTCCGGTTATAATATGGAATGATGCAAATCATGCACCGGTAGAGTACGCTCCGGTCAGATTATCCATGTATGGTAAGGGTTATTCTGTAGAAGAAAAGTCTTCTGTATCTTCCATGCTATACTCTTTCTATGCCATGCGGGAAATACGTGATTCCGTCCGGCAGAGATCACAGGATCTGAAAAAAACGCTTAGTGTCCTCATTTCCAGAAATGAAAAAAAGCGCCTGATTCAGGAAAAGCAGCTTATGGGCACGGAGAAGATGGATATGATAAAAAAGTACGGTGAACTTCTTCTGGCCTATCAGGCTTCGATTCCATCAGGAGATCATGCAGATGTATATGATTATTATGAGAACAAAAATATAAAGATCCCTATGGATAAAACCATGAGTGTCATAGAAAATTCCAACAGGTATTTCCGGAGATATGCAAAGCTGAAGCGGACGCGCGAAGAAACTACAATTTATCTGAAAGAGACTGAAGAAAATCTCCTTCATATGAAGTCTATAATGGCATCACTTGATACAGCTGAAAATTCTAATGATCTTGATGAGATCCGTGAAGAGATGGCGGAATGCGGATATATAAAAAAGCATTCTTCATCAAAGAAAAAAAAGATTTGTAAAAGCATGCCTCTCCACTATGTGACTGACGGGGGTTATGACATATATATAGGCAAGAATAATTTTCAGAATGATGAACTTACCTTTCATATGGCAAAGGGCGACGATATATGGTTCCACGCAAAGGAGATGCCGGGAAGTCATGTGATCCTTATCACAAAGGGAGAAGAAATTCCTGACAGTGAATATGAGACCGCAGCTTGTCTTGCGGCTTATTATTCTACCGGCAGGCAGTCAAAAAAGACTGAGGTTGATTATGTAAAAGACAGATTTGTAAAGAAACCCAACGGGGCGAAGCCCGGATATGTCATATATCACACCAACTATTCAATGACTGTGCCACCTATGATACCTGACAATGTCAGGATAAAAAAGGACTGATCAAAGATTGGTGTAGATGAGCCGGTCTTTTGACTCGCAAATTTTTCTTAAATATTTATTCTCATCTTTACAAAGCATAGGATCATCTTTAATAATATTTGCCGCGTCATCTGCTGCTTCTTTGAGAAGCTCTGGGTTTCTCATGGAATCCGCTATGAAAAATCCTGCTTCTCCGCTCTGTCTTGTTCCATTTATATCTCCGGGACCGCGAAGGATAAGGTCTTTTTCCGCCACTTCAAATCCGTCCCGTGATTCCTGAAGAGCCGAGAGTCTCTTCGACGCATTTTGATTTTTTCCATTGGATGAATCCATAAGTATGCAAAAGCTCTGCTGATCTCCGCGGCCGACCCGGCCTCTCAGCTGATGGAGCTGGGTCAGACCAAATCTGTCAGCGTTTTCTATTAAAATCACGGTTGCGTTTGCCACATCAACACCTACCTCAACGACAGTTGTGGAGATAAGCACATCTATTTCATGTTCCTTAAACTTCTTCATAATGTCATTTTTCTTATCAAGAGACATCCTGCCGTGAAGCATGCCGGATTTTATCTCAGGAAAATTCTTCTGATATAGATCCATGTAATCCGTTACGTTTTCACCGTCCATCGTCTCAGATTCTTCTATAAACGGGCATATAATGTAAGCCTGATGACCTTTGGCAACCTCATTGCTTATGAATTTCCAGGCCTTGTTCCTTTCAGACGATTTCAAGATCGCAGTAAGTATTTTCTTTCTGGACTTAGGCACATCCCTTATTTCAGAAACATTCATTCCCTTATATAAGATAAGAGAAAGGGTTCTTGGAATAGGTGTTGCTGACATAATGACAGAAAAAGGAAATTCACCCTTCTCCATCAGCACTGCCCTCTGCCGTACTCCAAATCTGTGCTGCTCATCAGTTATCACAAGGCAAAGATTATGATATGTTACATTGTCAGAGATAAGAGCATGAGTCCCAATAATAAAATCTGCCTCACCGCTTTTTATTTTATTAAGAGCATCTTTCCTGTCAGACTGCTTCATGCCGCCTTTCAGGCAAACTGCCCTGAAAGGAAGGTTATTTTCACTTATCAGTTTGATCATCTTCTCAAAATGCTGATCGCATAATACTTCAGTCGGCGCCATAAGAGCAGACTGATAATGATTCTCGGCAGCATAGATCATTGAAAGAAATGCCACGGCCGTCTTTCCGGATCCAACATCACCCTGGATAAGTCTCTCTGTAACAAAGAGTCCGTTCATATCCTCTATTATGTCCGAAAGTGCTTTTTTCTGTCCGCCGGTGAGTTCGAAAGGAAGAGAACCTGTCACGGAGCGTAAACAGGAATCATTCTTGAATAAAAATTTGTTTCTTACATCTTTATTTTCAGATCGCTGAAGCTCTTCTGTAAGGAAATATATCAAAAACTCCTGATATGAAAAACGTCTTACGGAATTTTCTATATCAATATCACTGTCAGGCTTATGAATATTTATAAGCGAACGGTTTATATCCGGAAGCTGATTTTTATTGAGAAGATATCCGGGAATGGGATCTTTAAGCGGAAGGCAGATGGAAAGCGCACCATCTACAGCCTTTGATACAGTATTATTTGAAAGGCCTTTTGTAAGATGATAGACAGGTGCCGGTCTTTTTGTCATTGTATAATATTTTTCCGTATCAAAAAGAGACGGCTGCTCAAACCTTAAATGTCCTGAATGATTTGAAACCATGCCATATACGACATATTTATTATATAATTTGATACTCTTTTCGATATAAGGCATCCTGTACCATATTACTTCGATCTCATCACCGCTTTCAGAATACAGTCTGTCTGTAGTAATAGTAAGACCCCTGAAACGCCTGGTAACAGGTCTCCTCTCAAAAGATCCTGTTACGGCACAGTATTCTCCCTCATCTTCCGGATGATCTTTTGGAAGAGGATATTTCTTATATGTTCTTGGAAAAAACAGGAGCATGTCCAGAAGAGAACATACTCCAAGAGATTTAAAATAAGCTTCTGTCTTCGGTCCAATACCTGAAATGACAGTAAGCGGATCGGATTCACGCATCTTATTCCACGCTGATTATATAATAATATACAGGCTGACCTCCGGACTCGGTCTCCACCTCTATCTCAGGGAAATCCGACCTTATAAGATTTGCAATATCCTCAGCATCAGCAGGATTTACATCCTGTCCATAATAGATGCTGACAAGACTTGATTCTTCAGATATCATCTGCTTCATCATATCATGGAAAAGAGTATTCATGTCGGAAGAATTTGATATGAGTCCCTCATCTCCAATACCTATATAATCATCTTTTTTGATCTGCTTGCCGTCGATAACAGTATCTCTTACGGCATATGTAACCTCTCCGGTCTTTACCGATGACATTTCGGATATCATATTTGAAAGATTCTCTTCCGGAGTCTCATCCTGTATAAAGTTGACAAGAGCCGTAATTCCCTGCGGAATGGTCTTTGACGGAACTACCAGGATTTTTTTGTCTTTTGACATCTCAGCCGCCTGGTTTGCAGCCAGAATAATATTCTTATTATTTGGGAGCACGAAGACCGTGTCTGCATTTACTTTATCCACAGCCGAAAGAATATCACCGGCGCTTGGATTCATGGTCTGCCCGCCGGAAATCACCTGATCAGCACCTATTTCCTTAAAGATTTCAGCCATGCCGTCTCCGGCGCATACTGCTACAAATCCCGCTTTGGCTTTTTCGGCTGATATTTCCTTTTGAGAAGCATCAGAAGCATCCTCTGTCTCAAGATTTTCTTTATTTTCAGACTTAACTACAGGCTTTGTGTTTACGATGGATATTTCATCAATAATTCCAAGTGAAACCGCCTTTGTAAGAACTTCACCAGGCACATTGGTATCTATGGAAGTCTCTATAAAAGAATCATTATTAATATTTGTGAAATTAACACCTACGGCAGCGAGGAATTTATTATATTCCTCTTTTCTCTTCTCTAAAGTCTGACCTTCCGGATAAAGCTTGAAAGACATATGATATCTGTACTGAGCAGCATCTTCTGATGCCTTTTCTTTACCGTCATCAGTGTCTTTGATCGTAAGATCTATATCCCTGCCATTCAGAAAATCAAGGGCGCCTCTTAAGATTTCAAGAAGTCCGGCGCCGCCTGAATCCACGACTCCTGCTTCTTTCAAAACAGGAAGCATATCCGGCGTCTCCTTTAATGTTGCCTCAGCTTCATTGAATACATCAGAAAGAAATACAATTATATCATCAGTCTCTTTTGCTGACTCTATTCCCTTGTCGGCGGCTCTTCTTGCGACTGTAAGGATCGTACCTTCCTTCGGCTTCATAACAGCCTTATAGGCAGTCTCTGCAGCCCGATCAAACGATTCGGCAAGTATTGGAACCGTGATCTCGTCAGAAGTCTTCACTACTTTTGTAAATCCGCGGAGAAGCTGCGATAAGATAACACCTGAATTTCCGCGTGCGCCTCTTAATGAACCTCCGGATATAGCCTTGCAAAGCGCCTTCATATCAGGATCGCTGCCAAGAGCAATAACTTCCCTTGCGGCAGACATAACCGTCATAGTCATATTTGTACCGGTATCACCATCAGGTACGGGAAAAACATTCAGTTCATTGATCTCGGAACTTCTCTTCTCAAGATATTTCGCTCCGGCCAGATACATCTTTGCAAGTACGCCGGCTCTTATTGATTTTATCTCCACAATATTCTCCTCAGTCGATTACTCTTACACCTTCTACGAAGATATTAATTTTCTTCACAGTAAGTCCTGTATACTCTTCAACCTTATATTTAACAGTCTCTTTCAGATTGTCGCAAACAGTGCTGATGCTTACGCCGAAAGAAACTATCACATGAAAGTCCAGAGAAATACCGTTGTTATCGTCCATGGTCACGGAGATTCCATGTGAAAGGTAATCCTTTTTCAGAAGTTTCACAAGGCCGTCCTTAATATTAACAGCCGCCATGCCTACGATACCGAAGCATTCAACGGCCACTGAACCGGCATATGTCGCTATGACATCATTATCGATTATCACGCGGCCAAGTCTGGTCTCAATCTGTCCCTGCATAAAAGCCTCCAGTCAATATAATAATAAACTACTTCTATTATAAAAGATTTCAGCTGAAAAACAATTGTTAATTCAATATGTTTTTTACTTGCTTTTTTATATTCATTCTGATAAACTGTCAAGAGTTGCGGATATTACGCACTTAATCTGATCTCAAGGAGGTGTTACGGATGGCAAAATGTGCAGTATGCGGTAAGGGTTCTCACTTCGGAATCAAAGTGAGCCATTCTCACAGAAGATCAAACCGTATGTGGAAGTCAAATGTAAAGTCTGTCAAGTGTGTTGTAAACGGCACCCCGAAGAGACTCTATGTATGTGCTTCATGTCTCAGATCCGGAGCGGTTGAACGCGCATAAAGATCTGTCAAAAATACAGAACCGGTTTTTCGCCGGTTCTGTTTTTTTGTCCAATGATATTATGAAAGCAGATAAAACCCCATCAAGCCTTTTCTGCCGGAATATATGTCTTTGTTACTCTTCTTCCTTGCTGTCTTTCTTGTCTTTCTTGTCTTTATGTCCGGTGAAACGGTCAAGGATCCCCGGCACCATATCTACTATTTTTTCAAACCCCTTTTCAGAATCAATCTTCACGAGACGCGCATTGCCGTTTTGAATTATAATAACAGCGTCCGGTCTCATCTTTCCGCCAAGTCCGCCGCCGCCGTTTGCCTGATCATTTCCGAATACACCGGCTCCAACTCCAAATGACACATCCGCAAGAGGAATAATAACAGTATCGCCAACGTTTATCGGTTCGCCCGCTACTGTTTTTGAAGTCAGAAAAGACTCCAGCCCTTCAAAGAGAGATTCTACAGTTGTCTTGAATTTTTCCTGTTCTGCCATTACTCTTTCCCTTTCACTGCATTTATTAACTGCCTTACATCATAATTTAATAATATCCTGATCAGATATATGATCACTACAATAATTATTATATGTCCGTGTGCTTCAATATGTCCATTGAAATATATATCTTCTCCGGTAAAATCAGGCTCGATCCTTAAACCTTTCATATATGAAAACGGCATTACCGAAAAGAAACCTGTAACATATCCCGTAAGATCCGGATATCCTGTCGAATATGATATCCTGCTGTCCTTAAAATGAATACGAAAGGATTTTATTATTCCAACAACATTCTTTATTATATGACTGATGGCTGATGCGAATTTCACATCTTTAAAATTTTTTATCTTGGATAAAACAGCATCAATTGATGTTTTCTTTTTCTTCTTACTTCCTGAGACGGATTTATTTTTTACCTTTTTACGAAAAGAAGGCTTCCTGCCATTTCTTGCAGCAGAATCAGTTTCTTTCTCCTTTGATTTCTTTTCTTCTTTATTAAGCGCTGACGGACTCTTGCCATCCTCATTGTCATCATCTACTGAGTCAGGTTCATTATCATTAAATAAAGGTATTTTTATAAACCCGAGTATCCTTACAGCAAGACCGTCACATGATGTACTGCTGTATTTAACAGATATGACATGAAGCATGGTATGAGCTGAAAAATAAAATTTATTCTCATCACCAAACGCAGCTTTAATTTTAAATGAGACCGGTTCAAGCAGTATTAATCCAATTATTATCAGAATGATAATAAGAATCATTACTATTATCCTGACAATCAAACAATCACCTCATCTCCGGTTCTTTTTTTAATGTAATCGCGAACATTATTGTCAATAGCTGAATATGCTTCGGCAAAAAGAAAGAGGATCATCTCATAAGCTTCATCTTTAGAGAAAGCGACACCGATAAGAACAGAATTATCATAAAGCTCTCTGTTTCTCACATATTCCGCCTGACTTATCACATAAAGAAGCTCTCCCTTAAGGGGTGATGTGAAGATGAAACGGATATTTTTATCGAGCCTGATATGAGACTTTTTTCTCATATTCTTTATTATACCCGGCAGGGAATTCCTGTCCATAGCAGAACCCATAAGCAGCGGTTGAAAAAATTTCATTTCTTATACCATTCCTCCAGCAGTGATTTTACAAGAGATATAGCCGCGGGAGAATAATGCTCGCTTCCTTCAGCCACAGCCGCGAAAGCTATTGGTTTCTCTCCATTAGGATCTGTCGCAAAACCGGTAAAAAGAGAATTCGTAACATTCCCGTCTCCTATCTGAGCAGTTCCGGTCTTTCCGTAAGCCATATAGGCTCCTGTATTCAACCTTCTGCCGGTGCCGTGAGTCACTACATTTCTCATGAAATTCTGCAGTTCTGCAGCTTCATCCCTTGTCATAAGATCTGTGTATCTTTTGACTGAATGGGATGAAACGGTCTTTCCGTCAGCTGACACTACAGAACTTACCATATAAGGTTCCATAAGGGTACCCTCGTTATAAATCGATGCTGAAATAAGCATCATGTGATAAGGCGAAATATGTGTATTGCCCTGACCAAAAGCCGTTGCCATCACGAGAGAACTGCTGTCGCCATTCTTTAGAGAAAAACTGCTTTTAACCGTCCCATCAATGTCTCCCGGAAGTTTTTTATTAAAAAGTAAAGATGAAGCAGTCTTTCTGTAACTGTCAATATCAAGCTTCAGTCCAATCTGTGAAAAAGCCACATTGCAAGAATTATAGAAGGCAGCCAATGTATTCTCGCTGCCATGCCTCTCGCCTCCGGCACAGTGAACAGTATATCCCTTGTATGTATAGGCTCCGTTACAGTTGAATCTGTCATTCTCACTGCCGCCTTCCCTCAGATATTCTAGCAGGGTGACGATCTTAAAAGTAGATCCCGGAGTATATCTTCCCTGAACGGCACGGTTAAAAAGAGGCGAGCCGTTATCTGAGGAATTTACAAGACTGTTCCAGTCTTCTGAAATGGTATTTGGATCATAATCAGGCTTTGATACGGAACACAATACAGCTCCTGTTTCAGGATCCATTGCTATGAGAGCGCCTTTTATGTTGCTGCCGAAAGCGTTATAGACCGCCTGCTGAAGAGAAGGAGAAAGTGTTGTATTAATATTGTCGCCCGGCAGCTTTTTATCATTAAGATTTTTTTTGCTCTTGGAGATTATATTGTCATGCGACTTCATAAGCGTCTCGTTCTCGGTCTTTTCAAGGCCTCCGGTTCCTGCTCCGGTATAACCGACAATTTGAGAAAAGACACTGCCGTAAGGATAGGATCTTATCTCTTTTCCATTCGCATCAATAGTATTCCTGGCCAGGACGCTTCCGTCTCCTGCGTAAATTACTCCTCTTTCCACATCTTCCGCTTTTTTTGCGTTTACGGGATTATAGGCGCTTTTAAGATACCTTTCACTTCCGATTGCGAGAAACCATGTAAAATAAGCTGTCAGGACCAGAAATACAAAGAATATTGAGAAGGTAAGAATAAATATGGATGTGCGCTGCTTATTACTTTCCTGATTCATTTTTTCCTCCTCTCCGGTCTGGCTGAATACATACCCTGAATAATTGAAAATGTGATAAATGATGCCATAAGGGAGCTGCCTCCATAACTTATGAAGGGCAGAGTCACACCAGTAGACGGTATGAATTTTATTACTCCTCCGATGGATAAAAACAGCTGAAATCCGTAGGATATTCCAAGTCCTGAAGCCAAAAGTCTGTCAAAACCGGATCTTGTGACGACTGAAATATTCATGATAAGGATAAAACATGATACGCAAAGGAAAATCAGTATTATGGCAAAGAGACCGCCCATCTCCTCTGAGATAGCTGAAAAGACAAAGTCTTTTGACACTACCGGTATCCTCTCCGGCACACCCTTTAAAAGGCCTGTTCCGAACCAGCTTCCTGAACTTATGGCAAAAAGCGACTGGCACATCTGATATCCTGAAGTTTCAAAGTGGGACAGTGGATCTATCCAGGCAGTAATTCTTGTCGATATATGGGAAAATACAGTCGAAAGCAGAATCAGAGATGATGCCAGCGCAGCTCCGCTTCCAATGATAATAAGAATATTTCCGGACCAGACATAATAAATTCCTGCCATTATTACAAAGATGATGCCGGCGCCTCCGAGATCTCTGTTTGCCATAAGAATAAGTATATGAAGCAGAGAAATCATAAATATAGCGAAGGAAAACATTTTGCTCTTGTTTTTGTCGGCCTGGCAAAGCCCTGCTGCGAGGAAGAGAGAAAAGAGAATCTTCACAAATTCTATAGGCTGGAATGATATTGGGCCTATCCTTAAGGAAAGTTTTGCGCCGTATTCTATCCGTCCGAGAACAGCCACCAGAAGCAGCATCATGAGTCCTGTTATGGCGAACAAAAAGGCAAATCTGTCGATTCTTTCTCCTGATTTGAAAAGGAATGCAATAATAAAGAAAAGCGCCATGCCAAAAGATGCCATTATAAGCTGCTTAATGAAATATCCGGATGAGAGTCTTGACTGAATCAAAAAACCTATGGACATAAGCATCAGCATATGATTGAAAAGAAGCCTGCTTGAATCAGGAAGAATCTTTACAAAAAGGATTATGAAAACAGCGAAATACAAGAAGAGGATCAGGGCTTCCAGAAGATAAAAAAAGCTTCTGGAATTGGCGAAAAGCACAGTATATCCTACCGCTATAAAAAAGAACATCAATATATTTTGTCTCATATATAGAAGCGAGCGTGATCTTCTGCTGCTGCCGCTTCTTATGGATAAATATGCGTCAAACGTATATAGAGCCATTATAATAAGAAGTACATATCTTGACGCGTCAGTTACTATTCGTGGCACTACATTACTCCTTTGAAAAAGTGTCCGTATGTATAGGAATGAACCGGTTCAGAAGGAATTCCTTTTAGAAAACAGTCTCTGTACATTCGAAGGACATTTGTCACATCATCTTCGGTCTCAGTAGTAAAATATAATGAATAAGCTCCAGGTTTTAAGGAAAGCGCACTTTCAGGCTTTGGAAACAGGGTATAAATATTTGCATTATAGACCGTATTCATACATATCGAGCAGTCATTTATTACAGGCATTCTTGCCTTTGTTCTGTCTTCGAGAAATAAGATGCCCGGAGTCTTCTTACATGATAAAAGATCTTTCATGGTACAATCAGCTTTTATCATCATGGGCATACGCCCGTAAATAATCAGAGAGCTTATTTTATTATCCCTTGCTTTTATCTCACTGTTCATAAGCTCGACCGGCACTGTATCAAATCTAAATCCCAGAGACTTAAATGAAGCCTGCGAATAGGCTGACCATCCGCTTAATCGCATCGACAGTCCAATTTTATCATGGCTTATCCGGCATGACAAAAGAAATCCCAATGAGTCATATGACTGAGCTCTGTAATAATCGAAAAAGGAGCTCCATGTATTAAGAGATCTCAGCAATTTATCGGCAATATCAGCTCTTAAAACATCCGGCATCAAAAGTCCGTACCTTCTTATTTTTGAATTAGAAGTTTTTATCTCTCTAAAGGAGTCTTTATAAGAATCATCAAGGATGAATCTGTGTGACAAGAGGATATCGTATCTCTTGTCACTTTCTTCTAAAAACCTGCATACAGCACTAAGCTGATGGGGAGTGGATACAAGGATCTCAGTTGAAGGATCTTTTATCTCTTTTTTATTTACATCGGAGAAATTGAAAGGCAGATTTCCGGATGGTATTTCTTTTGGTTCTCTTCCGCCTGACATCAAAATAAGAAGCCTGGATAAAGATTCCCGCCTCATATTATTCAATGATTTTATGGTAAGAAAAGGTGAACCAATAACGTCAGCTTTTATTTTTCTTATGGAAAAAGGCGTCTGACCTGTCTTAATAAAATGCTTTATAACATCATCTTCACTGATGGGACAGTTTTTGGCATGACTTGACACCTGACCCTTATAATTCATGATGAAGGTGCCGTCTGAATCATAGAATAAGACTTCCGATTCCATTCCTTCCCGCACAGTGACATGGACATCTATCTCCCGTTTCAAATGCTTTTTAATATCAGCGGTATTTGAGCTTTTCATTGAGCTGTTTTCAGCTATGAGCCCCGGACCATTATGCCTGTCAAAATAAAGATCGGTAAAACCTGACCGGTTGCCCGTCATGAGAAGCTTATTATAATCAGATTTCGTGACCTTGTAATCAGCCGGATCTTCCATAGCCAGATCGAGATAGTGTCTGTAAAGTCTTACGACGGATGAAACATATGACTCTGTCTTCATCCTGCCTTCTATCTTGAAGGAATATACTCCGGATTCTATCATCTCGGGGATCCGTTTGATACCGGCAAGGTCTCTTGTCGAAAGAAGACAGGAAGGATTCTTTGAGATAGGATTATTATTAATATCAAAAGCTTTATAAGAAAGTCTGCATGGCTGGGCGCACCTGCCTCTGTTTCCGCTCCTGCCACCAAGGAATGATGACATGAGACACTGACCTGAATATGATATGCATAGAGCACCGTGCAGAAAACATTCGAGCTCTGCGCCTGTCTTTTTATGAATCTGCTTTATTTCACTAAGAGACAGCTCTCTTGCAAGCACTATCCTTGATGCTCCCAATTCTTTAAGATAGGAAACGCCATATTCGGAAGTTACTGACATCTGAGTGCTTACATGAATGGGCAGATCAGGAAAACAGCTTTTTATCAAAAAAAATACACCTATGTCCTGAACAAGTACTGCATCAATGCCGGCATTATAATAAAATTCAAGATAATCGATAAGGTCGTCCTCGACTTCCCTGTCTTTCAGGAGAGTATTAAGAGTAAGATAGCATTTTCTTCCGAACAAGTGAGCATATCTTATACCGTTTTCAGCATCTTCTCTTGAAAAATTATCAGCATAAGCCCTTGCGCCGAACTTATCCCCGCCGAAATATACTGCATCAGCTCCTGCCGTCACAGCGGTCTTTAAGATATCAAGATTTCCGGCAGGTGCAAGCAGTTCAGTCTGCTTTTCCATTTTTATTTAAAGCCTTTACCTTATCTTCAAGCTCGTTTATTTTTACATTCATATTCACAAGATCCTGCTTCAGCTTGCAGATCTCCTGATCCTTCATGCTGATGTCATTCTCTGCATTTACTACACGTTCACGTGCCTTGAAAAGATCGTCTGCTATGTTCAGCTCCAGAAGGACTGTCTTCATATCCCGGCTCAGTTCTTTATAATAATCAAGTCCCTTTACTTCATCTATTTTTCCGTTCAGATACGCAGCTACCTTCTGCAGATATTCGGGCTCTTCATAGCCGCTTAAAGTGTACATATTACCATCGATTATCACATCAATGCTTTTCTTTGCTGACATAAAAAACCTCCGCTTAAATTTTTTGATCAGTCGGAACTAAAAAGTACATTTACACACATTTAAAATTACGCGTGGCATACCATTTTTAATAAGTATAACCTCAGTCCGGCTTTTTTTGAACATCAAAATGCTCATAGGACAGATCCGTTGCTACTCTTCCCTTCGGAGTTCTATTTATAAAGCCGTTTTTTACAAGATATGGCTCGTAAACATCTTCGATCGTCTCCGGATCTTCGCCGAGAGCGGCAGCTAATGTATCCAGACCAACCGGACCGCCGCTGAATTTTTCTATTATTGTAAGAATCATATTTCGGTCAGTCCTGTCAAGACCGCACTTATCTACTTCAAGAAGTTTTAATCCCTCTTCCGCTATTTTTTTTGTGATACGTCCATCATATCTTACTTCCGCATAATCCCTTATTCGTTTCAAGAGCCTGTTTGAAAGCCTAGGGGTTCCGCGGCTCCTGCGGGCAATCTCATAAGCTCCTTCATCGTCTATGGGCACATTCAGCTTTTCAGCTGATTTTTTTACTATAATAGATAGTTCATCCGGCCTATAAAATTCCAAATGAGATATCACTCCGAATCTATCTCTTAACGGCTGTGACAGAAGACCCGCTCTTGTGGTTGCGCCAACCAGCGTAAATTTTGGAAGATTTATCCTGATAGATTTCGCGGTCGAGCCTTTTCCAATAACCACATCTATGGCATAATCTTCCATTGCAGGATACAATACTTCCTCGACCTGTCTGTTAAGCCTGTGGATCTCATCGATGAAAATAAGATCCCCATCCTGCAGCGAACCTAAGATAGCGGTTATTTCTCCGGGATTCTGAATGGCAGGACCGCTTGTCACTTTCATATGAACTCCCATTTCGTTTGCGATCACACCGGCCAGAGTGGTCTTGCCCAGACCGGGAGGTCCGTAAAAAAGACAGTGATCAAGCGGCTCATGTCTGACTTTTGCAGCCTTTATATATATCTGAAGATTATTTTTTACTTTTTCCTGACCTATATATTCATCAAAAGTCTTTGGTCGGAGTGATTTTTCAAATGTCTGCTCCTCGGGCCTGGCCTTTGTGGATATTACTCTTCTCTCCATAATACTCCCTAAAGTACATACAGTCTATTAAGTGTTTCCTTGATCCAGTCCTCAGTTGTTCTGTCGGGATCGTCTTCAATATCTCTCATTGCGCGAAGAATATCAGAATTATTATAACCTAGCGCATTAAGAGCCAGAACCGCGTCATTTTTATTGCCATGATCAACAATAGCTGCAACATTCTGAGCAGAGCCGGATGACAGGCTTTCATTTATATCTATATCGACCTTATCTTTCAGTTCAAGAATAATTCTCCTCGCTGTCTTTGGTCCTATTCCGGGCGCCGAGCATAATTTTTTTTCATCTTCTCCGGCAATGGCAAAAACAAGATCATCAACAGGCACTGCCGACAGAACGGCTACGGCGTTCCTCGGTCCTATTCCGCTTACACTGAGAAGAAGCCTGAACATATCAAGTGATGATTTTGAAAGAAACCCATACAGGCTCAGATTGTCCTCGGATACCTGCAGATGGGTATGGATCTTTATTTCTTCTCCTGAATTCAGTGAAGATATATCGGATGAAGGCATAATAACATAATATCCGATGCCATTATTACTTATTATTATCCCGTTTTCCAGGATCTCGCTTACTTTTCCTTCTATAAAAGCTATCATATTTATATCCTTGAATACTCACATCATCATTTGATTTTATTTAAATATCGAACAAGTTCAGCTGATACAATACCGTTAAACAGTCCGGTCAGAAGTCCTCCCATCAAAAGAGGGGGAAGATAATAATATAGTGCCGGACTTTTTAGAATAATGATTGCCATGACAAGCTGACCTGTATTATGGCAGACCCCTCCGGCAGCAGATATTGAGAGTACGCTCAATATTTTGGTCTTCTTAAGAAGCCACATGACAAAAAAACTTAAAAGTCCGCCAGAAATACTGAATAGGAAACTTAAAGGTGAACCAAATAATACAGACGACAATATTATCCTTATTATATCAGTAAGAAACGCGTCAACAGTACCGCCAGAATAAAGAAGAATCACTATTATAAGATTCGACAGTCCAATCTTTATACCCGGAACAGGCACAAAAGAAGGTATCATAGATTCAAGATAAGATAATATCATAGCAAGTGATACAGAAATACCGATAACAGTTATCTTTTTTATCTTCATATATATCACCTGGCAATAGAATCAAAATCCTGCTTTGTACCGGATCTTACAGTAATAACAATTTTATGAGGAAGGCAGGCGATGGTCTCTCCGTTTTTTGACTTTTTCCCTTCCCTGACACAAGATTTATCCGGACAGGTAGCATAAATCATTCTTACAGAGTTTCCTTTTATTTCTATTATATTCTCAGGTTTTTTCTCGGGTATTCTGATTTCCCTGTCAATATTCAGAGGATAGCTTCCATACACTTTCCCATCCACCCGGATCTCGGCACTGCTCCCAGACGCCTGCTTCCTGAAATAAACGAAAAAGAAAGATGCTCCAATGATTACAGTCAACGCAATAAGGAAAACCACATCTGCTTTATTAAAAAGCGGCTCTTTCATACCACGGCCGTTCCCATATAGTAAAAGCCTCTGCATTCATCGAGACGAACAGGAATGATCTTTCCTATAAGATCTTTCGAACCTTTTAGATGAACCACAGAATTATTATCAAGTCTTCCGGTGACGGAGAATGGATCTTCCCTGTCGATTTCTTCTATAAGGACATCCTTTACAGAGCCCTCAAGCTCCATGGCTTTCTCTCGTCCTATCGTCTGAACTTCTTGTAATAACCTTTGAAATCTGTCTTTTACTACCTCAGCCGGTATCTGGTTCTCGCTTAAAGCCGCTCTTGTACCTGACCGTTTGGAATATTCAAAAGTAAAGGCGCTGTCAAAACGTGCTGTTCTGACTACATCCATTGTTTCCTCAAAATCCTCTTCCGTCTCTCCGGGATATCCGACAATAATATCTGTGGAAATTGATGCGTCAGGAATATTCTTTCTTATCTTTTCCACCAGGGACAGATATTTTTCCTTGTCATAGTGTCTGTTCATATCAGAAAGGATACGAGATGATCCTGACTGAAGCGGCAGATGGATATGATGACAGACATGCTCCGATTCAGCGATCGCTTTAATAAGATCATCAGAAAGATCCTTGGGATGCGAAGTCATGAATCTGATTCTCTTGATCCCGTCAACCTTATCAGCCATTCTGAGAAGATCTGAAAAAGAGACGGGCTCATCCAAAGTTTTCCCATACGAATTCACATTCTGTCCCAGAAGCATTACCTCGACTGCACCTGATTGAACATCACGCTCGATTTCTCTTATAACATCTATCGGTTTTCTGCTTCTCTCCCGTCCTCTCACATACGGTACTATGCAATAACTGCAGAAATTATTGCAGCCGTACATGATGTTGACTCCGGCCTTGAAGCTGTATGTCTGTACCTCAGGCAGATCCTCCACGATCCTGTCATCGGATTCTTCGACAAAAATGGCAGTACTGTCGGATTGACGGCTCATATACATTAGTTCTGCAAGCCTGTAAACATTGAAAGTACCGAAAACCATATCTATAAAAGGATAACTCTTCCGTATTTTTTCTATTATCCTCTTCTCCTGCATCATACATCCGCACAGATATATCTTCATCTCCGGATTTTTCTTCTTGTATCCGGACAAGACTCCAATACGGCCGAACACTCTGTTGTCAGCATTTTCCCTGACTGTGCATGTGTTATAGATTACAAGATCAGCATTTTCATCCTCTGAAGGTATATATCCTATCTCGTTTAATACTCCGCGGAGCTTCTCTGAATCTCTCGCATTCATCTGGCAGCCGAAAGTCGTCACATGGTATGTAAGCTGACGACCGAGCTCTTTTTCTTTTTCAAGAAGAATCTCCCGATCTTTATTTATAAAAAATAATTGTCTCTCCGGTTCTGTATCCGGAATAATTTCTCTATTTTCTGATCTGACCATTTCCATAAATCTTATATTTCGTACTTGTAAGCGCCTTCAGTCCCATAGGTCCTCTGGCATGAATTTTCTGTGTGCTTATTCCAATCTCTGCGCCGAATCCGAATTCGTGTCCGTCTGTAAAACGTGTGCTTGCATTCACATATACGCAGGCGCTGTCCACCAGATTCAGGAATTTCTCGGCATGATTGTAATCAGTGGTTACTATTGTCTCAGAGTGTCCGGTATTGTATTTATTAATATGACTTATTGCCTCATCAACATTGTCGACAGATTTCACCGAGAGAATATAGTCAAGATATTCCCTGCCGAAATCCTCATCAGTTGCTTTTGTGGCGTTATCAAGATATTTTCCTGCATCACTGTCACATCTTAATTCCACATGATAAGGAGAAAGCCTCTTTGAAAGTAACGGAAGAAATTCCTTTTCAATGCTTCTGTTTATGACAAGCGACTCGCAAGCATTGCATACTCCGATTCTCTGAGTCTTGGCATTCTCAATTATATCAAGTGCCATATCCATATCGCAAGGATCGTCTACATATACATGACAGTTGCCTGTTCCGGTCTCTATAACAGGTATCGTAGAATTCTCGACTACAGATTTTATCAGCCCTGCTCCTCCTCTGGGAATAAGAAGATCCACATAATCTCTCATCTTCATAAACTGCCGTGTAATTTCATGACGGTTATCTGTAATAAGACCGGCAGCTCCCTCAGGCAGATCCTCTTTTTTCAGTGCTTTTTTCAGTGATTCTATAATAGCCTTATTTGAATTTGCTGCTGCGCTTCCGCCCTTTAATATCACTGCATTTCCTGTCTTCATACAAAGGCCGAATACATCAGCGGTTACATTGGGTCTGGCTTCATAGATCACACCGATCACACCGATGGGCACACGAACCTGCTCGATCTTGAGACCATTGGGACGAATAATAGTATCAATCACCTCTCCGACAGGATCCGGAAGATCTGCGACTTCTCTAAGGCCGTCAGCCATTGATTTGATTCGTTTTTCATCCAGATACAGTCTGTCCTTAAGACCATCCGGCATATTGTTCGCTTCGGCTTTTTCCATATCAGATTGATTTTCACGTATTATCAAATCACGATCCCGCTCCAAAGCAGAGGCTGCAGTCAAAAGGAGACTCTTTTTCTTTATCGGATTTAGAAGAGAAATTGCAGATGCGGCAGCTTTAGCATCACGGCATATATCTGTTAATGTTTTATCAGTCTCTTTTTCTTCCATGTCTAACCTCATTTTTTTATAATAACATCAGCTTTTCAAGTTCAAGAAGAACCATGATAAGTCTTGTATATATTTTTTATGATTACGGCATGATCAAAATTGCTACGCAACTTATTGACAATAATCGTAACATAAAATCAGGATATAAAAAAGGGCTCCGCCTTTTGCAGAGCCCAAAAATCAATCGGCTTTTCTGACCGTTCCCGGCTGCAGCTTTATTATCTTCCTTGGACATTTGGAAGCGCATATACCGCAGCCCGTGCATTTATCCTGATCAATATAGGCAATATTATCATTTACATGAACAGCATCGGAAGGACAATTCTTCTCGCATATCTTACATGCTATACAGCCTACGCTGCAGGATTCCATCACTGTTTTGCCCTTGTCTTCATTACGACATGACACTATGTAGGCGCTGTCATAAGGCACAAGCTCTATAAGATGCTGAGGGCATTCCTTCACGCATTTGCCGCAGGCCTTGCACTTTTCCTTGTCTACTACGGCTATTCCGTCCACTATATGGATCGCATCAAAATCACATACTTTTACACATGAACCGTATCCCATACATCCGTAGACACATTTCTTTGGAGTACCGCCGGGAATCATGCTGACGGCCCTGCAATCTTTAGTGCCTGTGTATTCATATCTCTTTCCGGCTTTTTTGCAGTCACCGCTGCAGCGAACATATGCTACTTTTCTAACTTCTTCTCCGGCATCTACACCCATGATGCCGCTTATTATTTTTGCTACCGGAGCACCGCCCACCGGACATTGTCCGACAGGAGCTTTACCTGTAGCAATGGCGTGTGCCAGAGCAGAGCACCCGGCAAAACCGCATCCGCCACAGTTGTTTCCCGGCAGAGCATCAAGAACTGCCGCTTCTTTTTCATCGACTTTTACTTCAAATTTACCGGCTGCGAATGTAAGAAAGAAACCTATGATACATCCTGTAGCGCCTACTACAATGGTTGCAATTATTATTCCTGTCATAGTTCCTCCTTAAATAATTCCGGAGAATCCGAAAAACGCTATTGCCATAAGTCCTGCAGTCAAAACCACGATTCCTGTTCCCTGAAAAGCATGAGGAATATCGTTATCTTCAATCTTCTCACGAACACCTGCCATCATTATTATGGCAATCGCGAAACCTGCAGAAACTCCGAATCCATACAAAGTACCTGTGCCGACATTATATTTGTAATCCACAATGTTTAATGCTGTACCAAGGACACAGCAGTTTGTAGTAATAAGCGGCAGATATATTCCAAGAGATTTGTAAAGATTTTTGACATATTTCTTCAGGAACATCTCTATGAATTGAACCAGAGCAGCTATTACCAGAATGAAAACTATAGTATTCAGATAATCAAGTCCCAGGGGCTTCAAAATAAAGTCATGAATAAGACCGATTACCAGTGAAGAAAGTGTTACGACGAAAATTACCGATCCGCCCATGCCGGCTGCAGTGTTTACCTTTTTTGAAACTCCGAGGAAAGGACAGAGTCCGAGGAACTGACTGAGCACGACATTATTAACAATAGCCGCGGAGATTAAAATAAGAATAAGTTGTTTCATGACTTACCTCCTTCAGCTTTTCCGGCCTCATCAGCTTCTCTGGTGTTAAGTTTTCCGGCGCATGACGATCTGAGCGCGCATGAAGAGCATTCACCTGTCATAATGCATCCGGCTGCCGGAGCAAGAGGCTTGCCTTTTTTTGCCATCTTCTCTCTTACTTCTTTCATTACTGCTACCAGTATGGATAGAACAAAGAAGGCTCCAGGTGCCAGGACAAATATTGTGATTGGAGTAAAACCAGCCTTGCCGGAAGCCTGATCAGCAAGCGGAAGAACCTGAAATCCCAGGATCTTGCCGGAACCTAAAAGCTCACGGACAAGCCCTATTGTTGAAATCGACATGGTAAATCCGAGACCCATGCCAAGTCCGTCGAAGATGGACGGAATGACCGGATTCTTTGATGCATATGCTTCAGCACGACCGAGAATAATGCAGTTTACAACTATAAGAGGTATATATATACCAAGAGCATCGTTAAGAGAAGGCATGAAGCCTTCGATCAGGAACTGCACTATGGTCACAAGCGAAGCCACAATTACTATATATGCAGGCATTCTGACCGTATCAGGAATAACTTTCCGAAGCGCTGATATAATGAGGTTTGACATTACAAGAACTACGGTAGTCGAAAGTCCCATGCCAAGTCCGTTCATTACGGATGTGGTAACGGCAAGCGTAGGACACATACCGAGCATCAGCACTACAGTAGGATTTTCTTTTATAAGTCCGTTATACAGACGTTCAACAGGCTTATTCATTCTTATCACCTCCTGAGACTAATTTTGACTTGTAATATTCAAAACCGGCATTGACGCCGCCTGTCATGGCGCGGCTGGTTATGGTTGCTCCGCTCATGGCGTCTATATCAGTCTTCTTTTTTCCGGTTCCTTTTACTACCTCAAGTTTTCCGACTTTCAGTCCTTTGAACTGATCACAGAAATCCTTGTCTGATTTCGGATCATCAGACGCAGCTCTCATTCCGAGTCCTGCTGTCTCATGTATCTCAGTGATGGAGTATCCGTTCATAACGCCCTTATCTGTAACGCCCATGGAGAAGGTGATATCTCCGCCATATCCCTTGTGGCTGACTACAGTAATGACGTATCCGAGATGTTTCCCGGATTTATCAACAGCATTCATAGCGTTTAATATTTCGTCATCCTTATAACCTTTTTTTCGGATAAGAGATGTAGCTTCTTTTTTGTCAAAGCCCTTTACCTTGCTGAATGAATCCGCTTTTTCAAAAACATTCCTGTAAGCGTCCTGAGTAGCCTTCTCTCTTGCCTGCTTTATGGGATTCTTTGTAATCTCATGAACCGCTCCAAGAGAAACACCGGAGATAAGTGTAATAAGAGTAAGGATAAGAGCGTCTTTTACGTTTTTCTTCATTTTTCCACTCCTTCCTCAGGTTTTCTTCTGGGAATACCGAATGCCTTCGGGACAGTAATTCTCTCAATAAGAGGTACAAGAATATTGGAGAAGATGATCGCATACGAGACACCTTCTGCTGAAGAGCCGAAGATTCTGAAAATACCGGTAAGCACTCCGAGAAGTATGCCATAAATTATCTGTCCGGATGTGGTAATAGGACTTGTGACATAATCCGTAGCCATGAAGAAGGCTCCAAGAATCAGACCTCCTCCGCAGATCTCTGCTGCTATGAAATTCGGATCAAAGCCATGTCCTCCGAAAAGTCCGGCAAAAATCGCAAATGTTATTATATAGGCAGCCGGGATCCTTAAGTTTATAACTCCGGTCATCAGAAGGATCGCTGCGCCGATAAGGAGAGCTACTACTGATGTTTCGCCTATTGTACCAGGTTCATTTCCAAGAAACATCTTCAGCACATTTACGGACTGACCGCTTTTTAAAACCGCAAGAGGCGTAGCGCCTGTTACACCATCATAAGTAAACGAGGTCATCGGCTGGGTAAAACTGATCAAGAGGAAACATCTGGCTGCAAGGGCAGGGTTCATAAAATTCTGCCCCAGTCCTCCGAACAACATCTTTACAACTATGATTGCAAATACGCTTCCGAGTACCGGTATAAAAAAAGGTACCGTAGAAGACAGGTTCAAAGCCAGAAGAAGTCCGGTCACAACAGCAGAAAGATCTGAGATCGTACTCTCCATATGCAGTATTTTCTCATATACCCATTCAGACAATACCGCGCTGGCGACGGAAAGAATAATTATAATAAGAGCTCTGAGTCCAAAATTCATTATACCGGTAAAGGTAGCCGGCAAAAGTGATATTATGACCAGAAGCATGATCTTTCCGGTATCGATTTTCTCCCTCACATGAGGAGAAGATGTGACATGTATTAAATTACTCAAAATATTTCTCCTCCTTTCTCACTTTTTCTTTTTCTTATCTGCCAGGATCTGCTTTTTCATTGTCTTTATATCCTGAGCCAGAGGTCTTCTGGCAGGACATACAAAACTGCAGCTGCCGCACTCGATACATTCAAGTCCGTACCACTTTTCAAACTGTTCTGCCTTTTTATGTTCAGAAAATTTTGCAAGACGTGAAGGAACCAGTCTCTCGGGACATGCCTCCACACATCTGCCGCAGTTTATGCAGGCAGTCGTCTCATACTTTGATGCTTCATCATCTGAGAAAACAAGCAGAGCTGATGTAGTTCTTGTTGTCGGAACATCAAGATTAAACATGGAAAATCCCATCATAGGACCGCCTGAAATGTATTTTTCAGGTTCTTTTATTGTCCCGCCGGCAGCTGAGAGAAGTTCGGAAAAAGATGTGCCTATCTTGATCCTGAAATTACGAGGCTCGCAGACGGCGTCGCCTGAAACAGTAAATATACGATCCATTACAGGCTTGCCTTCGATGACGGCATCTCTGATTGCGCATAGAGTTGCTACGTTGTCAACTATACAGCCGGCATCAGCGGGCAGCATTTTAGAATTAATGTCACGTCCTGTCACTGCATGAATAATCTGACGCTCACCGCCCTGAGGATATTTTGTCTTCAGCGGGCAAACGCTTATGCGATCTTCTTTGTCAGTAAGCTTTCTTAATCGAGAGATACAGTCAGGCTTATTATCTTCTACTGCGAGATACCCCTGGGCCTTGGGAAAAATTTTCAGAACGATCTTCATCCCCGCGACAAGCTTTTCAGGTTCCTCCATCATGATCCTGTAATCGCTGGTAAGATAGGGCTCGCATTCAGCACAGTTTGCAATTATAGTATCAATCTTATCAGGATCCTTAGGAGATAATTTGACATGAGTAGGAAATCCTGCGCCGCCCATGCCGGCTACGCCTGCATTTTTGATCTTGTCTATTATCTCCTCTTTGGAAATAAGATCCGGATCTGATGGCTTGAAGTCCGCCTCCTTATATTCGCCATCATTTTCAATAACGATCGACTCACAGAGAGTACCTGTAGCTGTAGCGCGTTTTTCAATAGTCTTCACTGTTCCGGATACAGAAGAAAATATCGGCGCCGATACAAAACCTCCGGCTTCCGCTATCATCTGCCCCCTCAGCACATGGTCACCTGCCTCTACTATAGGCTTGGCCGGTGCTCCGATATGCTGTGAAACAGGGAATACCATCTCACCCTCCGGGAGCAGATCCCTGACCGGCTTATCTTTGGAGAGATCCTTTCCCTCATAGGGATGAACCCCGCCTCTGAATGTGTGCAAAGCCATGAATCACATCCTCCTTTTCATAATCATCTGACTTTTGCCGTTGACCTTGTCTCCGGCAATGTATACATATTATAACACTATATACGATTGTGAATAAGTAAAAGTAAGCAAAACATCAGCAAAATTTATAAAATTCTTCTACATAAAAAATCATGATCAGAAACATTTTATGATAATAATGATTGTCAGTATATTTTTTTACGATATAATCAAATCTATGAATAAAAGTATACTTTACGAAGAAACAGATATTAAAGATCAAAACATATTAAGATGTCTTAAAGACAATGATATTCTTCTCGACATCGAAACTACAGGACTATCCCGTTTCAAAAGCAAAATCTTTCTATTAGGCTTCGGACTTGTAAAAGAAAAGCCAGACGGTAATTTTTCCCTGTCAATAAAGCAGATATTCTCAGTAGACGGTGATGAAGAAGGTCTTCTTACAGATTTCATTTCATATCTTCCAAAAGAAGGAAGGATAATAACCTATAATGGTGACCGTTTTGATATACCTTTCATTGAAGAAAAATGCCGGAAATACAGCCTGCCATCTGCTTTATCTGATCATGAATCTCTGGATCTGCTAAAATATTATTCAAAATTGAAGAATTTCCTGCGGCTTCCGTCAATGAGTGAAAAAACAGTTGAATCTTTTCTGAAGATAAAAAGAGACGATAAATTGAGCGGAAAAGAAATTGCTGAGGGGATCAGAAAATATTATAAAGAGCCAGATAAAATAACAAGAGATTTAATTCTTCTCCATAATAAAGAGGATATTGAAGGGCTTGTTTCTGTTTTCAAACTGTCAGAATACCTTGACCTGGAAAAAGCCTTTATTAATATAGAAGAGTTAAAGATACTGTCCTCTTCTGACAAAGAGATGAATGTAAGCTTTTACGGCAAACTAAGAAGAACCCTGCCATCAGCAATAAGAATAATCGCCTATCCCTTTTATTTAATTTCGGAAGACAATAGCTTGAGGGGTACTTTAAGGCTCAGAAAAAAGAAACTGCGTTTTTATCATCCGGACATAGAAAACTATACATATCTTGTTAAAGAGAATATTGTCATTCCTAAGATTTTGGCTGATGATATTCCGAGAAGCCGGAAAAGAAAACCGAAAAAATCAGAATGTTTCACAGAGACTGAAGGCTTTAGTATGGAATTGCCGAATAAGGTAAAAGAGGATTTTATTCTAAATGCCAAGGAGTCCGGCATCCTTATTTTTAAAGATATCGAAGAAGAATATAACGGAGAAAAAGATTATGTCAAAATAAATAAAAAAGATGATATCATAAAAAACCTTAATATCATCATTCCGCTTTTATTGAGAATGTAATATTTATTGAATCAAAGACAAGAAATACCAAAACTTACACCATCAAAAAAATACCGGCATACGCCGGTATTTCTCATTTTTTGTCATAGAAAAAGGAATTCCTTCTTCCAAAGCCTATTTCTTTGTAATCAGCAACCTGTTCCGTACTTCCGATAAAAAGCACGCCGCCGGATTTCAGAGATCTATAGAATTTCCTATAGATGTTTTCTTTTGCTTCGTCTGTAAAATAGATAAGCACATTTCGGCATACGATCATATCAAGATCATCCGGAAATCTGTCGCTTAATAGATTTGATTCCCTGAAAGAAACACAACGCCTGATCTCGTCAGATATCTGAAATGAAGGACCTATTTGCCTGAAATATCTTTTCTTCAAATCCTCAGGAACATTTTTTATGCTTTTTTCATTGTAAAGACCGGTCTTCGCCTGTTCCAAAATACGTTTATCGATATCGGTAGCAATTATCCTGATATCGCCTAGAGAAACATGTCGCGATAAAGCCATCACGAGAGAATATGGTTCATCTCCGGTCGAACAGGCAGCGCTCCAGATATTAAGTCTCTTCCCGAATTTTGAAATAAGCTCCGGTAAATACACTTTATCAAGAATTTCCCATTGATCCGGATTCCTGTAAAACTCCGATACATTTATAGTAAGGAAATTGATGAATTCACTGAAAACGCTGCTGTCTGTCCGAAGAAGACGAACATATTCGTCATACGAAGAGCATTTGTTTCTGCTGACAAGAGAATCGATCCTCCGGCGCATCTGTTTTTCTTTATAGCTGGAAAGATCTATGCCGGCAAGAGATAAAGCACGTCTCTTGAATTCTTCGTAACCATCCATCTGAATAAACCAATAAACGAGTTATTCGTTATCTCCGTTCTTATAGGAATCAATATCTACATCAGCATAATTATCGTTTTCATCATTAGCCTTGTTCATAGCCTTGATAGAAAGAGAAATCTTATGCTCATTCTCTCTGAGTTCAACAACCATAGCTGTGATCTCCTGACCTGTAGTAAGAACGTCAGAAGGCTTATCTACATGATCCTTTGAAATCTGTGAAACATGGAGAAGAGCATCAATGCCGGGTTCAAGTTCGATGAAGGCGCCGAAATCTGTCATGCGGGCTACCTTGCCTGTGACAATAGTGCCGACTGCATATTTCTTATCAGCTCCGTTCCAGGGGTTCTCATCTTCGAACTTTCTGGAAAGAGCAATCTTCTTGCCATTGATATTCTTTATGAATACACGGACCTTGTCATCCACATGATAAAGCTTCTTAGGATTGTCAACATGACCCCATGACATCTCTGAAATATGAAGCAGTCCGTCTACACCGCCGAGATCGATGAAAGCGCCGAAGTCAGTTACATTCTTAACTGTTCCTTCGATGACATCGCCAACGTGGATCTTCTCGAAGAATTCTTTCTGAACTTCTTCCTTCTTTGCAACAAGGAGCTGCTTTCTGTCACCGATGATTCTTCTCTTTCTGGGATTGAATTCGGTAATTACAAACTGGATCTCCTTGCCGTCATACTGGTGCAGATCCTTTACAAAAGTATCAGCCACAAGGCTTGCCGGTACGAATACACGGGCATCGTCAACCATAACGGAGAGACCGCCGTTAAGGACACGAACCACCTTGCCTGTGAGAACTTCCTGATTCTCGAAAGCTTCTCTTAATTTCTCGTTGCCCTTCTCCTGTGCAAGTCTCTTGTAAGAAAGGATAACCATGTTGTCAACATCTGATACCTTGACAACGATTGCTTCCATCTTGTCGCCGACCTTTGCTACTGTAGTAAGATCGAGATTGTTATCATCAGAATATTCCTGACGGGTGATGACACCGTCTGACTTGAATCCGATATTCAGGTCGATCTCATCAGGCTTTACTGCGATGACTTCTCCTTCTACTACCTCCCCATTGTGAATTGTCTTGAATGATGCATTCAGCATCTCTTCAAAGCTCTGGTTGTCTTGTTCTGGCATGTTTCTAGAACCTCCTCAATGATTTTTTGCGGGGTCGAAGCCCCTGCGGTTATGCCTACGCTGTCAATGGATTTCAGAACGGCCAGATCAAGATCTTCTGAGGACTGTATAAAGAAAGTATGGGGATTAATTTCTTTACAGATCCTGTAGAGCTTCTGTGAGTTCGAACTATGTTTCCCGCCTGTTACAATCATCACATCAACTTTTCCTGCAATGTCGGCAGCTTCCTTCTGGCGCTCTTCCGTTGCACTGCATATCGTATTAACACAAGTAGTATCATATCCTTTTTCTCTTATGATTTCAACTAGTTTATCAAATTTAGCGTACTCAAAAGTAGTTTGCGAAACAATGAATATCTTTTTATTATGAGAAAGCGAGAAATTCATGGCATCATCCTCATTGGAAATGACAGAAAATTCGTTTCCGTCGATCCAGCCCGTGATACCTCTGACCTCAGGATGATCAGGATTACCGGTTATAATAATGTAGTATCCCTTCTTTGAATATTCTCTTACAAGATTATGAATCTTTAGAACAAAAGGACATGTAGCATCAACGATCTCAAATCCGCTCTTCTTGAGATAATTATATGTTTCTTCAGAAACGCCGTGAGATCGTATCACTATTGTGCCCGGCTTCGAATTTTTTAAATCTTCAGGACTGTTAAGGGCGTATACGCCTCTTGATTCAAGATCATTTACCACGATTTCATTGTGAATAATAGGACCCCATGTATATACGGGATCTTTACTTTTCGATCTTTCATTTTCCACAGTTTCAAGAGCTCTTTTCACGCCGAAGCAGAATCCTGCGCTCTCAGCCAGCAATATCTTCATTTTTTGATCATCCCATTTACATAATTTACGATCTTATCTACCACCTGATCAATTGTCATATCAGAAGAATCAATAAGTATCGCATCACTTGCCATGCGAAGAGGTGATACAGCCCTTGTCAGATCCGCTTCATCTCTCTTCTTCACGTCATTGATTACAGATTCAAGATCAACCTTGATTCCCTTTTCAGTAAGTTCCTTATAACGTCTATTTCCACGCACATCAGCTGATGCGGTAAGATAAATCTTGATGTCTGCGTTTGGAAGAATGGTGGTTCCTATATCTCTGCCATCCATTATCACATTCTCCTTTGCAGCAATGTCTCTCTGCATGGATAAAAGGCTTTCTCTTACCTTTTTATAGGCACTGACAGCTGATGCAGCGGCACTGACTTCGGGAGTCCTGATCTTACCGGTTACATCGATCTTATTCAAAAAAATTCTCTGCTCTCCATCAGCATAGCTGATATCAAGAGAAACCGATGATACATTAGAACTCACAAGATTCTCATCAGATACATCTATGCCATGCTCTATCATATAAAGAGCAATGCTTCTGTACATGGCGCCGGTATCTACATATACATAGCCGAGCTTTGCTGCGCAGGCCTTTGCTATTGTACTTTTTCCTGCACCTGCAGGACCGTCTATCGCTATATTTACACTCATCTCTTGTCCTCTTTAATCTTCCTCACCGGAGGCAGCGCATCCTGCCAGATATCCGGTTGAAATAGCTGCCTGAATATTATATCCGCCGGTAGTTCCGTCATAGTCTATTACTTCTCCGGCAAAATAGAGACCTTTTACTTTCCTTGACTCCATTGTGTGAGGATCTATCTCCTTAGTATCTATTCCTCCCTGAGTAATTATAGCCTCATTAAAAGACTTTGTAGCTACGGCAGTGATCGGATAATGCTTTAAAAAGCTGATAATCTTCTTTCTGTCATCAACGGTCAGATCCGAATTTCCCTTTTCAGGATCAAGCCCTGCTTTTTCAATGAAGGGATCCACAAACCTTTCCGGAAGAAGTGTGCGCATAAGACTCCTCAGATGTCTCTTGGGAGCAGTCTTTACTTCCCTTATTATTCTTCTGTCAAGTTCGTCATTTCTCAAAGCTATTTTAAGATCTATCCATCCCTGGATCGGACCGTTTTTAAGAGAACGTCCGATTGCAGAAGAAGCGGAAAGTGCGATGGGACCTGAAATTCCGTCATGTGTAAAGATCATCTCGCCCTTCATGCTGAAGAAATCCTTTTTGCCATAAGTGAAATTAAGCTCAACATTTTTAAGAGACAGACCTTCAAGTCCGGGAACTTCATTATCTGATAAGACTATTGGAACAAGACCCGGGGAAGGCGGGATAACATTGATGCCAAGATCTTCCGCGAATTTATATCCGTCACCTGTAGATCCGGTGGAAGGATAAGACATTCCTCCGGTTGCTACTATTACTTTGTCATACAAAACGCTATGGCCGTTGAAAAGCTCTACGCCTTTTACTTTTACATCATCCCCGTCTTTTTCAGTAATGATTCTCTTTACTCTCTTATTACATCTATAATCAGGATCTACATTGCTGAGTGCAATTTGAAGAGCTTTGGTGACATCAGAAGCTTTATCAGATGCCGGAAATACCCGGCCTCCTCTCTCAACCTTTGTCTTTGTCCCATAGTCTTCCAGAAAATAGATAAGGTCAGTATTATTGAACTTACTTATAGCGCTGTAAAGAAATCTGGAATTATTAATGTAATGCGGCATGAATTCCTCCATAGGAGCAATATTTGTCACATTGCATCTGCCTTTACCGGTGATATAAAGTTTCTTTCCGATTTTTTCATTTCTTTCATAAATGGTAACCCGGTCTCCATTTATACCTGCCCAATATGCAGCCATCAATCCGGCGGGACCAGAACCAATTACCGCAATATTCATTCTTCTTTACCTCCTATTGGCAAAATGACTTTATCGCTGACAGGTTCTATATCATCTTTCTCGAAAACATTATATTCATCCCAGATATTCTCAAGGAGCTTCATCGATTCCGCCACATCATCCTTCTTATTCATGCAAAGAGCCAGAATAAGTGCATTGATAAGCGACAGGGGAGCGACAAGGGAATCGACTATTGAAGCCATGCCGCTGTTAGCGATCAAGTTACATGATGAATAAAGATTTACGGGAGAATATATAGAATCAGTAAGAGTAATGATTCCTGCTCTCCTTCTGTTTGCAAACTCAAGAGCCTTTACGGTCATCATAGAATATCTTGGAAAACTTATACCGATTATCACATCATTTTCATCGATCCTGAGCATCTGTTCAAAGACTTCACTTGTATTATTGGTATGCACCAGAACAACGTCGCTGAAGATAAGATTCAGATAGAAATATAGAAACTGAGCCAGCGGCGCACAGGAATGAATGCCGATTACATAAATCTTTCTGGCATTCAATATCATATCAACAGCATGCTCAAATATCTTATCGTCAACATTTTCTCTGGTCTTCTTTATTAATTCCTCATCAGACTTTAATACTGTTTCGAGAACCCCTGACTGATTGATCCTCTCACTGGTCACTTCCATTCTCTGAATTGAATTAAGCTTGTTCCTGACCATCTCTTCAAGAGCCTTCTGAAATTCCGGATAACCTTTGTATCCCAGAACCATGGAAAACCTGACGACAGTAGATTCTGATACTCCGACTATGCTGCCAAGCTTCGAGGCTGTAAGAAATACAGCCTTGTCATAATTATCGCTTATATAGTTTGCAAGCATCTTCTGCCCTTTTGAAAGCTTTGAATATGAACGGTTAATCCTGTTCATCAGATCATTTGTATTAGCTGTCATATATTTAAACCTCTCTCGTAAGTATTATAAAACAGAGAGCAGAAAAAACCAAACAAAAAACAAACAAAAAAGTACCGGTCTATCTGACCGGTACAAAAATCCTTTAAATATCAGACGGGATAAGCCTTGTTCTTTGAATCAGCTTTTTTCGGATCAACACCTGTCTCCTGAGCTTCGCGGTATTTAAAGAATTCAGTCGCGACCTGAGGAAAGAGCGCATATGTAAGTACATCTTCATCCTGTCTCTTATAAGGCTTGACCTTTTCTTCCATTTCAGCAAGCTGGGGCTTTACAAGATCAGCATATCTGCATGTAACGGCATCCTTTGCCTTATCTCCAAGCGCCTTCTCGACAACTTCTGGATTAAAAGGCTTCTCTGTCTTTCCATACTTTCCAAGAAGAAGATCCTTGGTCTGGTCTGTTACTACCTTATATCTCTCGCCCATCAGCACATTGAACACAGCCTGCGTACCGACGATCTGAGAAGACGGGGTAACCAGAGGCGGCTCGCCGAGATCTTTTCTGACTCTGGGGACTTCCTCAAGCACTTCGTTAAGCTTGTCTTCCTTACCTTGCTCTTTTAACTGCTTGATAAGATTAGAAAGCATACCGCCGGGAACCTGATAGAGAAGAGTCTTGATATTTACACCGAGAACCTTTGTGGAAATAAGACCATTATCAATATACTTCTGACGAATAGGAGCAAAATAATCAGCTATTTCAGAAAGAAGATTCTGATCAAGTCCGGTATCATATTCTGTACCCTTGAATGCCTCAACCATAACTTCAGTAGCCGGCTGGGAAGTACCCATGGCAAAAGGTGAAATTGCCGTGTCGATTATATCGCATCCTGCTTCTACTGCCTTCATGGCTGTCATTGAAGCCACACCTGAAGTGTAGTGATTATGAAGCTCGATAGGAATCTTTACATTCTCTTTAAGGGCTGTAAAAAGTTCAGTAGCCTGAGTAGGAACCAGAAGACCTGACATATCCTTTATGCAAAGAGAGTCAGCGCCAAGGGACTCTGCCTCTTTTGCTTTTCTGACCCAGTATTCAGTGGTGTAGGCATCACCAAGTGTGAAGGAAAGCGCTATCTGGGCATGACCCTGCTCCTTCTTGGCAGCCTTGACTGCTGTCTCAAGATTTCTCATATCATTCAAGCAGTCAAATATTCTTATAATATCGATTCCATTTGCTATAGACTTCTGCACAAAATACTCAACGACATCATCAGCATAAGGCTTGTAACCGAGTATATTCTGTCCTCTGAAAAGCATCTGCAGACGGGTGTTTTTGAAACCCGCCCTGAGCTTTCTAAGGCGCTCCCAGGGATCCTCATGGAGGAAACGGAGGCAGGCATCAAATGTAGCGCCGCCCCAACACTCTACTGCATTGTATCCGACCTTGTCCATAACAGGAATGATCGGAAGCATTTCTTCTGTCGTCATTCGTGTTGCCATCAAAGACTGATGGGCATCACGAAGAACAGTTTCTGTTATTTTAAGTGGTTTTTTAACTGTATCAGCCATCTTGCACTCCTTCTATCACACACCGAATATAGCCATAAAGACTCCGGCAGCTACAGCCGTACCGATAACTCCGGCGACATTCGGTCCCATTGCCTGCATAAGTATGAAGTTTGTCGGATCTTCTTCCGCCGCGACTCTCTGAGACACACGGGCACTCATGGGAACAGCGGATACACCGGCCGAACCGATCAGAGGATTGATTCTGCCGTGAGTAAGATGGCAGAGAAGTTTACCAAACAGAACTCCGGCTGCGGTAGCGACCATGAATGCAATCAGTCCCAGAAGGACAATCTTCAGGGTAGACACATTGAGGAAGGCCTCAGCGCTTGTGGATGCGCCTACTGAGGTGCCCAGAAGGATAACAACTATATACATCATGGCATTCGATGCAGTCTCAGTCAGCTGATGTACTACTCCGCTTTCCTTAAAGAGGTTGCCAAGCATAAGCATTCCGACAAGCGGAGCCGTTGTAGGAAGAATAAGACAAACAACGATCGTAACAACTATAGGGAAAAGAATCTTCTCAAGCTTCGATACAGGACGCAGCTGAGGCATATGAATCATACGTTCCTTCTTGGTCGTAAATGCCTTCATTATAGGGGGCTGAATGATAGGAACGAGAGACATATATGAATATGCAGCGACGGCAATAGGCCCCAGCAAATCATTCTGTCCGAGTTTTCCCGCAAGGAAAATAGATGTAGGCCCGTCAGCTCCTCCTATAATTGAAATGGCAGCAGCAGCCTGATCATTGAATCCCAGAAGAATAGCTATAAGATAAGCTGAAAAAATACCGAACTGGGCTGATGCTCCAAGAAGAAAGCTGATAGGATTTGCAATCAGAGGACTGAAATCCGTCATTGCACCGACGCCCATAAAGATAAGCGAAGGCAGAATCGACCATTCATCCAGTTGGAAAAAGTAATATAATAATCCGCCTACTCCATTACTGGTCTCTTCCGGTGACGCGATAATACCGGGGTAAATATTTACAAGAAGCATTCCGAAAGCAATAGGTACGAGAAGCAAAGGCTCGTATCCCTTTGCGATAGCAAGATAAAGAAATATACCCGCTATCAGTATCATTACGAAATTGCCCCAGGTAAGATTGAAAAAGGCCGTTTGATGGAGAAGGTTCGCGAGTGTTGAACCTATGTAACTCATTATTTACCTCCGAATCATTTTCACGCATTCATTGTTGCGAGAACAGTGCCTGCTTCAACCTGCTGACCTTCCGTCACTTCGATGGAAGCTATTGTTCCATCCTGCTTTGCGACAACAGGTGTCTCCATCTTCATAATCTCAAGAGTAATGACTGTATCACCGCGTGATACCTTGTCTCCCGGCTTTGTGTCAAGCTTGAATACTTTGCCTGATGCTTCAGCTGTTACTTTAACAGAACCCTGCTTTCCGTTGGATACAGGAGCCTTCGACGCTGCCTTCTTTACAGGAGCAGACTTTACTTCTCCGGTGCTGCCTGTTTCTTCAACGCTTACATCATATGCTGTTCCGTTTACGGTGATGGTATAATTTTTCATGATAATTCCTCCTGTATCAATATCTTCTTCTGATCTTTCTGACTACAAAATCATCTGTGCTTTCACCTGTGTATGCTGAAACTGCTGCGGCAATAACTGCTATAAGCTCATCATTATTGTTGTCCACCGGAATTACTTCCCTAGCTGTCTCAACAGCTGTCTCAACAGGCTGCTTGTCTTCAGAGAATTTCTTCTGGAGATAAGGGATAATATTGAAAGCATAAATCACAAGGCAGATGATAATTAGAATCGCAAAGACTGTTCCCATTCCAAGCAGGACGTTCATTCCGGCACGCCCCATGGTCTCGCCCAAGGTATATTTGAGATTCAGATTGACTCCGGTAAGAACCATATGGGATCCTCTGGTGGTATATACAAATACCAGTTCAGCATCTCTCTTGGAATAATCTAGTCCCTGTTTGCAGGTGATCGTTTTTCCGGCCTTTGTAACGGTGAAATCTCCGAAGGATTCAAAATCTCCAACCTTATCAGCCGCGTCAGCCCAGTCGCCTAACATTCCCTCAAGTATGACATCCTGGTTTTTAGTATCTCCTTCAGCGAGCTCAGAATCATTTTTGTATTTTTCTTCCTGTTTTCTGGCATTCTTTGCCGAAATGGAATTCAGCTGTTCAGCTGTCTGCTGCATTTGCTGCTTTATATCGGATTTCTCGTAGCCATAGACTTTAGTTGCAGTCATATTGGTATTAGTAGATCCGCAGGATACAAGAAGAAAAGCAAATGCCGCTAAAACAGCGGTAAGTCCAAATTTCTTCATATCTTCCTCACTTACTTTGCTGTATGTTTCCTGTAATATTCTGCTTTTGACTCAAGCATTTCAAAACCGGCAATCAGATATTTCCTGGTATCAGAGAAATTGATGATACGGTCTATATATCCGCGGCGAAGAGCCTGAGCAGTACCGGATTGAATTTCTTCAAACTTTTCAGCTACTTCGGCCTGTTCCTCAGACGTGCCGTCTTCGCAAATAATCTTGGAAGCAAGTGACGCATCCATTATACCCATCTTGGAATCCGGATAAGCCATGACTATATCAGCACCAAGAGATTTTGAATTCATAAAGATATAAGGAGTGCCGAAAGCAGAGTCCGTAATAAGATTTATCTTCGGAACATCGCTGGACGCAAGACCTACAGCAAATCTCGCAAGCTCACGTGGAAGAGTTATCTCGTTATGAACAGATTTCTCGTAACCGGATACATTTGTAAGCGTAAGTACAGGGTAATCAAAAGCATCGCAGAAACGAATGAAATCTGCAGCTTTTCTGATACCTGCTGCTGTAAGATCAGTTGAAAAATCCTTGCCGCATTTTGAGCATCTGGATCTGTTGCCGACCAGACCGACTGTCATTCCGCCAAGACGTATAAAACCGGTGGTCATATTCTTCTCAAAGCCCTGCTTTGTCTCAAAGAATACATGAGAGTCGCTTATTTCTTTTGCAAATTCTCTTGTATCATACCTCTTGTCTTCCAGTCCTGTGGAAGCGCGGTTCAAATCGTCCTCATCATCCTCGTCATCCTCGGCAAGAATAGATACAAGCTCTCTGATTTTCTCAGAAAGTTCTTCTTCTGTTCCTGTGATGTCACAAATACCGCTCTTTTTATACGCAAATTCCGGAGATGATGAATCGCAGGAATCAACAGAATTGCCGGGTATCGCATCAGGAGAATTAAGAAAAACAGAACCCTTGTCAGAAACAAATGTAAAATCACTGATAGATGCAATAGCGCTCAGACCGCCGCCGCATTTTCCAAATACAGCAGCTATCTCAGGAACCACTCCTGACGCATCTGCAGCTTCTGATGTAATAAGTCCCATTGACTCAAGTGCATCATAACTCTCATCAAGCCTTACTCCACCGCAATCTATGATTCCGATGACAGGCGCATTCATGTCCACTGCCATTTCATAGATACGCGCTATCTTCTTTGCGTGCATTTCGCCGATCGTGCCGCCAAGCACGTCCGGATCCTGGCTATAGACGAATACCAGATTACCATTGATAGTTCCATGTCCGCATACAACACCGTCCGATGGAGCCTTCTCACGATTCAGTGTGAAGTCTGTATTGCGCGCTGTGATATCAGCGCCGAGTTCAACAAAGCTGTTGTCATCGAGAAGACGTTCCACTCTCTGGACCGCAAGACTGTTCTTACGTTCACTCATGCTCAAATACCTCCAAGTAATAAAATTCCGTACGGATTTCATAATATATCAAACAAAAAATCATTTCAATATGGATTGTGCCAAAAAACATAATAAAAAGCCTGTCATTTAACAGGCTTTAAATACAGCTCTATTTTTTTATTATCAAAACTTCCCACATAAATAATGAAAATCTTCGTTGCAAAGGATTCATGGAAGCCATGAGATGCACAGATGGTGGCGAGCATTGTGTTTTTCGTTGTGAGCGAGCACGCTAGCTGCGGCTCGGAAACTGTAACAGCACGAAGTGGTGTGATAGAGACACATCAGCTTCCTCTTCAGCCTCCTGCTTGAATTCCTCAACTTTGACGGGATCCAGAACAGGGAGATCGTCAAGAGATGTCAGTCCAAATGCCTTGAGAAAAGAATCGGTGGTTCCGAAAAGCATAGGTCTTCCCGGAGCATCCAGTCGTCCCAGTTCACATACCAGATCATACTCCACCAGCTTCGAAACAGCATGATCAGAAGAGACTCCTCTTATTTTTTCAATCTCTGCCTTTGTCACAGGCTGCCTGTAAGCTATAATTGAAAGAGTCTCCATGAGGACTTCCGTCAGCTGTAATTTACGAGGCTGTCTGGCAAGATTAATAAGCGTATCGTAGATTTCCGGAGCAGTGCACATCTGATAAGAATCGTTTATTTTTATTATCCTTACTCCGCGTCCATTCCTAAGGAATTCCCTGGACAATTCCTCTGCTGCCTCTATTACATCTTCTCTCCTGCAGCCAATTGCATCAGCCATTCTGTCACAGCTTACACTGTCTCCCATAGCGAAGAGTATCCCCTCGACTTTTGTCTTAATATTTATGTCATCCATAAAAGCTATACTCCGGCGCAAACTTCTGATTCTATTGAAATGTCAGAAAAAAGACCTTCCTGGCTGACTCTTATCATTCCAGTCTTCATCAGCTCCAGCACCGATAAAAAAGTAACAATAACCTCGGTCTTTGATGCCGCTTTTGAGAAAAGATCGGTAAATGAGAAGAAACGGTGAGTCTTCACAAAAGTCCGCATCTCCTCCATTTTCTCATCAAGTGATATTTCCTCTTTCTCAATCTTTCCAAAGCCCGAACGGATTGGATCGACCCTGTCTTCCTGCCTTGCCATAACCGATTCAAACACCTTGTAAAGATCTGTAAGTGTTATGCCCGAAAGAAGATCTCCGGCAGATACAGGTTCTTCGTACTTCAATACTTCATCCGGAATGGTAGGCTTCTTATAAAGCATATCCGGCGTATTCTCATAAAGAGTATAGAGATCATCGGAGATACATCTGAAAAGCTTGTACTCCAGCAGCTGCCGGACAAGCTCTTCTCTGGGATCGATATCTTCTCCCTCATCATTTTTTTGTCTTGGAAGAAGCATTCTTGACTTGATGTCGAGAAGCGTGGATGCCATGAGCAGAAATTCACTCATGACATCAAGATCTCGTCTCTGCATCTCGTTTATCCATTCGATATACTGATCCGTTATCTTTGCGATAGGGATATCGTAGATGCTTACCTTATTCTTATCTATCAGATGAAGAAGAAGATCCAGAGGTCCATCAAAGGATCCAATATGAAATTCCGGCTCTATAACCTCATTTTTCTGATCAGGCATATCCATTATTTATCAGAAGGCACATCCTTTATTGAGAAAGATATTCTGCCCATTCTGTCCTTTCCAAGACAGATGACTTTGACCGTATCTCCCAGTGTCAGTACATCCTCTACTCTGTCAATTCGTTCATTGGCGATTTTACTGATGTGAACCATACCCTCTTTGCCGGGCGCAAATTCTATAAATGCGCCGAATTCCTTTATTGATACAACTTTTCCGGTAAGGATCTGACCTTTCTCAAACTCAGTCGTAATTATTTTAATCATCTGCTTGGCTTCTTCAATACGATCCATGTCAGTACCGCAAAGATCCACGCGACCGTCTTCGGAGATATCGATCTTAACTCCGGTGCGGTCGATTATCTCATTGATAGTCTTGCCCTGCTTGCCGACTACATCACCGATCTTCTGAGGATCTATAGTCATAGAAACAATCTTTGGCGCATATTTTGACAATTCTTTTCTCGGCTCAGCGATAGCTTTGGACATACATGTATCCATGATAAAGTTTCTGGCTTCATGTGCTCTTCTTATGGCTTCTTCCACTATCGGTCTTGTGAGACCGTGAATCTTGATATCCATCTGGATAGCGGTAATGCCCTCATGAGTTCCGGTTACCTTGAAGTCCATATCTCCAAAGAAATCTTCAAGTCCCTGAATATCGGTAAGAACAATATAATCGTCATCGGTATCACCTGTTACAAGACCACAGCTTATTCCCGCGACCATATCCTTAAGTGGAACACCTGCAGCCATAAGTGACATGCAGCTGGCGCATGTGGATGCCATGGATGTGGAGCCGTTTGACTCAAAAGTTTCCGAGACAGCTCTTATGGAATAAGGGAATTCCTCAGCTGACGGAAGTACAGGTACAAGCGCTCTCTCCGCAAGAGCTCCATGACCTATTTCACGTCTTCCCGGACCTCTCGAAGGCTTTGTCTCACCAACAGAGTATGAAGGAAAATTATACTGATGAATATATCTCTTCTCTGTTACATTCGGATCCAGACCGTCTATCTTCTGAGCCTCTGAAAGCGGAGCAAGCGTCACAATATCGCAGATCTGAGTCTGACCTCTGGTAAAGAGAGATGAACCATGAACTCTTGGAATCACATCCACTTCAGCTGATAGCGGACGGATCTCATCGATGCGGCGGTTATCAGGTCTCTTATGATCCTTTAATATCATTTTACGAACAGTCTTCTTTTCGTACTGATATACGGCAGCATCGACCAGTGGAAGATAATCCTCGAAATCACTGAAAGCATCTATAAGCTTTTCGGTTATAAGCTTTACATTTTCCTCACGGCGCTGTTTGTCATCAGTAAAAACAGCCTCTTCCATCTCAGACGGAGGAACAATTTCTTTTATTTTATCCATCATCGCTTCAGGAATAGCGCAGGACTCATATGTAAATTTTGGCTTTCCGACTTCTGACACGATCTCATCAATAAATTTGATTATAGACTGGTTCACATCATGAGCCCTGTAGATAGCGTCAATCATGGTCTCATCAGAAAGCTTGTTGGCACCTGCCTCGATCATGATTACTTTATCTCTGGTAGATGCGACTGTAAGCTCAAGATCACCCTCATCCCATTCTTTTTGCGACGGATTGATTATGAACTGACCATCCTTCATACCCACCTGAGTCATTGCGCATGGACCGTCAAAAGGAATGTCTGAGATACATGTGGCAATAGCTGTTCCTATCATAGCCACAAGTTCCGGTCTGCACTCAGGATCTACAGAAAGCACCAGGTTATTAAGTGTCACATCATTTCTGAAATCCTTGGGGAAAAGCGGACGCATGGGTCTGTCTATAACTCTGGCAGTAAGCACGGAATTATCAGACGCTTTTCCTTCCCTCTTTTTGAAGCCGCCCGGCATTCTGCCGACGGAATAGAATTTTTCCTCAAATTCCACGGATAACGGGAAAAAATCAACTCCTTCACGAGGCTTGTCTGATGCTGTAGCCGTGCAAAGAAGCGTGGTATCTCCGTACTGGATAAATACAGCGCCATTAGCCTGCTTTGCGACTTTACCGGTCTGAACCTTCAGAGGTCGACCCGCAAGAGTCATCTCAAATGTCTTTACCATATTGAATCTCCTTATCAACCCTTCCATACACTTTATGCTTCTATAAAAAACGGGCGAAATAGAATGACTATTCCGCCCTTAAAGATTACTTTCTGAGTCCGAGGCGTTCGATCAGCGAACGGTATCTCTCGATATCAACGCTCTTAAGATAAGCAAGCAGGTTTCTTCTCTTACCTACCATCTTAAGAAGGCCTCTTCTTGAATGATGGTCCTTGGGATTAGCCTTAAGGTGCTCTGTGAGCTCCTGGATCCTGGCTGTAAGAACCGCTACCTGTACCTCAGGTGAACCTGTGTCTCCGGGAGTACGAGCGTATTCATTGATAATCTGTGTCTTCTTTTCCTTTGTGATCATAATTAAGATCCTCCATGCTAAAAATACTGCCCGGATCATGCAGACGGTCAGGAAATCCGTGAACGGAACCCGGGTACACAACATATGGATATTATCATATTGATAATTGAATGTAAATAAAAAAATATCGAAATTTCCCCGTCCTGATATCTTCCATTTATTTACGATCATCGTTAAAATACGATAGCGCTGTCTTCATATCTTTTCGAATCTGCTTCGATAACTCATCAAGACCTGAAAATTTCTTTTCAGGTCTTATGAATTCAAGAAAGATCACTCTGGCCTCACGGTCATAGACATCTTCCTTGAAATCAAGTATATAAGTCTCCACATTGACTTTTCCCTCGTTTGATACTGTCGGCTTTACTCCAACATTGGAGATTCCATGATAGATGTGACTTCCTATCTCCACCTCTGTTATATATACGCCATTTTTTGGGATCAGCTTATTATCAGGCGGAATCTGGTTTATAGTAGGAATGCCCATTCCTGTGCCAATATGATTTCCATGCACGATCTTGCCCCATATAAAATATGGATATCCCAAAAGATTTTTGACCTCATTAACATTCCCTGAAACGAGTTCTTTTCTGATGCGGGTACTTGAGATATCAATAGAATCTTCCTTAAGCTTTGGCACTGCTTCAAGCTCAAATCCAAATTTTTTGGAAAGCTCCATGAGAAGAGAAACATCTCCCCTCCCCTTTTCTCCAAAAGTGAAATCATCCCCGCAGACCATATATTTCATATGAAAGCGGTTTACTAATTCCAAAACAAATTCATCCGGTTTAAGATGCATGAACTTTTCATCAAAAGGAGCTTCTACAAGATACGACAGGTCTCTTTTTTTCAAATATACACGACGCTCATCCGGAGTGATAAGATTTTTGTCATCAGCCTTTCCCAGTATCGATCTCGGAGATACCGGAAATGTGATCATACATGATCTGAGTGACGGCTCTTTTGATAATATGCGGTTCAAAAGAAGCTCATGTCCCCTGTGCAGTCCATCAAATTTACCGACTGTTACTGCGGTAGAGTGTTCAGTTTTAAATGAAAAAAAATCGCTGTATATTTCCATATTTCAGATAAACATCTTTAAGACTTTATATTCTCCTGTAGTATCAAGCGTGTAAAGAGCCGAAAGATCACTGTCTCCTTTCCGATATACTCTTACTACAGTACCGGCGGGGTAAATCTTATTTATACCAAGTTCCTCAGGATACATCCTGTTTCCATTCATGAGATATTTATATGCTTCCGGTGAAACTGTAACCTTTTCGTAATCAGGAAAAAGGTCTCCGACAGGATGGATATTTTCATCTATGACTGACACATCCTTCAGCTCATCAAGCTTTACTGCATCTTTTATATCAAACCTTCCGACAGATGTTCTCCTGAGATATGACATACATGCAGGAAGTCCGAGACGGACGCCTATATCACGGCAAAGAGATCTTATATAAGTGCCGGCTGAACAGGAGACGCTGAAAGAAATCCGGTTTCCGGAAACAATGATTTTATCAATCGAATTGATTTTGACCCGGCAGCTTTTTCTTTCAACAGTCTTTCCGCTTCTTGCAAGGTCATAAAGCCTTTTCCCGTTTATTTTTTTTGCGGAATACATGGGAGGGATCTGGTCATAAACCCCGGTAAAAGACATAACAGCATTTATTATCTCATCTTCCCTTAAAGAATCCGGTATCTCTTTCTTATCGATAATCGTTCCTGATATATCTTCCGTATCAGTAGCCATGCCGAGAATCATCTCTGTATCATAAGATTTGCTGTCATAATTCAAAAGCGACTCAGCTCTCGTAGCCCGCCCGATAAGCACAATCATAAGACCTGTGGCATCAGGATCCAAAGTTCCTGTATGACCGGTCTTCTTCTCTCCTGACAAATATCTTATCTTCCTTACCAGATCAAAGGAAGTCATACCTCCCGGTTTATCTATAAGTAAAAAACCATTCATGACAATGCAAGCTGTCTTCTTACGTCTTTAATAATTGCAGTTATTGCAGCATCGGGATCACCGGAATATGTAAATCCCGATGCCAGAGCGTGTCCGCCGCCGCCAAAAAGAGACGCAGTATAGGAAAGATTTATTTTATGTCCCTTGCCGCGAAGGCTTCCTTTATATGTGCCTTCATCCGTTTCATACATTAGCAGAGCAACTGTTACCCCTTTTGTGACACGCAGCTGGGACACAATGCCTTCCATATGCTTTGGAAGGACATTATATTCTTTCATCTCCGAGGCAGAAATCACGGAATAAATAACTGTACCGTCTTCAGAAAGAGCGGCCTTATCAAGAGCGTGTCCCATCATCCTGTTCTGCTCAAAAGTCTTCTCATTAAAGACTCTGTCAACAATAGCAGGATAATCTATGCCTTTTTCCATAAGTATTCCTGCACATTCCATCGTAGATCTTGAAGTGCATGAATACTGGAAGCAGCCAGTATCAGTAACCATTCCTGTATAGAGGCATTCGGCAATGGCCTTATCAATTTTATCCGGCTCAAGCTCATTCATAACAAGCTCACATGTAGAACTTGCATCAGGTTTTACAATATTTACATCAGCAAAGCTTGCATTGGAAAGATGATGATCAATGCAGATGGTTGAAGAAGCTTTTTTCATATATTCAGCGCTTTTCCCCAGCCTTTTTTCATCACCGCAGTCGAGAATAATAAAGAGGTCAAATTTATCAGCATCTGTTCCCGGCGCCTCAATCATATCAGAGTTGGATAAAAACTCAAATATATGAGGTATCTCTTCGAGATAAACATGACATTGGATATCCGGAAACTCCTTCCTGATAAAATTATATACTGCAAGAGATGAGCCGATGCAGTCACCATCAGGATGAATATGACCGGCAATACCGACTCTTTTCTTTCCTTCAAGAGCTCTTAGAAGAACTGATTCCACATGATCATTCATCGTGTCCATCTTCCTTCTCGTTTGCACGGTCACGGGCTGTAACCTCGTCAATAAGCTTCGACATTCTTACTCCGTATTCTATCGAATCATCCTCTATAAAGGTCAGCTCAGGCGTATTCCTGAGATTGACCTTTTCTGCCAGTTCATGGCGAATGAACCCGCCCGATGATTTCAGACCTGTCATAGTATTCTTCTTTTGTTCGTCATCTCCCAGAATGCTTATATAAATCTTGCAGGTCTTCAGGTCAGGCGCCACTTCTACATCAGTGACGCTTGTCCTCATCGGATCAACTCTCGGATCTTTTACATTGTTCCTGATGATGTCTGTAAGAGCTCTCAGGACTTCCTCATTTATTCTTATATTTTTAATACTGTTTTTTTTCATAAATCATTTCCTATGATCTGGGCACTTCAACCATCTTGTAGGCTTCCATAACATCGCCTTCCTGGATATCGCTGAAATCCTTCAATACGACACCGCACTCGTATCCTTCTTTGACTTCCTTAGCGTCATCCTTGAATCTCTTAAGAGAAAGGAGATCCACATCAGCCAGCTGCTTCTTGCCACGTGAAAGTCTGATCTTACAGCCTCTCTCGATCACTCCGTCGGTTACGAAAGAACCTGCGATAATTCCGATACCGGATGCCTTGAAGGTCTGCCTTACCTCTGCGTGACCGATGACCTTCTCTTCATATACAGGCTCCAGCATTCCCTTCATAGCGGATTCCACATCCTCGATAGCATTATAGATGACATTATAAAGATGAATATCCACATGCTCACGTTCTGATATTTCCTTCGCAACAGCATCAGGACGGACATTAAATCCTATGATGATCGCATTTGAAGCTGACGCGAGCACAACATCAGATTCGGTGATGGAACCGACTCCGCCATGAATTGTCCTTACTACAACTTCATCATTTGACAGTTTCTCAAGAGACTGTCTTACAGCCTCTACAGAACCCTGAACATCAGCCTTTACAATAATATCAAGTTCCTTGACCTTACCAGACTGAACCTGATTGAAAAGGTTGTCAAGCGACATTCTGGACCGGCTCTCTTCGACAAGTTTCTCCTTCTCCTCATTGACAAATTCCTGAGCAAAGGATCTGGCGTCTTTTTCATTATCGTGAGCTACGAAAATCTCGCCGGCATTCGGCACATCAGAAAGACCTTGTACCTCAACAGGCATTGAAGGACCTGCTGACTTGACACGTTTACCGTTTTCATCAGACATGGCTCTGATTTTGCCGTATGAAGAACCCGCGCTGATACAATCTCCAACGTGAAGAGTACCCTTCTGCACAAGTACCGTAGCGACCGGACCCTTTCCCTTATCAAGCTGAGCCTCAATAATAAGTCCTCTCGCGGCTCTGTCAGGATTAGCTTTGAGTTCCATTACATCAGCAGTCAGAAGAATCATCTCCAGAAGATCATCTATTCCCTGATGAGTCTTTGCTGATACAGGTACAAATATTGTGGAACCGCCCCAGTCTTCAGGGATCAGTTCATATTCGGCAAGTTCCTGCTTTACCCTGTCAATATTCGCGTTAGGCTTATCGATCTTATTTACGGCAACAATAATTTCAACTCCGGCAGCCTTGGCATGGTTAATAGCCTCGACTGTCTGCGGCATTACACCGTCATCGGCAGCCACTACAAGTACGGCAATATCAGTGGAATTTGCTCCTCTCATACGCATGGCAGTGAAGGCCTCATGACCCGGAGTATCAAGGAATGTAATTTTTCTTCCTTTGACATCTACTACATAAGCACCGATTTTCTGCGTGATGCCGCCGGCCTCTCGAGATGTCACCCTTGTATCTCTGATTGCGTCAAGAAGCGATGTTTTACCATGATCGACATGACCCATTACACACACTACAGGAGGACGGGCTTTAAGATCTTTCGGATCTTCCTCTTCTTCCTTCAGCATTTCCTCTATTACATCGACCTTCTTCTCATGTTCACAGAGAATATTGAATTCAAGAGCAATCTCTTCAGCCTTATCATAATCGAGCTCTGAATTAAGAGTAAGAGCTATGCCCTTCATAAAGAGTTTCTTTATTACAGCAGACGGCTGCTGTTTCATTCTTTCAGCCAGTTCCCTGAGAGTCAGCTTGTCAGGAATGGCTATCGATTTGATTTCATCCTGCTTGCTTTCTTTCTGCTGAGGCTTTTCATGATGGTGTTTACCATTCTTCTCAAGACTTATCTCGTGTTCTTTATTCCTGTCATTATAGAAATCACGATCTTTTTTGTCTTTTCTTTGTTTCCTTCCGCGCTTTGCGTTTTCATCAGCATTATCGGAGTCAAAATTCTGCTTGAATTTCTTGTCATTTCCACGCTTGCCTTCATTTCTGCGGTCGTCATTTCTTGACTGTCTGTCCTGATTATTGTTAGCGCCGTGGTTCTTCTTCCTGGCAGAGTTCTTATCTTCTTTAACAGGCTTTTCGGATTTCTTATCTCTTGCGGCTTTCTCAATTTCTTTAGCCTTATCCTGTTCTTTCTTTTCCTTCCGGGCTTTTTCTAATGCAGCGGCCTCTTCCTTTTTCTTTGCCTCTTCAACAGCTCTCTTTTTTGCTTCCTCAGCCTCTCTCATCTTCTGCTGTTCTTCAAGAGTAGGCTCACCGATTCTGGTGCCATCAGGACGTATGGGACCTGCGCCGCCTCTCGGCTTTATTACATGATGCACTGCCTGTCTGGAATTATTTTTCTTTGAATCTCTTCCTCCGGCTGATTTACCCTGTTTACCGCTCTTTGAAGAACGGCGTTCTTTTTCCTTGCCGCCGGCATACTGCGAATTAAATACAGCCGTAATTGCAGGCTTCTTATGAGGCTTCTTCTCAGGATCTTTCGCGCTGCTGTTGCCGGAAGGCGCGGGTTTCTTTGCCTGACGGCTTGATTCATTCTTCTTTTCTGACACTGGCTTTTCTTCAGGCATACTCTTCTGTTCCTTCCCGGAAAAATGTTTTATTACTTTATCTCTTATATCGTCGTCAACTGTTTTCTGTGATGATTTGGCAGGAATGCCGAGCGAATTAATATATGGAATCAATTCCCTGCTCAAAACATTTAACTCTTTTGCTATATCGCATATCTTCGTTTTAGCCATTCATTTCCTCCATATCATTCCTTTAAAAGCCTGACAAGAGCACAAGAGAGCCCTCTGTCGGTCACAGCGACCGCGCTTCGGCATGACTTTCCGATTGCCCTGCTTATCTCATCTATTGTACCATCTATATAAAAGCTGACATTGTAAAATTTGCACATATCAGCGTATTTCTTTTTTGTCCCGGCAGAACTGTCACCGGCAGCTATCACAAGGAATGCCCTGTTTTTCTTTACGCTTTCCTCTACTTCAAAACTTCCGCTTCTGACCTTTCCTGCCTTGCATGACATAGAAAGCATTGATAATGTCTTCTGATTCATTTTTTTAAAAAATCCCTGACTTCATTATAAAGCTCTTCGTATCCGGCATCACTCAAGTCCGCGCCTAGAGCATTTTTTATGCAGCCACTTTTCCTTGCAGACTCAATGCATGATAAATTCCGGCATAAATAAATACCGCGTCCGTTCATTTTCCCGCTGAGATCAAAAGACACGCCTCCATCAGCTGACCTGACTATGCGCATCAGCGTCTTTTTCGGAAAACGTCCCCGACAGGCCGCGCACTGTCTCATTGGAATCTTAATTGTTTTCGTCTGTCTCTTCGCCAAAAGATTCTCCGTCCTCATCTTCAAAATATTCTTCATCTTCAGGTTCTCCGTCATAAGAATCGTAATCGAAGAACTCGCCTGACTCCCTTGCCTGAGTCTCGCTCTTTATATCTATTTTATAACCTGTAAGTCTGGCTGCAAGTCTCGCATTCTGTCCTTCTCTTCCAATTGCAAGAGAAAGCTGATAATCAGGAACCACGACCTTTGCAGTCTTCTCATCGGAATCAGCCACGACTGAGATGACCTTTGCAGGGGAAAGGGCATTTTGAATAAGTCTGGCAGGATTCTCATCCCATGATATAATATCTATCTTTTCATTATTTATCTCAGATACGACTGCGTTGACTCTGGCACCGTTCATTCCGACACAAGCACCGACGGGATCAACATTCTCATCATTTGACCATACAGCGATCTTGGTACGGTTGCCGGCCTCCCTGGCAATAGCTCTTATCTCAACTATTCCGTCACGGATCTCTGATACTTCCTCTTCAAAAAGAAGCCTGATAAGATCCGGATGAGTACGGGAAACGTAAATCTTAAGTCCACGCTTGTTAGGCTTTACTTCAAGCACATAGAAGCGATATCTGTCACCGGGATTATATTTTTCTCCCTTGATCTGCTCACGCTCGGTAAGAATACCCTCTGCCTTTCCCAGATCAATAGATACGGATCTGCCCATCTTCCTCTGGACAGTACCTGTAATCAGTTTCTTTACATACTGAGAATATTCGTCAGTAAGTACTTTGTGTTCTTCTTCATGAATAGACTGGGTAAGAACATTTCTCGCCGCGCTGGCAGCAATTCTTCCGAAGTCTTTAGACTTGATCTCAATATTTACAGTATCTCCGGTCTTCAGGGAACCGTCAATCTTCTGGGCATCAAAAAGAGATATTTCAGTCTCCGGATCAAGCACAGTATCTACAACGGTTTTAGCTGCGACGACATGATATTCGCCTGTATCTTCGTCTATTGGAATTGATATATTGTCGCATCTTCTGAAGCTCTGTTTGCAGGCGGTCATAAGTGCATTTTTTATAGCCTCAAATATCATCTTGCGGGAAATATTTTTTTCTTTTGCAAGACTGTCAAGAGCATCGATAAGTTCACTGTTTGCCATTTTTTATTTTCCTCCATTAATCTGTAAAAGCCTGACGGATTCCGGATATATTGCTTCGCTCTAATGTATAAATTGATCCATCACAATCAATTGTAACGGTGTCTTTATCATAAGATTTCAGTATGCCCCGGAAAAATTTGCATCCGGATACGGCCGAATAGGTATGAATCTCAATAAGTTTACCGATGTTTCTGATATAATCCTTTTCTTTCTTTAATGGTCTGGTGAGACCAGGCGAACTTACTTCGAACGTATATGAATAATCGATGTAATCCTCTTTATCGAGAACCGGATTAAAAGCATCTGATACGCTGACGCAGTCATCAAGTGTTATGCCGCCGTCCTTGTCAATAAATGCTCTTAAGAAATATTCTCCACTTTCTTTTACAAACTCGACATCGACAAGTTCATATCCCAGCTTTTCAGCTATAGGCGAAAGCAATGTTTCTGTCATGTCACATATTTCTTTTTCATTTTTCATAAGCTCTTCTCCGTATAAAAGAAATGTACCGGCATTTGCCGGTACATTCCCTGGGTTGGACTGTATAGTCATAGTTCGTAGGGGAGTCGAACCCCTGTTTCCGCCGTGAGAGGGCGGCGTCTTAGCCACTTGACCAACGAACCTCATTGCTGCTTCATCGCCGCAGCAATGTTATATTACACGATTGTAATTCAGATTGCAAGCATTTTTTTATTTTTTTTTTTTAATCAATTCTCGTAACCGTCAGGATTGGTCTTCTGCCAGTTCCAGGAATCACGACACATCTCAAGTATATCATACTTTGCAACCCATCCCAGCTCAGCCTTTGCTTTTGAAGCGTCAGAATAGCACTGAGGCACATCACCCTCTCTTCTTGGAGCGAATTCATAAGGAATTTTTATTCCTGTTGCTTTCTCAAAATTATTGACTATATCCAGGACGCTGTAGCCCTTGCCGGTTCCAAGATTGTAGATTGAAAGGCCGGAGCCTTTCTCAACTTTCTTAAGAGCAGCGACATGACCGCTGGCAAGATCCATGACATGTATATAATCCCTGACGCATGTTCCATCAGGAGTATCATAATCATTTCCGAAAATATTCAGATGATCAAGCTTGCCTATAGCTACCTGTGTGATATAAGGCATAAGATTGTTTGGAATTCCCGAAGGATTCTCGCCCATGAGACCTGAGGGATGAGCTCCAATGGGATTAAAATAGCGGAGAAGTACTACGTTCCAGTCGTTATCGGCTGTATAAACATCAGTAAGGATCTGTTCAATCATCCACTTTGTCCATCCGTAAGGATTGGTGCATGTACCCTTGGGACAGTTCTCTGTGATTGGTATTTCCTTGGGATTACCATATACAGTAGCTGATGATGAGAAAATAATATTCTTGACATCAGCTCGTCTCATCTCTTTTACGAGATTTATTGTACCTCCGATGTTGTTGTCATAATATTCAACAGGGAGGTGAACTGACTCTCCTACAGCCTTAAGCCCTGCAAAATGAATGACGCAGTCAATCTTATTTTCTTTGAAAATTTTAGAAAGAAGATCACTGTCAAGGATATCGCCCTTATAGAATACAACTTTTTTGCCTGTGATTTTTTCCACACGCTTTAAAGACTTTTCCGATGAGTTGCAAAGATTATCGATCACAACCACATCATGTCCGGCATTCATAAGTTCAACGCATGTATGACTTCCGATAAATCCGGCACCGCCTGTCACAAGAATCGTCATATCTTATCCCTCCTAACTTTTACATAAATAAAGGGAAAGGTAAGACCTTTCCCCTTCGAAAATCAAGCCACTTTAGATTTTGCAAGCTCACAGAGCTTTCCGAATCCATCAGCATCGGATACAGCCAGGTCAGCGAGCATCTTCCTGTTCATCTCAACTCCGGCCAGCTTCAGACCATGCATAAGCTTGGAGTATGAAATTCCATTGATACGGGCAGCCGCATTAATTCTTGTGATCCAGAGAGAACGGAAATCTCTCTTTCTCTGCTTCCTTCCGGCATAGGAAGAAGCAAGCGCTCTCATTACGGACTGCTTAGCCACACGATATTGCTTTGAACGAGCTCCGCGATAGCCTTTAGCGAGCTTAAGGACACGGTTATGTTTCTTTCTGGCGTTCATTCCGCCTTTAATTCTTGCCATCTTTTATTCCTCCTTCATGAAAAAGATATACGCGCAATCAATGAATAATCAAAGATAAGGAAGTATCTTCTTCATGTTCTTGACATTAGTTGAATCAGTCATTGCTGCTTTGCGAAGATTTCTCTTGCGCTTTGTAGTCTTTTTTGTAAGAATATGGCTCTTATAGGCTTTAGCTCTCTTGAGCCTGCCTGTACCGGTCATCTTGAAGCGCTTTGCAGCTGCTCTCTTGGTCTTGATTTTAGGCATGTTTTGTTCCTCCTTAATTTTTCTTCTGCGCCAGAACCAAACTCATGGATCTGCCTTCCAGCTTTGGACTCTTCTCCACATCAGCAACATCACTTAATTCCTTGGCAAAATCGTCAAGAATATGACTTGAACTGCTGATATGAGCCATCTCACGTCCGCGGAACCTTAATGTCACCTTTACCTTATTGCCTTTTGCAAGAAATTTCCTTGCTGCATTCATTTTGGTTCCGAGGTCATTGGAATCGATATTCGGAGACATTCTTATCTCCTTTATCTCAATGATTTTCTGCTTTTTTTTGGCTTCCTTTTCCTTGCGTGCAAGCTCATAACGGTATTTGCCGTAATCAATAATCTTGCAGACAGGCGGCTTTGCGGCAGGCGCAACTTTAACAAGATCGAGATCTTCTTCCTTTGCCTTCATGAGCGCATCATGCGCCGACATAATTCCCAGCTGCTCACCGTGGGAACCGATCAGTCTGACTTCTCTGTCCCTGATCTGTTCATTAATCATCAGATCGCTAATATCGATACCTCCAATAAAAAAAAGTGGATAGACAGACTATCCACTAATAGATCCAGTTAAGCAAAAGCTTACAGAAGATGTATTAACACTGAAACGCTGTAAATCACGTTCAGGTGAGAGTGGATACTCTGCTTTGTTTTCACAACATAGAAGAATTTATCATATGTATCCTTTTATGTCAAGGGAAAATAGAAAAATCATTATAATTATTGTACTGACCCGACGGGTCAGTACCTGTGCAAGCGCCCGCAAACGAAGTTTGCGCTTCAATGTGCTTGCAACATTGTTCTTTTCACTCATCATATTCGTTATTATCATCAGCAAATACCGGAACAAAAATCCTTGTGTCCTTTGAACCGGTCTCGCCCAGCTCGTCCTCTTCAGCTTCTTCCATAAATACTGCCTGAGAGCCAACCGTTTTTTTGCCCCGTCTGTCAGGTCTTACATATTCTCCTTCATCATCCATATAATATGATTTAAGATTATCGGAAAGCTCTACCAGAAGATAATGGCGCAGCTTTTCTTTAAGGATCTGATCTTCGACCGGAAATACCACTTCCACACGCTTATCGAGGTTTCTCGGCATCCAGTCAGCGGAACCCATATAAAATTCTTCAGCTCCGGCATTCTTGAAATAAAAAATTCTGCCATGCTCCAGGAATCTTCCCACTATTGATGTTACGGTAATGTTATCGCTTATCCCGGGAATTCCAGTCCTTAAGCAGCATATACCTCTTACTATAAGATGAATAACAACTCCGGCAGCTGATGCCTCATACAGATTTGCAATTATCTCTCTGTCGCACAGCGAATTCATTTTTGCCACGATCATGGCAGGACGGCCTTCACGCGCATTTTCAGTCTCTCTCTGTATAAGATATAAGAAACGCTTTCTCATCCATATTGGAGCAACTATAAGCTTATTCCAATGGCGCGGTTCTGAATATCCTGACAGCATATTGAAAAGTGAAGAGGCATCTTCTCCATATGTCTCCTTGCATGTAAACATACCGCAGTCAGTATAATGTTTGGCTGTACTGTCATTATAGTTGCCGGTTCCCAGATGAACATATCGCCTGATTCCGTCTTCTTCACGTCTTACGATAAGAGCAGTCTTGCAATGAGTCTTCAGACCCACTACTCCGTATATTACATGGCATCCGGCCTTCTCAAGTTTTTTGGCCCATACAATATTATGCTCTTCATCAAATCTGGCCTTCAATTCCACAAGCACCGTGACCTGCTTCCTGTTCTCGGCGGCTCTTGCGAGATTTGCAATTATCGGAGAATTGCCGCTGACCCTGTAAAGAGTCATCTTTATTGCCAGAACATTCGGATCTTGTGCGCCCTGTCTTATAAAATCAACCACCGGATCAAAGGATTCATACGGATGCTTTAAGAGTATGTCTCCTTTTCTTATGTCAGAGAAAATATCTCCGCCCGGAGTGATCCTTTGATTTTTTCTGGGTGAGAACGGCTTGTCATAGAGATCATCACGGTTTTCAATATGTGGGATCTTTGACAAAAAAGTGAGGTCTACAGGCCCGTTTATTGAGAAGATATCGTAATCCCGGATACATAGATTCTCTTTCAGGAATGAAAGAAGTCTCGCATCAATATCGGATGATACCTCAAGCCTTATACATTCGCCCCACTGGCGTTTCTTCAGCTGTTTCTGTATCTCCTCGAGCAGATCTATGGCATCATCCTCATCAATTGAAAAATCCGCGTTTCTCATGATTCTGTAAGAAGAAGACGTGATTACATCATAATTCATGAAGATCTCACTCAAATGAGCACTGATAAGAGCTTCCAGGAGAATAAAAATATGCTCATCGTCATCAGACGGAAGCTGAATTACCCGGTCAAGTACCGACGGCACCTGGACTGTAGCAAATTCCGGCTCGGATTTTTTCTTCTTCTGACCGGGAAGGATATCAGCTCCCTTCTTCGGCTTTATCAGAAGAGCTATATTCAAAGTCTTATTTCTGATAAGCGGAAATGGTCTGGACGCATCGACGGCCATAGGCGTAAGAGTGGGAAAAATATTTTTCTCGAAATATCTGTCCGCAAATTTCTTCTGTTCATCATTCAGCTTACTGTAGTCATCATAGATTCTTATATTTTCCTTCTCCAGGAGTGGCAAAAGAGATCTGTTCAGACAGATATACTGATCGGTTACAAATTTCTTTGTAACTTCATTGATTTTTAAAAGCTGAACTTCCGGAGTCATTCCGGCCAGATCCGGTTTCTTATATCCGGCATGAACCATATCCTTTAAGGAAGCTACTCTGACCATAAAAAACTCGTCAAGATTTGACGATGTGATGCTCAGGAAAGATAGTCTCTCCATCAGGGGCAGCTTGGTATCCCTGGCCTCATTTAATATTCTCTGATTGAATTTCAGCCAGGAAAGTTCTCTGTTGTCGTAATATTTCGGATTATAAAAATCTGCTTCAGCAATGTTACCCATATTTTTTCTCCTGTCAGACATTCTTCTCTCTTATAACAGGTCTGATCGCAAAAGTCCTGTAGAAAAAGTCAGCCTGTTTTTCAAACATTCCTTTTTCAAGTGTAATGGAATCATTGGCTTCCACACCGATAATAAGCTCGTTGTTTCTGATCCTCATCGAAATATTTTTTAATTTCTGCTTATGACTCCTGTCAAGTGCGTTCGAAACCTTTAATATTGCCAGAAGTTTCACAATAACAAAATATTCCTCTTCAGAAAACTGGTCTCTTAAATCCCGGAACATTGGCATTTCTGTCCTGTTATATTTAGCTACGGCAGCAACAATTTCCCTTTCCTTATGCGTAAGTCCCAGTATCTCCGATGATAGAATGATCCTGTGTGAACATTCTGCCGATTCGTAAATGCTTATGTACTTACCGCAGTCATGCAGTATGGTGGCCACCTCCATAAGAAGGCGCTGCCTTTTTCCCATGCCATGGTATTTCTTCATTATATCAAAGATCTTTAATGATATTATCCTGAGAGTCCGAAGATGCGGTCTGTAACTGTCATATCTATCTGCTATCGCCCATGAAGCGTTTATTATATCCTCATGGAAATCATGATGTTTCTTTATTATTCCATTTTCATAGCAGTAATTAAGACATATACCGTCGTTTATTATCGCGCCCGGTATAACAGTCGTATCTGACGGAATGAGCTTTAAAAGCTCTCTATGCAGCAAAAGTACAGGTTCTACTGATAATTCAGGCGAAGAATGAAACATCTCGCCAATAGAAGAATCATCATTTATGGAAATATTTTTCAGCTTCTTTTTAAGTCTGTCCGTTTCAACCACCAGATCGTTTTTGCTGCCTCGCATTTCATCGATCGGAGGCAGCAGCTGGTCTTCGAGAATGATAAGGGTGTCAGGATTATTTTCATGAAGATACATTTTTTGGAATACATCAAATTCCTTATCGATCATGTCAGACATCTGTTCTCTGTGATCAGGCATTTCCGAAAGCCTTGCGTAGGTGTCTCTGAGCTGAAAGGTTCCGAGAGGAAGATGCTGAGTAACTGAAACTTTTCCTTCCGAAAACAGAGTAAGCTGAAGAGATGAACCTCCCACATCAGCCATTACGCATCTGTTTTTTATATAATCCTCAAAGGAACTCATGGCAGCCACAGATATATATTCCAGAAAACGCTGCTCGGAATTTCTTAAGACATGAACGCTTATTCCTGTACCAAGTCTTATCTGCTCGAGCACAAAGAGCTCGTTTTCAGCTCTGTGCAGTGTAGCTCCGGCATAAACAGAGCGAATGTCTGCAGAATAAGAATCCATCACCTTCTTCATATCAGAAATAACAGAGACCAGCTTTTCGGTAGTTTCAATAGACACGCTTTTGGTCTTTGAGATTTCGTATACTATGGGCATGGGCATTCTCATTGTGTCAATGTTCTGCGGCATTCTGCCCTGTCTCAGCTCATAGAGCTTCATCGTCACTTCATAAGAACCAATATACACACTGGAAAATAGTTTCATATAATCTCCTGAACTTTATAAATCACAATAAAGAATCTATTATTATTGCAGTGTCAATTGTCTTCCGCCAGCCGCCTGTTTTGCATGCTTTGGCAGACTATTGATACTGTAATCATTATAATTATACGGAATTATTTGTAAAAATTGTGTAATATCTTAGTAATTTCCAAGAATTTGCAAAGAATTTGTCTCTTCCTCCAATCCTCTAAGCATATTCTGAACGGATGAGCTTAGCAGATTCCCGTCACAATCTATGAAAAATCTGTATTCCCACTGTCTGCCCGGAAGAGGTCTGGATTCTATACGCGACATATTAAGACCGTTATAGGTAAAATTCGACAGGACATGGTAAAGCGAACCGGTATCATTATTAAGAGTGAAAGATATGGAGAGCTTTCCCGCATCGCGAAGATATTCATGGCTTCCCGATACTATAAGAAACCTTGTCTCATTGCCGGTATCGTCCTGTATCGACTCTTCGAGTACAGTGAGACCATAAATACCGGCATTGATCTTTCCGGCAATGGCTGCCTGACTACTGTCTCCGTCATCTCTTACCTTCATAGCTGACATAGCTGTATTTGTAAGGGCTTTCTTTTCGAATTCAGGATGTCTGTCAAGATATCCCCTGCACTGCATAAGCGCCTGGGGATGAGAGATAACAGTTCTTATGTCCTCTATTCTTGCGCCCGGCAATCCAAGAAGGGCATGATCGATCTTTATTATCTGCTCTCCCACTATTGCTGATGAATCGCTGTATTCGGAAAGCAGATCATAATTTTCCGATACCACTCCTGCGGTGGAATTCTCTATGGGAAGAACGGCATAATCAGATATGCCGTCTCTCAGCTCATTAAAGGCATCTCTCCATGTCGGTACGCTGTGAATATTATGACCGCGTCCAAAGAAATCAACAAGAGCGGCCTCGGAATATGCGCCCTCTACTCCCTGATAGGCTATCTTGCAATTTGAAAAATCGAATCTGTCCCTTACCGTAAAACCGAAGGAATGAACTCTGCCGGCCTCAGCCATAATAGCATATTGCCTTTTTCTGCTGCCGGACATTACCTGAGAAAACAATTCTCTGATTCCTTTTTTCTCAAATTCATCACTTCCGAGAGATGAAAGTTTTAAAAGCTTCTCTTCCTCGCGTTTTTTGTCATATACCGGCCTTGAATGAGCGATCTTGAACCCGGCCACTTCTTCTGCCAGCGACAGCCTCTTCTTATACAGCTCTACTATCTCATTGTCAACTTTATCAATATCTTCTCTGACTTTTGACAGTTCACGCATATTATTCTCCTGATAATATATTTTTGATTACAGTTTCAAAAGATTCATTTGACATCTTTAACACTGTGATCATATTTACATTGAAATCATTATACCATCAAATCCATAAAAGAAAGCTGATTGTCTTCGGGCAAACCGTCAATTAATCCCAGCTCATCCATTTTGTCAATTATAGTCTTTGAAATTTTTCCTCTTGTTCTCATATCGTTCTTTGACAGAAATTTTGATTCATGGGCAGCTATCTCCAGAGACTCTGCGGCAGAATCCCCCATGCCGTCGATGGAATTAAAAGGCGGCAGCAGCTTTCCGTCAACTATTTTAAAGTACCTTGCGTCTGATTCATAAAGATCTATGGGTTTGAATTCAAATCCTCTCGAATACATTTCATGAACCAGTCTCATCACCAGATATTGATCGTCTTCTTTGGCAGTGTGCTTCTCTTTGGCATTATCATAAGAAGCCAGCTTTCCTTCCAGAAAAGTCTGTCCCTTGCACATCAATTCATAGCTGAAGGCGTCGGCTCTGATACTGAAATAAGCCGCATAATAAGCCAGGGGATAATAGACCTTGCAGTAAGCCACACGCCAGGCCATCATGACATATGCCGCGGCATGAGCCTTAGGAAACATATATTTTATTTTCTCGCAGGAATGGATATACCAGTCAGGCACACCATGGGCTTTCATATCAGGTACATATTTTGTCTTCCATTCCTCGCAGGCGCCTTTTGCCACCTTGCCTTTTCTGACCCGCTCCATTATTGTAAAACTCTCCTCCGGATCAAGCCCTTTTTGGATAAGATATACCATAATATCATCACGGCAGCAGATGGCCGTAGATATTGTGGCAACTCCATCCTGAATAAGAGTCTTTGCATTTCCCAGCCATACATCGGTTCCGTGAGCAAGACCCGCTATACGGATAAGGTCGGAGAATTTTGTAGGCTTTGCGTCAATAAGCATCTGCATGGCGAAATCCGTTCCGAATTCAGGTATGCCGAGGGTGCCTACCTTGCACCCCTTCCATAGAGGATTTTTTAGTTCGAGTGCGTCAGTATTTTCAAAAATAGACATAACTCCCTTGTCATCAAGGGGGATATCCACGGCATGAAGGCCTGTAAGATCCTCGAGCATCCTGATCATGGTAGGATCCTGATGTCCCAGTATATCAAGCTTCAGAAGGTTTCCGTCTATCTTATGGTAATCGAAATGAGTTGTGATGACATCCGAATTTGCATCATCGGCAGGATGCTGGACCGGTGTAAAAGTATTTATTTCTTCTCCGACCGGAAGTACTATAATTCCTCCCGGATGCTGACCTGTGCTTCTCTTTACGCCAACGCAGCCCTTGACAATACGATTTATCTCCGCACGTCTTACGATCTTGTTCTTCTTGTCAAAATAAGCCTTTATAAATCCAAATGCGGTCTTGTCCTGCAGGGTGCCTATGGTGCCTGCCTTGAAAGTCTGGCCTTCTCCGAATATGACCTGGGTATACATATGAGCCTTTGACTGATAATCTCCTGAGAAATTAAGATCTATATCCGGCTCCTTATTCCCCTTAAAGCCAAGAAAGGTCTCGAAGGGAATATCAAATCCTTCTTTCAAAAGATTGTGACCGCATTTCGGGCACTTCCTGTCGGGCATATCGCATCCGCTCTCTCCGGCATAGGCCTTCACTTCCGGAGAATCAAAATCCACATAATGACAGACCGGACATAAATAATGAGGAGACAAAGGATTTACTTCAGTAATTCCTGCCATGGTTGCTACGAAAGATGAGCCGACTGAACCTCTTGAGCCGACAAGATAGCCGTCTTCATTTGATTTCCATACAAGCTTCTGGGCTATGATATACATGACCGCATATCCGTTTGAGATAATCGAATTAAGTTCTCTGTTCAATCTCTCTTCTACCACGGGCGGCAGAACATCTCCATACATTTCATGAGCCCTTGTATTGCAGATTTTCCTCAGAAGTGAATCCGAATCAGGTATTACAGGCGGACACTTATCCGGTCTTACCGGTTTGATAGGCTCGCACATATCGGCAATCAGATTTGGATTTTTTATTACTACCTCTTCAGCGTCTCTCTCTCCAAGATAAGAAAATTCATCCAGCATCTCGTCTGTAGTGTGAAGAAAAAGAGGCGGCCTCTCCTCATCATTAAAACCTATTCCTTCCATTATGATGCTTCTGTATATACCATCCTCCGGATTCAGAAAATGGACGTCACATGTGGCACAGACAGGTTTCCCCAGTCTCTTTCCTATTTCCACTATGCGACGGTTAATATCTCTTAGATCCTCAACGCTGTTTACATCTGACTCTTTCGGGCTGTCAATCAGATACTGATTATTTCCGACAGGCTGAATCTCCAGATAATCATAAAATGAAGCAACCTTCATTATTTCGCTCTCAGGCCGCCTTTCCTTTACAAGCCCGTAAAGCTGACCCGCGGAACAGGCAGAGCCTATTATCAGTCCCTCCCTGTACTCTGAGATCACAGACTTCGGCATCAGTGGAAAGCCTTTGAAATATTTTAAGTTTGATAAGGTCACGAGCCTGTAGAGATTTATTCTTCCAAGATCATTTTTCGCAATCAGAATGCAATGAAAAGGTCTCAGATGAACAATGGATTCTGTGCTGAGACGGCAGCTTTCATTCAAGGTATCCAGATCATTATATCCCCTGTCTATAAGCTTCTGACGAAGCTTCATAAAAATTTCTGCGGTAGCCTCGGCATCATCTACAGCCCTGTGATGATGCTTATTTACAACACCAAGCGCCCTGCCAAGTGTATCAAGATTAAATCTGGAAAGATTTGGCATAAGATATCTCGCCATCATGATTGTATCCATGTAAGTTTTGGGCATGGGATAAGAACAATCAGCCGCGTTTTTCTTTATAAAACTCATATCGAAACCGGCATTATGAGCGACAAAGACAGCACCTTCTGAAAATTCAAGGAACCTTTTCAAAACATCCTCTATCTCATCAGCTCCGCTTACCATATCATCAGTGATGCTTGTGAGTTCCGTTATATGATATGGTATATGCTGATTTTTTCCCGGATTTACAAATTCAGAAAAACGTCCGCTTATTTTTCCGTTTTCTATCCTTACTGCCCCGATCTCAATGATACGGCAGTTATCAGGTGAAAAGCCGGTGGTCTCTATATCGAAAACGACAAAAGGAGAATCCATGCTCTGTCCGTCAGGATCAGTAACTATCAATCCTCCGTCATCAACAAGATAAGCCTCTATTCCATATAATACCTTGATTTTATCCTTCGCGGCCTCTGCGGCGTCGGGAAATGCCTGAACATTGCCGTGATCCGTAATGGCAATTGCCTTATGACCGAATTTTATAGCCTGAGCCACTATATCTTTGACATCTGACACGCCGTCCATATGGCTCATCTTTGTATGACAATGAAGTTCGACTCTCTTGTCTAAAGCCTTGTCAATACGAGGCTTTCTCTGGTCAGCTGACGGCATTATGCTTCTTACCGACTCTAATGCCATTTCTTTTATATATGGATCAAATTTAACGATTCCCATTATTTTTACAAAAGAACCGCTCTTAAGTTTTTTCTGAAGGTCAGAAGCCTCCTCATTATTGACAAACATACTTACAGTGATGGAATCTGTAAAATCAGTAATGTCAAAAGTGATAATTGTCTTTTCGTTTTTTATCGGCTTGAATTCCGGGCCATCGAAAATCATACCGTTTACTGTAACTCTTCCGCCTTCATCAGTAATTTCACTTATTGGGATGCAGTCGTCATCACATCGTCTGCCAAATATAACATCCTGATCCGATCCCCTGACCTCTCTTTTCTTCTGAAAATCGGCTGATGTATCATTGGTTTTTCTCTTAAAAGTCTTTTTCTTCTTAGTTTCTTCTTTTTCAGAAAAAGCCTCCTCATCTTTATCAGCGGATGCTGCTCTTAATGAAATCTCATGGATCCTTTGCTTTATTATCTCATCCCTGTCAGAATGATAAGAATCAGAATAGTTCTCATAAAAAACCTTGATTTTCAGATCGAAGCCGAATCGTGTTATGAAAACCTTGTCAAGAAAACCTGTAATCGTATTTTCGTAAGAATGGCAGACCGGTCTTTCAGCAACAGTTACAGAAAGAATTTTATCATGAAAACTGAAGTTTGCCTTTGATAAAATCTGATAGAGAATACGATCCCTATCATGCAGCTCATCCAGTATACTGTCTTTATACATGCTAAAAGCCTCTTCCGGACTTATATCATCCGGAAGAATAAACTTCTCTATAATTCTGACATCGACATCAGGAAAATAACGTTTTTTCACCTCATTCTCTGTGATAATGATCCGTCTTTTCGGGATCATATTATCAAAATCCATAAAGATTCTAAGCTTAGTATGTCTCCGGTTTGTAACAATGCCGGTAACAGCAGCTCCGAGAATCTGGCTGTCTATCCTTTTGTTTTCTCCAAGTTCAGGAAAAATATCTGAAAACCTGTCGGCCAACTGACCCACCTCTTATTTCCTGCCGTTCTCCTTCTCACGGACAACATCCATAATTTCAGTTCTAAGTTCGGGAAGAATATCTTCTTCCTTTACTTTCCTGACAACTTCACCATGACGAATAATAAGGCCGCAGCCCTTTCCGCCTGCTACACCCACATCAGCTTCCCTGGCTTCTCCCGGTCCGTTCACCACGCAGCCCATCACTGCCACCTTTATATCACAGTCAATATCTGACACCATATCAGACACCTTGTTGGCAAGATCAATCAGATCTATCTCTGTTCTCCCGCAGGTAGGACAGGAAACCACTTCAGCCATGCCGCTTCTTAAACCGAGAGTCTTGAGGATCTGCTTTGCTGATCTCACTTCAAGCAATGGATCGCCTGTCAGAGAGACTCTTATTGTATCTCCGATTCCCTGAGATAAAATCAAAGCCAGACCCACTGATGACTTTATATTCCCATCAAATACATTACCCGCCTCGGTAATACCTACATGAAGCGGATGGTCAGTCTTATCACTGATTAATTCATGGGCTCTTACACACATCAAAACATCACTTGATTTAATTGATATGACAAGGTTATCATATCCCATATCTTCAATGATGTGAACCTTGTCAAGAGCGCTCTCCACAAGTCCCTCTGCGGTAACTCCATGATATTTTTCTAATAGATCTTTTTCAAGAGAGCCGGAATTTACTCCGACGCGGATGGGGATGTTCCTTTCCCTTGCTGCATCCACAACGCTTTTTATTCTTTCTTTCGAGCCTATATTTCCGGGATTGATCCTGATCTTATCTATTCCCTTATCAATTGCCTTTAGGGCAATCCTGTAATCAAAGTGAATATCTCCTACAAGAGGAATATGTATTCTTTCTTTTATTTTGGGTATGGCATCACATGCCTCAAGAGTCGGAAGAGCCACCCTTATAATATCGCACCCTGCTTTTTCAAGTGAAAGTATCTGTGATACAGTGCCTTCTACATCTTCCGTATGAGTATTGCACATAGACTGGATCGCAACGGGATTATCTCCTCCGATTGCCACATTCCCAATCATTACGGTTTTTGATTTTCTTCTATTCATACAAATTCCTCAGTGAAAAAAAAGTTTTCTGATATCATTTCCCATAACCAGAACCATAAGCGCCATAAGAAGAGCGAAACCGACCAGATTGACATATCCCTCGACCTTCTCCGGTGCCTTCTTCCTTCTTATCATCTCAACAATATATAAAAGCAGCCTGCCTCCATCAAGCGCAGGAAGAGGCAGAAGATTCATAACACCAAGATTCGCCGAAAGCAGAATTGTAAGATCCAGGATATCCATAAGAGCATAAAATACGCTCACTGCCAGTCCTGACTGGTAAGCATCACCGACCGCCTTAATAATTCCGACTGGTCCGGACAGATCATTAAGACTTATGCCTCCTGTAAACAGAAGTCCCAGAGACCCGATAGTTACATAAATAACATACCTGACCTGCCAGAAGGCCTTTGAAATAATGGTAAAGATATTACCTTTTACAGGTTTGCCTACACTCTCTATTCCTATGAGATATGTTCCGGCTTTCTTATTATATTCAGGAGTAACTACTCTCTTCAGTTTGGTTACTCCGCGCCTTACTGTGATATGGAGCTTTTTTCCCTTGTGAAGGAGCTGATAGGCGGTTATGTCATTAAATGAATGAACGCTGTATCCATTTATGTCCGTTATCACATCGCCGCTTTTCAGTCCGGCCTGCTCAGCCGGATATCCGCTTTTTATTCTGCCGATTTCTGACGGCACATAGCCGGTGCAGGCAATAAGAATTATAGAAAGCAAAAAAGCCAGAATAAAATTAAAGACAGGTCCGGCAGCTACTATAAGGAAACGTCTGAATACGCTTTTATTATTAAAGGCGCGCGGATCATCTGATTCCGAATCTTCTCCTTCCATCACGCACGCTCCTCCAAAGGGAAGAAGATGTACGGAAAAGAGCGTTTCCTTTCCATGTATTCCGAAAAGTCTGGGACCAAGACCTATCATAAATTCATTGACACGCACCCCGCATTTTTTTGCAGCCAGATAATGACCGTATTCGTGAAAGAGAATGATTGAGGCAAATACCAGAATCGCAATGACAAATCTCACTTAACCACGCTTTCTATCGCTTCCTTCTCAGTTTCTTCTATTTCATCAACATCCGGATCTTCAATGAATCTTACATCATTCATTGCCTTCTCAATAAGTTCCGGTATTTCAACAAACCTTATTTTTCTTTGTAAAAACAATCCGACAGCAGCTTCATCCGCAGCATTGAAGGCTGTAGGAATATTGCCTCCTTTATCCATGGCGGAAAAAGCCAGCGAAAGCCCCCTGAACACATTAAGATCCGGCTTGGTAAATGAAAGAGTAGAGACTTTAAAAAGATCAAGACTTTCGACAGGGCTTTTTAAGCGCTTGGGATAAGTAAGCGCATACTGTATCGGAAGGCGCATATCCGGTAGGCCCATCTGTCCTATGATGGCACCGTCTTCAAATTCAACGGCAGAATGAAGAATGCTCTGTCTATGAACTGCCACTTCTATCTGATCTCTTCTTACATTAAAAAGCCAGCCTGCCTCCATTACTTCAAGACCTTTATTTACCATATCAGCAGAATCAACAGTGACTTTTTTCCCCATCTTCCAGTTTGGGTTTGAAAGAGCATCTTCAAGAGTTACCTTTTCCAGGTCATCTCTTGTCATTCCGGCAAAAGGCCCGCCGGATGCAGTAAGGATAATCTTTTTTATAGGATTATCTTCATTACCCTGAAGGGATTGAAAAATAGCGCTGTGTTCGCTGTCTACAGGAATGATTTTCGCATTGTATTCCTTTGCGAGCGGCATTATTATATGACCCGCGCATACAAGCGTCTCCTTGTTTGCAAGCGCTATATTTTTCTCGGCCTTTATTGCTTCGATTGTGGGTCTGATTCCCTTCATGCCCACAATACCTGTGACAAGAATATCTGATCTGGGATCAGCTGCTGTAGAAAGAAGTCCGTCCATTCCGGACATTACTTTTATTCCGGTATCCTTTAACCTTGATCTTAGATCATATGCGTCCTTTTCAGATGCCACCGAGACTGTGTCTGGTTTGAATTTTCTAGCCTGAGTTTCCAGAAGGTCTATATTACTGCCACACGAAAGACTCGTGACATTGAACAGATCAGGATGAGACTCGATGACGGACAGGGTCTGTGTGCCGATGGAGCCTGTCGAACCAAGAATCGATACATTCATATATTAACCTCTTATAAAATAATAGGCCAGATAATAAATAATCGGAGCCGTAATAATTACGCTGTCAAACCTGTCTAGTATTCCGCCGTGTCCCGGAATAAGATGACCGTAATCCTTTATATCATAATTTCTCTTTATCGCAGACGCTGCCAGGTCGCCGACCATTGAAATAAGAGCTCCGACAGAGCTGATCAGGCAAAGGATAATTATCTCCGGAACAGTTACTTCAAGCTGAGGCTTGAATACAAATCCGTAAAGGAGTGTGAAAAGAAATGAACCCGCTACTCCTCCCACAGCGCCTTCAATGGATTTTTTCGGGGAGAGAACCGGCGCCATCTTATGACGGCCGAAGAGCTTTCCTATCACATAAGCCGAAGCATCGCATCCCCATGAGCAGAGGAAGATAAGCCATACAATATAAAGACCATGCTTCATCATTCGTGTCTGATATATAAATGAAAGCATAACGGTAACATAGAAGACTCCGAAAAAAGCCGCCATTATTCCGTCGGCATGGTATTTCGGAAACGTAAAGACATATACAAAAAGCAGCAATATCAGAAATACTACTATCAGGAGTTCAAGATACGGATAGAATTTAAAATATAAGTCCGCATAATATACAGCTGTAAATATATATCCGAGAATAGCAGGCGCCTTGCCTTGGATCTTGAACACTCTCATAAGTTCAAAATAACCGATAAGTGAAATAAGCGCTGTGGAGACAAGAAGAACCGGTCCTCCCGGAATAATAATGGCAAGACCAAGCGCCACAAGCACAAACGCGCTTATTAATCTGGTTCTGAACATTTTAAAACCTCCTGTTTAAAGACAAAATAAAAACATGATGCGGATTGTAATCAAAACATTATCAAACACCGCCAAATCTGCGGTTTCTTCTGTCATATTCTGATACGGCATCAAGAAGATCCTCTTTTGTAAATGCCGGCCATGGTTTTTTCGTAAAGTAAAATTCCGAATAAGCAAGCTGCCAGAGAAGAAAATTGGAAAGTCTCTCTTCGCCTGACGTCCTGATAAGAAGATCCGGATCAGGTATGCCTGCCGTATCAAGGCAGGAAGAAAAAAGTTCCTCGGTCAGATCATCCCCTGTCTTACCTGATGAGATAAGCTTATTAAAAGCCTTTTTGGACGCCCGGATAATCTCATCCCGACTCCCGTAATTTATTGCGATAGTAAACTGAAGTCCGGTGTATTTGGAAGACAATTCTTCAACATAATCGATCTCATCACGCAGTTCTTCAGACAAGGCCTCCCGGTCTCCGATCAGCCTTATCCTCATATTGTTTTCGACGCAATCCTTTTCGCATTTTTTCAAATATTTGAGAAAGAGTGACATAAGAGTCTTGACTTCATTCTCCGGTCTCTTCCAGTTTTCTGTTGAAAATGCGTATATGGTCAGATAATGTATGCCTATGTCATCGGCTGCCCTGCAGATATTCTCGACATTTTTGGCACCGACTGTATGACCGTAAGTCCTGGGCATGCCTTTTGATCTAGCCCATCTGCCGTTTCCGTCCATAATGATGGCCACAGATTCGGGAATATTCATAATTACCTCTTTAATAAAAAAACGACGCGTCTCATGACGCGCCAAATGAAAATCACACTGTCATAAGTTCCTTTGTCTTCTTACGAACCGCTTCATCAGCCTTGCTGCAGTAATCGTCAGTCATCTTCTGTATCTCGTCTGTAAGATCCTTTTCTTCATCCTCAGAAATTTCAGAAGACTTCAGGAGTTTCTTTATTGAATCATTGGCATCACGTCTGATATTCCTAATGGCGACCTTGCACGCTTCACCCTTATTCTTTACATCCTTTACAAGCTCTTTTCTATGCTCCTCGGTAAGCTCAGGGAATACAAGCCTTATGGTCTTTCCGTCATTGGTCGGATTGATTCCGACATCGGATATCATGATCGCTTTTTCAATATCCTTAAGAGAAGACGGATCAAATGGCTGGATCTGAATCATTCTGGCCTCAGGTACAGTGATATTTGCGACCTGCTGGAGAGGAGTTTCGGATCCGTAATACATCACGGTTATCCTGTCAAGTATATGAGGATTGGCCCGTCCGGCTCTTATGGCATTCAGATCATTTGCCATACTTTCAATCGACTTCTCCATACGGTCAGCGAAATTTTTAAGTTTTTCGTTCATATTACCCTCCATCAGACGGTGATCTTTGTTCCTGTAGTAAGAGTTCCATTATATGCGTTAATAATACTATCCTTTTCATTCAAAAGAAAGACTGTCATCGGCATCTTATTTTCCATACACATAATGGAGGCGGTAAGATCTATAGCCTGAAGCTTTTGGCTGATAACATCTTCAATAGAAATCTCATCATATCTTTTAGCATCGGGATTGATCTTTGGATCACTGTCATATACACCGTCTATTGCCTTAGCCAGAAGGATTCTGTCAGCTCCTATTTCTATTGCACGAAGAGCGGTTGCCGTATCAGTTGAAAAATAAGGATGACCCGTACCGCCTGCAAAGAAAACGATCTTTCCATCATTCAGGGATTTCTCGGTCTCATCAACAGAATAAAGCTTTGAAAAGCCTCCGCATACAAAAGGAGTGAACACAACAGACTCCATGCCGCATCCTCTGAAAACATCGGAAACATATACACAATTCATAACTGTAGCAAGCATACCTATCTGGTCAGCTCTGGATCTGGTAATTTCTTCACCTGTCCTGCCTCTCCAGAAATTGCCGCCTCCTATTACAATACCGATCTGCACCCCTGTGTCATGGAGTTTTTTAACTTCAGAGGCGACATTTTTTACGGTATCATAATCAAAACCGGTCTTTTTTTCTCCTGCAAGAGCTTCTCCTGACAGCTTCAAAAGTACCCGTTTCTTATTTTTCGTCTGCATCATTAAATACACTTTCTAAATCAACATCAGAATATGCCTGAGAACAGAATCCGTCTACAAATGCACCGTTATTGATCTGAACGGACCGCGATTTGATATTGCCCTTTACAACAGCGGAAGAATCAACTATCACTGTACCCTGTACATCTATATCTCCCTTTACCGCGCCAGCGATTACAGCTGATGCAGCGGAAATATTTCCTATTATCACAGTGCCATCACCGACCTTTACAGTTCCGTCGGATTTGATCTCACCCTCAGCCTTAGCATTATCGGCATATAATTCGGCGCAGGATATGTCGCCATGAACACTTCCCCTTATTATTATCTTACCGCCGCATTTCACATTTCCTGTAACCGTTCCATCGAGATTGATGGAACCATCAGACTCTACGTCGCCTGTGATCTTCATCCCGGAAGTAATAGTGGATATATTTTCATTTTTAGGCTCAGAGACTTTTTCCATATCCACATGAGCGCTCATATCAGCAGGTCCCTCAGGAACTATCATTTTCATCTCAGTATCTTCAGAATTTATTTCCTTTGCATTATTATCCTTTGTCTTCTCTTCGACCTTCTGCAGAAGACCGTCAAGTTTCGATATTTCTTCACTCTGATCGGATGAATCCAGAGTATTGACCATCACATCATCATTCGAATTGAATTTGAAAACCGCGGCATCATTGTCCTCGGACTTTCTGTCTTTAAAAAAACCCATAAACCTGTCCTCCGTAAAAACATAATCAAGGTGAGCGAAGAAATCTCTATATATAATAACGAAACATCCGTGAAAATACAAATGAAATGAATGCCAATAATACTATTGACAGACAGATAAAAAAAAGAGAACGCCAATAATAAGCGTTCTCCAAAAAAATAATCAGTTGGCCATCTGCTTAGCTACTTCTTCAGCAAAATTCTCGCTGCGCTTTTCAAGACCTTCACCGGTCTCAAAACGAACATATTTCGTTATGACAAGCTGAGCACCGATGCTCTTGGAAACCGACTCAATATATTTCTTGACTGACTGCTTGGAATCAAGGAAAAATTCCTGATCCATAAGGCAAACTTCCTTAAGTTCCTTATTGAGCCTTCCCTTTATCATGCCGGCTTTGACCTTATCAGGCTTTGCAGCCTCCTTCGGATCATTCTCGATCTGAGCCTTGATGATCTCAGTCTCATGATCGATGAATTCCTGATCGATATCTGCATCGGACAGATATTTGGGATTCATGGCTGCAATCTGCATTGCCACATTGTGAACAGCCTGCTTGGACTCATCATTTATCACAGAGCATTCAGCTGAAACCAGAACAGCGATCTTTCCGCCGCCGTGGGTATAGCCGCCTACAAAACCGTTCTCAGCAGTAAGACGGGTAAATCTTCTGATTGAAAGTTTCTCTCCGATAACTGCTATCTCGTCATTTAATGCGTCCTTAACTGTTTTCTCAGGATCCGACTCCCACTTCTCATCAAGGAAAGCATCGATATCATCTGTCTTTGAGTGAAGAGCCTGCTTTGCGACCTCATCTACATAAGTTCTGAACTTCTCATTGTTTGCGACGAAATCTGTCTCGGAATTGACTTCAACCACAACTGCTGTCTCATCATTTTCCTGAGCTATATGGCAGATTCCCTCAGCTGCGATACGGTTAGCTTTCTTTTCAGCCTTTGCCTGACCGTTCTTCCTGAGGTATTCGATCGCCTCATCATAATTGCCGTTTGTCTCTGTAAGCGCCTTCTTGCAGTCCATCATGCCGGCGCCGGTCTCCTCACGGAGACGCTTTACTTCAGATGCTGATATTGCCATTATATTATCCTTTCAGATGTCTCAATCAATTTTCCTCTGCTACAGCGTTCTCTTCGGAAGATGTCGTATCGACTTCCTCAGCTCCCTGCTTTGCCTCTACAACAGCGTCAGCCATTGTATCAGTGATAAGCTTTACTGCTCTTATGGCATCATCATTTCCGGGGATGACATAATCAAGTTCTTCCGGATCGCAGTTTGTGTCACAGATACCGATAAGTGTGATGCCGAGAGACTCAGCTTCTTTTACACAGATGTGTTCCTTGTGAGGATCAACGACAAAGATAGCATCGGGAATGTGCTTCATTTCCTTGATACCGCCGATATTTCTTGTCAGCTTGTCTTTTTCTTTCTCAAGCTCGATTACTTCCTTTTTCGGAAGAACGTCAAATGTGCCGTCTTCTTCCATCTTCTCGATCTTCTTGAGTCTTTCGATACGGCTCTGGATAGTCTTGAAATTGGTAAGCATACCGCCAAGCCAACGCTCGTTTACATAATACATTCCGCAACGCTCTGCAGCATCTCTTACGGAATCCTGAGCCTGCTTCTTTGTGCCGACAAAAAGGATCGTTCCTCCCTGAGATACAATATCGTACACTGCATTGTATGCGCTGTCGATAAGCTTGGTTGTCTGCATCAGGTCGATGATGTGGATGTTGTTTCTCTCGGTGAAGATATATGGAGCCATCTTAGGATTCCATCTTCTTGTGTGATGTCCGAAATGAACACCTGCCTCGAGTAACTGTTTCATTGATAAAACGCTCATTACTACCTCCTTAAGGTTATTCTTCCACAGAAGATCTTCCCGGCTGATGACTAAAATAAGCACCTGTCAGACGGTCCCTTCCGTGTGCTGTCTACAAACATACGGATTATACCACAAAGTAATTATTGTATGCAATTATTTTTTTGCTTTTCTGCTGACTTATTTATCAAAACTTCCCACATTTAATGTAACATCACGAAGTGATGTTACAAGTGCAAGCGCAAGCAAACGAAGTTTGCACTTTAAATGCGCTTGCATCAATTAATAATGTAACATCACGA
>ONDV01000079.1 GCA_900316665.1 uncultured Lachnospiraceae bacterium
GAGCAAAATGATGAGAAAAATGAATGGATGGGAGATTCATTTGGCGAGGCAGAAACGAGAGTGGTATCCGGGAGCGGTATATCATGTAATGAGCAGGGGGAACAGAAGGCTGGCTCTGTTTAAAGATGATGAGGATTATCTGGATTTTCTTTTCTGGATACTGCCTGGGATGACGGAACAGGAAGCTTTGGAAGTTACAAAGATCCATAGTATTGCCGGACTATTGGATGCAGGTGGTGGTTTGATCAAAGAGCGTCCTTTCCGTGCACCGCATCATAATGTTTCTTTGAATGCTTTGATAGGTGGTGGGAGTTATGCGCAGCCGGGAGAGGTATCTTTGGCGCATAATGGTGTTCTGTTCCTGGATGAACTGGCTGAATTAAATATCTGGTGACAGGCACTGTTAAAAGTTTATATAGCCGAGACATCTTCAATTAACCCTGAAGTAATTGAAAAAGTATCTCAGGATATTATCGGATACAAATAAAGAGTTGGGTTTATTGCTAAAAAGGAAAATGAAAATTATATGAAAAATATGAAAATAGATGCCAATGGAACAGAAATCAGGGTGATGGGTGATGTTGTTAATGATGATGCTTACGTTTCACTCACTGATATTGCAAAATATAAAAATCCAGACAATGCTTTTATCGTGGTAGCAAACTGGATGCGCAATCATTCTACGATTTCATTTTTGGGCTTGTGGGAACAAATTTACAATCCCAATTTTAAACCTATCGAATTCGATAGGTTTAAAGCAGAATCTGGAGATAATGCTTTTACATTGACACCACAGCAGTGGATAAAAGCAACGGATGCAATCGGTATCGTATCAAAATCGGGACGATATGGCGGTACTTATGCTCATACGGATATAGCGTTTGAGTTTGCTTCATGGATTTCTCCGGAATTTAAGCTTTATATCATCAAAGATTATCAGAGACTTAAGAAAGACGAAGCAGATCGGTTAGCGATTGGTTGGGATGTAAAGAGAGAACTTTCAAAAATAAACTATCGTATCCACACAGATGCAGTAAAAGAATTTTTGATAACGCCCACATTATCTCCGCAGGAAATGGCATATACATATGCGTCAGAAGCAGATATTCTAAATATGGCTTTGTTTGGAAAAACAGCAGAACAATGGAGAACTGAAAAAGGAATAAAAGGTAAATCTCCTAATATCAGAGATTTTGCTTCTGCGGAAGAATTGGTTGTGCTTATTAATCTGGAGGATACAAACGCAGATTTGATAAGACAGGAAGTGCCTAAAATTGAAAGGTTAAAAACATTAAGAGAAAAAGCATATAGGCAATTAGAACTTTTGAGAAAGAACCAAGATACGATTGCCGCATTAAAGAAAAATCTTATTGAAGATACAGAAACAGGTGATGGAAGAGTATCAGGTGGTTCTGGATAAGCCGATGTTCAGGGAGGAGTGAGCGGAGCAGAAGACAAGGCGGGCTTGATTTTTTTGCCATTTTGTGTATTCTTAAGTTAAAGAAGTATGTCAAGAGAAAGGAGGACTGCACCATGGCAACAAGTACATTTGATCGCAAAATCGAAATCAATGACGACGAGTCTGCGGATAATTTAATTAAAATTCTCACTGCCGATGAGCCGAAGAAGCCTTCATCCAGACATCCTTTTTCTTATGAAGATAGGAAAAGGAGTGAAGAACTATTAAGACATTATCTTTCCCACTCAAAACGTTAATTGATGACGAGAACTTTTCCGAAGACAGGGTTTCAGAAATCCTGTCTTCTTTTGTGTGCAAGGAGGATGAGGCTTTCCGGAAGTGAATTGCTACAGTGTGCCACTGATGTAATTGTAAGTGCTGTGAATGCAGTAGGCGGTAGATACGCAATGATCGAATGCCACAATGAGCCAAAGCTTATCTCTTTTTATGAAAACAATGGATTTAAGACTTTGACAAAAGTTCCGGATCAGGATATGCCATTGGTTCAGATGATCAAGGGTGTGTACTGATATCGATATCTGGTGACAGGCACCAACGTGGTATACCTAGCGTCAACCGAGAGCACTTGAAAGTTTGATAATTTCAGCTGCTCCTATTTTTTGAAGGAAATGACAGCCGGAGCTAGGCAAATGCTATTTTTTAGACATGATGAATAAGCTGTCAAGAGTTGAAACAGCTTGAACTATTTGATAGTATCAGTTGTGAAGGTGCGCGGTATTTATAAAACGAATTTGCGATTATTAAAGTGCTTCCGGTCGCGGGCGTTTGCTTTCTTTTTTCGGGGATCGCGTCTGCCGGGTTGAATCTGCGATCGGTTAGTACACGCACCTTCAAATATATTGTCCGGATAGCTGGTGACAGGCACTGTTAATGGGCACTGTTAATGCAATCCGATGTATCGGTTCTGAGGGGAAAGGTAAGTGAATGCACTTATTAGGCTATGTGTGCGAGAACCCAAGTTCGAAGGACACGATCGTCTGCTTTTCCTGATGCAATTTTCAGGATTAGCTGGATCAGATCTTCGTCTTGATATTGAAGCTCAATACCATTGATATCCAACGTCACAAGCAGGGCATGTGTTCCGATACGTTTGTTGCCGTCAACGAAAGGGTGATTTGTAATCAGTCCGTACCCAAGGCGGACGGCTTTGTCGACAATGCTCGGATAAAGCTCCATATCGTCGAAGGTCTGAAAGGGCTGACTGATTGCTGAATCAAGTATTCCCTCATCACGAATGCCATCGGATCCTCCTGATTGCCTGATTAATTGTGAGTGCAACAGAAGAATCTGCTGTTTGGTCAGCATATTCATTTGGCAAGTTCCTCATAAACG
>ONDV01000089.1 GCA_900316665.1 uncultured Lachnospiraceae bacterium
ATAATGCAGATAAGGTGAAGGCATTGTTTAAACATAAAAAGTTGAAGTATATAGCGCAGTATGGTTGCTGATTTTCAACTTTTAATAGCCGAAGTAATAGAACTGGCTACGCCACGTCTTGCCATCTCTTGTTGCTGGCATGTCATCATCTCCTCTCCATTAGCTAACTGCCATACCATAAAACTTTTCTTCAAAATACTTTGTAGGTACCTTGCCTGAAATCACTCGATAGCCCTTTTCTTTTAATTCATTATTAAGACCACGAATGATTTTGTAAGCATATCCTCGTGATACTCCAAGAATCTGTGCTGCTTCATCTGCTGTTACATACATCTTCATCGTATTCTCCATATTGTGTTCTCCTTCCTGTTTTTATTGTGGTACACTTTTGTGACCTTGTTTATCCGTATTATATAGTACACATTTGTGTCTGTCAAGCAATTTAGCAAAATTTTATACACAAATGTGTCCCGATGTGATAGAATAGATTTATTAAAACATAAAGGAGCTGTTTTCATGACTATTGGAGAAAAGATTAAATATTTTCGTAATATGCGTGGAATATCACAGGAAACGCTCGGTCAGTTGTCCGGCATAAACTCCGCAACCATAAAGAAATATGAATATGGAATCCGTAATCCTAAGCCTGACCAGCTTTTAAAGATTGCCAATGCATTAGGCATCAGCATTAACATTTTCATGGATTTTGATATAGAAACAGTTTCTGATGTATTATCACTACTGTTTAAGTTAGATGACCAAATTGATATGAAATTTGAAGCAGATAAGGATGAGGAAGGCAACTTCAAGCCAGCTACTGTTAAGCTGTCCTTTAAAAACAATCTCATCAACAAAAAGCTCTGCACCTATATGAAAGCTCTGGAAATTCGTGAAAATATGATAAATGCTAAAGATGAATATTCAGAAGCAGAGTATGCTGACAGCCTGCAGTACATTAATGAGAATATCGAAGAAATCAAGCAGCACCTGCTTGATGACAGTATGGTTGTCAAAAAAGGAACTGACAGACTTACCGTGAAAATGTAAGTAGGTAATTATCTGTACCTTGTTTTTTCAAAAAGAGCCACCTGTTGATCAGGTGGCTTAATTTATCCTTGATTTTTCGTCCTGAATTCATCCGGCAGATCATCTGACCAGGGGAGCAGCCGGTCCAGTTCTTCCGGCTTTGGAAATGGTCCCATCTGCCGTATCTGGTCCAGCACATATGTCAGGTACACATATGGTTTCAGCCCGTTCAGGAGAGCTGTTTCCGTGACACTGTAAACAACAGCACTGGCATCTGCTCCCCGGATACTTTTGGCAAAGAGCCAGTTCCGGCGGCCGACAGCGAAATTCTTGATGGCACGTTCCGCACTGTTGTTATCAATGCTGAGATGTCCGTCATCCAAGTAGCGGCGCAGGTATGGTTCCTGGTTCAGTGTATAAAGAATGGCATCACCAATAAGGGAAGATCTGTCCACAGAATCTTCCATCGAATGCAGCCACTCAAACAGTGCGTCCACCACCGGGCGGGACTGTTTCTGGCGTTCCTCATAGCGCTCTTCCGGTGTTTTGTTTCGGATCAGTTCCTCGATTTTGTACAGAACCCCGATCCGGGTCATTGCGTTGTATGCAACGGTCTCTTTCAGCTGCTCCCTGGTGAAGTCCTTTTTCAGTGCCGTGAGTGCGGCGTCAAAGCGGCGTCTCGCGTGGGTGAAGCAGCCGGTTACGGTGATGGAATCGTCCAGCCCGTGGTATGCCTGGTAGCCGTCGCAGGTCAGGTAACCATGGAAACGTCCGTCAAGAAACTTTACCGGATGGTATCCGGCGCGGGTCCTCTCATAATCAAAGAGTGCCATACGCGGGGCGCCGCTGTATTCATCCGTAAGATATACCCACATCCAGTTCCGGGTGGATCCCTTCTGATCCGGTTCGCCGATCACCTGGATCCGGGTCTCGTCACAGTGGGTCATACAGCGGTTTCAGGTAACGGTCCGCACAGCCGATGATCCAGTTGGCCATGGTCTTTGTGGAAAGATTCAGACCATACCTGGCGAATTCCCGTTCCTGCCGTGCCAGCGGCATCCCGTTCACATACTTGGCATTCATGATCCCGGCCACCAGGGATGGTGTCGCGATGCTTCCCCCGGAAACCAGCGGCGGGATTTTCTCCGGCCGCTTCATGGAACCGCATTCCGGGCAGCTGTAAACATAGGTCACTTCCTCCACCACCTCGAATTTCGCAGGAACGAATTTCAGAGGTCTCCCTGGTAACAACCTTGTACTTTTTCCCGCAGTCCGGACAGTAACGGTCTTCTCCGGCCAGCTTGTACTCAATGGTCTCGGTGACTTCAAAGCCGGAGAGATCTTCTTCCTTCTTTCCTATACGCTTTTTCCGTTTATAGGATGAGGGATGGACTTCTTCAAAAGCCGGTTCCTCTGCCTCCGGATCCGCTGCTGCTTCTGCTTCGTTGAACAGATCCATCTGTTCATAACCTTCCGCATATTTTTCGCTGGAAGAACCGAACTGTTTTCTCTGCGCCAGTGCCAGACGGTCGGAGAGCATGGCGTTCATGAATTCCAGTTCCTTTTGTTTATCCTTCAGGAGCTGGATTTCCGTGTCCTTTTTTGCACTCTGTTCCTTCATGATCTTCATGATCTCGATCAGGTTTTCACGGCTCATGTTATTCAGCTGTTCTTCTGTAAAAAACGGTTCCATCCTTTTTCTCCCGGCTGTCATGTGATATAAAGATTATACCATGAAACCCGCTGTTTTTCGAGAAAAAACGGATCCTGAGCATGTAGAAATAGTCTCCGGAAACCTCCTGTTTTTCGTACTTTCTGCGAATTGACACCTGCATTATACTACGATTTTCGGATGGTGTTCTTCAAAGGCATCTTTCTGGTCCAGGGAAAGGCCGTCGCACAGCCAGTGCATCTCTTTCATGGTCACCTGCCGGAGCTCATCCGGGGTGTCCGGCCAGTGAAAGGCATCACGGTCAAGACGTTTCATAAGGATCCAGAATCCGGATCCGTCCCACTGCAGAATCTTGATGAGAGTGCGCCTGCGGTTGCAGAATGCAAACATGCAGCGCGAGTATGGGTCGAGTTGAAATTTCAGTTTTATGACAGCCGCCAGACCATTGTAGCTTTTTCTGAGATCTGTTGCCCCGCAGGCAAGATATACTGTTGTACCTCCTGCCAGGTCAAGCATTCTCTTTTAATGTCCTTACCAGCACACGGAATAATTCCGGGGGACAGGATGGTGCAGTTTCTATCCGGATGCAGCCGGAAATATAGATGCTGACCGCTGCAGAATTTTCTGCTGTATCCCGCATTGCAATCTCTGCTTCGGAAGGGAGTTTGGCAAAAACAGGCCCGGCATCACCAGCGGATTCTTCTTCCCTTTTCAGCTTCCGGATCCAGTATGTCATTGTGGAAACAGGGAGCTGGTGTTCCCCGCACCAGTCTTTACAGGTCTGGCCGCTGGAACGGAATTCCCGGATCCTCTGGGACCAGAGACTGGATTTTTCTTCTTTGCTCATAAAATACAGTACCTCCAATGTTTTGATGGTATTGTATCAGAATGATTTGGTGGGGAACAGATACGGGTGATTACCTACTTACTTACGTTTAAATTATGATGGCCTTTATGGCATAAATAATATCAATAGATTCTTACAAGAGAGTAATCCTAATGAGCCTATCGAATGGGGGATTCAACGTTTTAAGGTTGGAGATCCTATTCTTTTTAATGAGAATGAGCGGTTTGGAACCGGAGTATACAATAATATGAAGGGGAAAATAAGAAGTATTGAAATAGTTGATGAAGATGAACCGCAGGAAAGAATTGTTTTTGATGTAGAACTTGAGAAAGTCATCGACGGTATGGATGCTTTCGGAGCTGATTTTATGCTTGTTGATGATGAATATCCTGATGCAGAAAACTCTGTAATCAGATTCTATGTTAATAAGTTAAAGAGTACAGATGAGGATGATGACAATTCAGCATGTGATGTTATTTCATTTCAGGTTGCATATGCAGTTTCAATTCATAAAGCTCAAGGCTTGGAATTTAGTTCAGTAAAGATTGTTATTACAGATGAGGTTGATGAATTAATAACTCACAATATTTTTTATACCGCTATAACAAGGGCACAAAAGAAACTTAAAATTTAGGCTCAATCACAAAACTTATGGGATTTAGGATTCCTCACATAATCAACTCTGCTCATATCAATGAGTTTTAAAAAGAAATACTCATCGTCAGGA
>ONDV01000018.1 GCA_900316665.1 uncultured Lachnospiraceae bacterium
GCGTGCTCGCTCACGACGAAAAACACAATGTTCGCCACCATCTGTGCATCTCATGGCTTCCATGAATCCTTGCAACGAAGATTCTCATTATTAATGTGGAAAGTTATAGATAATTATCTTGCTTACACTATATATATATAAAGGAGGAAGCATGACAGATGTTATTATTATCGGTGCAGGCGTGACAGGCGCAGCCGTCGCCAGATATCTTTCCAGATACAAGGCCGATATATGTGTTCTTGAACGAGAATCGGACGTATGCGCCGGCACCACCAAGGCCAACAGTGCCATTGTCCACGCCGGACACGACGCAAAGCCCGGCACATTGAAAGCACGATTCAATATAGAAGGATCCGAGATGATGGAAGATCTTTCGCGCGAGTTGGATATACCGTATAAGAGGAACGGTTCTCTTGTAGTATGCCATAAAGGACAGGATGCCTCCGGGCTCAATAAATTATTGGAAAAAGGAAAAGCAAACGGCGTAAAGGATCTTCGCATTATAGAAAAAGAAGAGCTCCATCGCCTGGAGCCTTCTCTTTCTGACGACTGTGAATCAGCTCTTTTTGCCCCGACAGGAGCAATAATATGTCCATTTACGCTTAATATAGCCCTCGCCGAGAACGCCTGCACAAACGGGGTTCGCTTTTATTTCAATTGCGAAGTAACTGACGTCATATTTACCGGCGATCATTACAAAGTCTCCACAGGCAGAGGAGTATTCGAAGCTAAAGCGGTGGTTAATGCAGCCGGAGTATATGCTGACGTCATAAACAATATGGTCTCTGAGAAGAAATACCATATCACTCCGAGAAAAGGGCAATACCTTCTTCTTGACCGCAATACATCGCCTGTCAGCCATACCATATTCAGCCTCCCCACGAAGATGGGAAAGGGTGTCCTTGTCACTCCCACAGTACATGGCAACACGCTTATCGGTCCTACTGCCGAGGATATACCGGATAAGGAGGATACAAGCACCACGTCAAACTCCCTTGACTACATAAGAAAGTCTGCCGCAGCTGCTGTAGACGGCATTCCTTTCCATGAGGTGATCACAAGTTTTGCAGGTCTCAGGGCGCATGAGGACGGCGGCGATTTTGTTATTGGCGAAGCCGCTGATAAGCCTTTATTTTTCAATGCTCTGGGGATAGAATCCCCAGGTCTCACAAGTGCTCCCGCCATCGGAAAATATCTTTCGGATTTGATTTCTGAGAGGCTTGGTCTTCCGGACAATCCTAAATATGATCCTGACAGAGAAGGTATCGTAGATCCATCTTCTCTCTCTGTGGAGGAAAGAAATGAATTGATAAAGCGTGACCCTTCTTATGGTCAGATAATCTGCCGATGCGAGATGATTTCTGAGGGCGAAATCAAATCCGCCATCAACCGTCCGCTCGGAGCAAGAACACTGGATGGGATCAAGATCCGCACCAGAGCCGGGATGGGCAGATGTCAGGCAGGCTTCTGCACTCCCAAGGTAATGGAGATACTTGAAAAAGAAGCTCCGATGAGCATATTCGATGTGACAAAATCCGGCGGTGAATCACATATAGTATCCGGATACAACAAGAGAGTGTGAAAGTATGAAAAAATATGATCTTGTCATTATAGGCGGGGGACCGGCAGGTCTTGCCGCAGCAATATCAGCTAAGGAGAGCGGTATAGATGATCTCCTGGTGCTGGAACGTGACAGAGTTCCGGGCGGTATACTGAATCAGTGTATCCATAACGGTTTCGGACTGCATACATTTAATGAGGAGCTGACCGGTCCGGAATATGCTCTTCGTTTTATTGATAAAGCCGAGAAACTTGGAATAGAGATCATGACCGATACCATGGTCATGGATGTAAAATCCGGTCTTGTCACAGCCATGAACAGAAGAGACGGAATGTTTGAGATAGAGACAAAAGCCATCATTCTCGCCATGGGCTGCCGTGAGCGCCCGCGTGGAGCTCTTTCCATACCCGGTTACAGACCGGCGGGCATATTTTCCGCAGGCACGGCTCAGCACCTTGTGAATATAGAGGGCGTTATGCCCGGTAAGAGAGTAGTGATCTTAGGATCGGGAGATATAGGTCTTATTATGGCTCGCCGTATGACTTTGGAAGGCGCAAAGGTTCTTGCAGTTGCTGAAATCATGCCTTATTCAGGCGGACTTAAGCGGAATATTGTCCAGTGTCTTGATGATTTCGACATACCTCTTCTCCTCTCTCATACCGTAGTAAATATCGAAGGTAAAAAGAGACTCAGCGCTGTCACGATTGCGGAAGTGGATAAAAACATGAAGCCGATAGCCGGCACAGAGAAAAGATACGAATGCGACACCCTGCTTCTTTCTGTCGGTCTTCTCCCTGAAAACGAACTTTCAAAGTCAGCAGGCATAAAACTAAGTCCTCTGCATAAAGGACCTGTCGTAAACGATGATCTGGAAACCTCTGTCCCCGGAATTTTTGCCTGCGGGAATGTACTGCACGTTCATGACCTGGTTGACTTTGTGTCTGAAGAAGCGGGGCGGGCAGGTAAAAACGCGGCATCATATATAAAAAACGGGCAGAAGAATGTATCAAGAATCATTCCTGTTAAGGCAAAGGGCACTGTCAGATACACAGTCCCGGAATTTGTCAGACCTGAAGCTATGGAAGACAAAATAACAATAAGATTCCGTACGGGTTCTGTAATAAAAAATGGCGTATTAAGGGTCTCCGCCGGAGATAAGCTCATTCTGAGCAGGAAGAAAAACATTTTCACTCCAGGCGAGATGGAACAGGTAATAATAAAAAAAGAAGATATACCTTCCGAAGCCAGAGATATATCTGTTGAGATAGTGGAGGCATGATATGGAGACGAGACATCTGACCTGTATAAACTGCCCTATGGGCTGCCAGCTGACCGTCACACTTGATGGCACAGATGTGGTAAGCGTTACAGGAAATTCCTGTAAAAGAGGTGAAATATATGGCAGGAGTGAGGTTACTAATCCTACCAGGGCCGTCACATCCACAGCTCGTGTTTCAAACGGAGAGATACCGGTAGTTTCAGTAAAAACATCGCAGGCTATACCGAAAGGAATGATAGCCGACTGCATCGCAAAAATAAAAGAGCTTGAGATCACGGCGCCTGTACACGCCGGTGACAAACTTGTTGAAAATTTCTGTCCCGGTATAGATATCATTGCTACCAGGAATGTTAGCAGAAAAACTCAACCGTGAACTGCCTCCGGCAAAAAGCTGATGGACCCGGCGATGAAGGATCCGATCTTTATGCAGGAAACCTCAGTTTTCTTCAATTTGCATCGTGAAAAGTTTTTTCATGAGCGCAATCTTTTCTTCTGACATCATACTGTCACGGAAGACCACACTTCCTTTTTTTGAACTTTCAGTCCTTAAAAGGCCTGAAAGTTCCATTCTTCTTTTCAGCTCATGCGCCGTTCCCAGAGATCCGTCTATTATTTCCGGTTTCGGTCCCAAAACTTTTCTTATCATAGGGCGAGCGAATGGATAATGAGTGCATCCCAGTACAACGGCGTCGACCGGATTTTTTATATATTCCCAGAGGAGTTGTCTCAAAAATTCAAGGAGCTCCGGCGACTCAGTCTTTCCCTGTTCCACATATTCCATCAGGCCTGCGCACGGCAGAGGAATTATCTCAGCCATATTCTGAAAACGTCCCATTAATTTTTTGAATTTTTCTCCATGTATAGTCATCGGAGTCGCCATCACGAGCACCCTGCCGCCGGGATGGCGCTCTGCCGCCGGCTTTACGGCGGGTTCTATACCTACAACCGGAAGAGACGGATGCATGATCCTTATTTTTCTGACGGCAGCTGATGTAGCTGTATTACAGGCAATTGCTACTGCTTTTACCCCCTCCGAGAGGAAATTTTCCACATGAGATATGGTAAGGCGTCTTACTTCCTCTTCCGATTTGGTACCATAAGGGGCATTCTTCGAATCGCCATAAAAGATAAAATCTTCATATGGCATGATTTTCACCATTTCCCTCAGCACACTTATGCCACCGACTCCCGAATCAAATACAGCCACAGGTCTTTTAGTATTATCTTTGTATTCCGTCAAACTGGGCGTTGTAGAGGTCATAGTAAAATCCTCCCTTCTTCATAAGCTCCTCATGATTTCCGGTCTCTATGATCCTGCCGTCTTTCATGACTACAATTACGTCTGCATTAATGATAGTCTTCAGTCTGTGAGCGACAATAAAACTGGTATGACCCTTCATCAGCTTATCAAAGGCGCTCTGTATAAGCATCTCAGTCCTTGTATCAATAGATGATGTAGCCTCGTCCAGGATAAGTATATCCGGATGGATAAGCATGACTCTTGTAATGCAGAGAAGCTGCTTCTCGCCCTGTGAGAGGTCGTCTTCTTCTATTATAGTATCAAGCCCTTCGGGCATCTTCTTTATAAAGCTGTAGCTTTTGGCTTCCTTTGCTGCCGCTATTATCTCCTCGTCAGTAGCATCCGGCTTCCCAAACGCTATATTTTCACGCACTGTTGAATGCATGAGCCAGGTATCCTGGAGCACCATGCCGAATTTTCTTCTGAGAGCATGCCGTGTCATTTCCTTAAGATTGACTCCGTCAATTGAGATCGACCCCCTGTCCACATCATAAAAGCGCATCAGGAGATTGATAAAGGTAGTTTTGCCGCAGCCGGTAGGTCCTACGATTGCGACTCTCATACCGCTTTTTACATCGAGATTGAAATCCTCTATAAGCTTTGAGGATTTATCATAGGAAAAGGCCACATCCTTTATTGCTACAACTCCCTTTGTCTCAGCCGGCTCCAGCCTACCTGTCTCAGTCTCCGCCGGAGTCTCAATTATCTCAAATATTCTGCCGGCGCAGGCAAGAGCGTTCTGAAGTTCCGTGATCACGGAGCTTATATCGTTAAAAGGCTTCATATACTGATTTGCGTATGTGAGGAGGACAGTAAGACCTCCTACGGTAAGATGACCGCCAAGGATCATAAAAGCGCCGATCAGAGCCACAAAAGCGTATATAACAGAATTCACCGCTCTGGTAGAAGGATTTGTGAGACTTGAGAAGAAAAGCGCTTTTTCAGAACAATCCTGCAATCTCAGGTTTATCTCTCTGAACCTGTCCGACGAAATCTTTTCATATCCGAAAGCTCTTACTACATCCTCTCCGGATATCATCTCATTTACAAGACTGGTCTGCTCTCCCCTTATGATCGACTGATCCCAGAATTTTTTATATGACCTTGTTGCTATGAATCTTGCGATAACAAACGTGACCGGAGTCATAACCACAATTATAAGCGTGATCGGTATGCTTTTCATCAGCATGAATACAAGCGTAAAGATGATAGTCATAAGTCCTGAAAAAAGCTGAGTCAGACCAAGAAGAAGACCGTCGGAAAACTGATCTGCATCAGCTATGACCCGGCTGACTATATCTCCCGTGGAATGACTGTCGAGATAAGAAAGAGGCAGCTTTACTATCTGCCTTATGGCGCGCGATCTGATGTCACGAACAGTACGATAGGCAAGCCTGTTATTAATGGCATTCATGATCCATGTCATCAAAGCCGTTACAATAATGAATATTAATATCTGCACGGAATAAGAGGCTATCCCTTTGAAATCCACTTTCCCCTTGCCGGCTGCATCATCTATCATATTTCCGAACAATACCGGAATGTAAAGAGTCAGAAAAGCAGTAATTCCGGAAAACGCAATGCTTAAAACAAGCAGCAACCTGTAGCGGCCAAGAAATGCCCAGACCTTCTTTAAGATCACATTCTTATCTTCTTTTTTCAGTTTCCCGCCACTCATGCCACACCTCCTTCTGCCTTGATATTTTCAGTAATGTCAGAAGGATATTGCGATTCATATATCTCACGGTAAATATCACAGGAATCAAGAAGTTCTTCGTGAGTTCCCAAGCCTGCCATCTTGCCGTCATCCAGCACCACTATCACGTCCGCATTCATGATGCTGGATGTCCTCTGTGATACTATGAAAACAGTCATATCCAGTTTTTCCCTGATTGCTCTTCTGAGCGCCGCATCCGTGGCAAAATCAAGTGCGCTGGAGCTGTCATCCATGATAAGTACAGGGCTCTTCTTCACAAGAGCTCTCGCGATCGTAAGTCTCTGTCTCTGACCTCCGGATAAATTCCTGCCATTCTGTTCTATCTTTGCATCCAGCCCTCCGGGTTTTGACATGATCACATTCTCTGCCTGAGCAATTCTCACGGAATTCATTATCTCTTCATCAGAAGCCTTTCTTCCCATCAGAAGATTATCCCTGATAGAGCCTGAAAAAAGGACTGCCTTCTGCGGCACTACCGCCACCAGATCATTCAATGTATCCTTGTCATAGTCTCTTACATCATGCCCGAAGAGGCTTACACTTCCTTCGGTGGCATCATAAAATCGCGGAATCAGATTTACGAGAGACGACTTGCCTGAGCCGGTTCCGCCTATTATACCGACAGTCTGCCCCGGCTTTACCGTAAAAGTGATATTCTTTATCGCGTCGTCTCCAGTCTCACTGTATTTCAGAGACACATTGGAAAATGAAACCGCGTCTTTTGATCCACTCTCTTCTTTGACAGAATCATCAGCTTTGTCAGGATAGGTCATACCAGGATCGGTCTTTAATATCTCAGCTATTCTGTCTCCTGATGCCCAGCCTCTGTTCAATGTCACAAGAAGACCTGCCATCTTTACAAGTTCTATAACCATCTGCGCCATGTAATTATACATGGCAACTACGCTGCCCTGCCCGATTGCGCCGGAATTTATCCGTACTGCTCCGGTTTTAATAAGTACGATAATACCGATGTTTATTATTGCGAACGTCATCGGATTCATCAGGGCTGAAAGCCTTCCGGTGAATTCATTAAGGCGGGTAAGATCATCATTTTCACGGTCAAATTCCTTTACCTCTGCCGGCTCTCTTGAAAAAGCGCGTATAACCCTGGCGCCGGTAAGATTCTCTCTTGTCCTTCCAAGGAGCACATCAAGTCTGGACTGCACCTTCCTGTAGAGAGGAATCGTATATCTCATTATAAGAAAAATCGTAACAGCTAAAAGCGGCACTACAAAAGCAAAGATCATAGCTGTCTTTGCGTCGATAAGAAAAGACAGGATCATAGAGCCGGCTACAATAAAAGGACTCCTGAGGAGGAGCCTGAGAGCCATGTTTACTCCATTCTGAAGCGTATTGACATCGCTGGTCATTCTGGTAATAAGCGTATCTCTGCCATGCTTATCTATTTCCTTCAGCGACAGCCTCATTATATGATCGTAAAGATCCTGCCTTAAGCCGGTTGAAAATCCTACGCTTGCTCTTGCGGCAAACCACTGGGCTGTGATGGAAAAAGCAAGCCCTGCTGCCGCCAGGATGATCATTATCGCGAAGTTGGTAAAAATAACGGGCTTATTGCCCTTTGCTATCCCTTTATCTATAATTGCCGCTACAGCGACCGGCACTATAAGATCCATTAATGCTTCCAGCAGCTTGAAAAGCGGTGCAAGTATGCTTTCCTTCCTGTACGGCTTAAGATATCTTAAAAGCATAATATCCCCTTCCAAAAATAAGATTACAAATCCCAGATTCTTATCCTACCACATATTTTTCCGGCAGTGTATCCGTATTTGACATACTCCCACGGCTGAAGCCGTGGGAGTCTTTTGATTTCCTTAACATCACCACAGTCATATAGAAGGGATATAGGCAAAAAAAGAAGACATCTCACGATGTCTTCAAAGGGAGGATTATGAAAAAGCATCAAACACTTCTTTGCTTTGACAATTATTAATATACATTGATTATGTGAACATAATGTGAAGTGAATATTAACATTTTGTGATTTCTCATAAAAAAATGATATGGGTGTCAAATGCTTCTGTACTCACAATTCTTCAGTCCAGTATCTTTTTCGGCTTAAAGTCACGATAATCTCCTGATACAAGGGAATAAAAAATTCCATTGTTCATTCCTCTTATACTGTCATCGAATCTGGACACACCATGACAGTGAGAATATACGACCTGATCCACATGGTATTCCTCTGCAATTCTTGTGAATACTGATTCTGTCTCGATTATTGAAGTAGGCGGATAATGAAGAAACATAATGAATTTTTTATATCCGTCTTCAGCGGCTTTTTCAAACGATGTCCGCAGTCTTTTCTCCTCACGCCGCACGAGCTTGTCAGAACGGCGCTTCATTTCTTCATCCCATACGACATTTCCGTTATTTCCAATATAAAAGGGTCCCTCGAAAGACGCTCCCTTGGTCCCGACCAGGGCATAATCCTTATAAGCATAGTAGTTGTTCTGCAGAAAAAGCAGTCTCCCTTCAAACAGACTGTTCAGCTTCTCTGTTTTATTTGCCGGCCAGAACATATCATGATTTCCTCTTAAGAGAATCTTTCTGCCTGGAAGTGCTGCTATGAATTCAAGGTCTTCCCTGCACTCATTCAGATTTCTTCCCCATGAATGATCACCGGTAAGGACAAGAGTATCTTCGGGGCTAATTGCAGCTTCTATATTCCTCTTTGCTTTTTTCTCATGATCGATCCATACATCCCCGAACCTATCCATAGATTTGTCTTTTGTCTGAAAATTGAGATGCAGGTCTCCAAGCGCGTATAAAGCCATAATTTCACCTTTCAATGGATAATGATTTTCTATTGTGCTATTGTGAGTATTAAATGCGCGGTTTGTCAATAAGTCTGACAAGCGCCAGCATGCTTTTCATGCGCGGTGGTCAGACTTATTGACACTGTAATCATAATATCATTATTAACAGGAGTATAATAAATGACAGAAAAATTATATGACTCTGATCCTTACGGCAAAAAATTTAAGTCACATATCACATCTGCTGCGCCGACAGCTGACGGTCGGCTCGATATAGTGCTTGAATCGACTCTCTTCTTCCCTGAGGAAGGCGGACAAACCTGTGATAAAGGCACTCTTAAAATAAATAATCACATATTCGATGTATCATCTGTCATCATTGAAAATGACACGATCCATCATCTCGTATCCCCGGCTGACGGAGCGGCAGTTCTCCCGGCTCCCGGTGACATGGCAAACGGCGAAATCGATTTTAATCACAGATATTCCAATATGCAGAACCATACCGGTGAACACATTTTCTCAGGCATAATACATGAAAAATTCGGATATGACAATGTAGGATTCCATCTGTCTGATAATGAAGTGACTATGGACTATAACGGCACTCTCACCGACAGTGATGTCGCATCCGTCGAGAATAAAGTAAACCAGGTCATAAGATCACGCATACCTGTCGTTTGCCGTTATCCTTCCAAAGAGGAACTCTCCACTATGGATTACAGGAGCAAGAAAGAAATTGAAGGTCCCGTACGGATAGTAACCATAGAAGGTGTCGATGTCTGTGCCTGCTGCGCTCCCCATGTTAAGAATACTGTTGAAGTAGGATTATTAAAAGTACTTTCCCGCCAGAATTATAAGGGAGGCACCAGACTGTCCATACTCTGCGGTATGAGAGCTGTATCTGACTATATTCAATGCAGGAAGGAACTTATCGAGATATCGCATCTGATTAAACGACCTGCAGGAGAAGCATATGAATATCTTTCCCGCCTTATGGAAGAACGCGATTCTCTGAAATACGAAATAAAAAAGATGTCAGGAAAGCTTCTTTTGATCGAAGCAGAAAAAGCCGTTGTCAAAGACAAGAACACATTTATCTTCTTCGAAAACGAGACCGATCCTGATGCGGCAAGGGAATGTGTAAACCGGATGTGCAAAAAAACCGGCAGACTCTTCGGTATATTCTGGAAAATTAATAGCACCGCGATGTCCTGGCGATATATTATAGGGCGGTCTTCTCCATCAGACGACGCAAGAGACGCCTGCACCCTATTGAAGAAGACCTTTGGTGCTAAGGGCGGAGGATCCGCTTCAATGGTGCAAGGCAATGTAAACGCGTCTGAAAAAGATATACGAGAATGCTTAGATCAGTTCTTGAACTGATTCATCTTATCTCTAAGCACTTCCGCGATATTCCTGAGATCACCGGAGCTGTCTTTGATATCTCCGGCGATCTGATTCATCTGCGTTACAGATGCACTTGATTCTTGCGTGCTGGCAGCGTTTTCTTCCGCTATTGCAGACAGATTCTCGACCGTATCAACGACCTCAGATCTGGCTGTATCTATAACTTTCATCTGGTCGGATATATTGCTCACACATATATTCGATGCCGCAATGCCTTCCGCGATCTTTGAGAATGCCTCTCCGGTTCTTCCGATGTTATCGCTCTGCTTTTTTGTAATATCCCTGACATTATCCATTGTCTTAACTGATTCTTCCGAGTCATTGACAAGCTGTATAATAATATCTTCGATCTGCTTTGCCGACTGATTGGACTGCTCTGCAAGCTTTCCGATTTCTTCAGCTACTACAGCAAATCCTTTTCCAGCCTCTCCGGCACGGGCAGCCTCTATGGAAGCATTCAAGGACAGGAGATTTGTCTCCTCTGCAATATTTGAAATAAGAGTCGTTACCTCGCGAATTCTTGTGGCCGATTCATTTGTCTTCTCAGTCTGTCTGGCGATTTCCTCCACAGCTGCTGTGGTATGCTTATTTATTTCGTCAAGATCGCTCAAAATGGTGCTGGCAGTATTTTCTGCATCTGTCATCTCCGATGACACCTGATTCAGCTCCTTCACGGATTGAGTAGCCTTCTCTATCATATCACCTATCTTCATGACGTTGTCGGTGGTCTTCTGAGTGCTGTCAGCCTGCGATGTAGCTCCTTGTGCTATATCAGAAACAGCCTGATCGACCTGGTTCGAAGTATCGGACATGGTCATGGCATTTCTCATCATAGAATCAGAGGACTGGAAAAGCTTTTCGGACTGATCCTTGATACTTAAAACAGTGGCTCGGAACTGTTCCTGCACACTGTCAACAGCACGCGATATCTTTCCGAATTCATCGCGTCTCTTTGTAAGAGTATCCATCTCCGGATCTTTTCTGAAATCAAGTCCGGCCATTCTTCCCAACGCATCGCTCAGGATATGAATCGGCTTCATGCTTCTGCCGACCATCACTTTTATCAGTAAAACCGTAATGACAGCAATTATGATTCCAGATAACAAGCCTCTTAGAATTATTCCTGACACCGGTTTCAGCGCTTCGGACTCATCAGTTGAAATAACAAGGACAAATGGCGTTCCGCTTGATTTTGAAACATAATATGAAGAATATTTAATCTTGCCATGAAATTTATATGAGACAACTTTGTCCTCAGGAGTATTCCCTTCTTCTATTTCTTTTACCACTCCTTTTATGACGCTGTTCTCCACCTTCTCACCGATCTTCGACGATGTTGGATGCCAGAGCATGTTTCCGTCACTGTCCACTACATATCCGTAGCTGGACTTTATTCCCTTGACGCTTATATGGGACATCACAGGTTCCAGACTGTCTTCTTGCAGAGCTTTCTTTTCTCCCTGTATATCTATCGCCTGATCTATCATATGTCCGTTAGATGTCGCCATATCAAGCATATAATTCTTGATGGTTTTCTTGATGCTTTCCGCAGAATACGGTACTGTCGCCGCAAGTATCAGCCCCATCGTAATCATAACTGATAACAGTGAGATCAGAACTAACTTGCCCTGAAATGATTCTAGAAAATTTATTCTGTCATTATTATTTTTCTGTTCCTGCATGATCTGCCTCCTACAAATCAACTGATATAAACTTTCCAGAAAATATCAGTAAAACATCAATAAAGCATCAGCAAGGTATCAATAAAGTATAGGTAAAACCTCACGAAATATTAACAAAACTATTTTATATCTTTTTAACTGATTTCACAATCCCTCATATGTAAAATCAGGTATAAAACTCTCATCGGCAGTGTCACCTTCCTGAATAAAGGCATTCTCAACTCCCGTATCCAATGCGAAGTCTATGACGCTTTCATATTCTTCTTCGGTTACTTTTCGATCAAGTTCAGGAAAATCCAAAAGTTTCTCATGAATTGGCGTAAATTGATTCATGATGCTTATATATATGTCATCTTTAAATTCAGAATAAAGATATCTGATGATATCCTTTGAATCCTGACTGCAGCCCGGCAATATCAGATGTCTTACGATAGTTCCGCGCCTCATCAGAATTTCTCTGTTTTTTAAGCTTTCATCAAGAGACATATCATTATATCTGTCTGTACCAAAGAGACCCGATTCCTTATCGCCCTTAATATAAAATAAAGGAGCCCCGGTCTGTCTCACCATCTCGGAAATCGCTTCTCCGGCAGCTGACGGATAATCCGGAGCGCCGGAATATCTCCGGGCAAGTTCTCCTGACATGTATTTCATATCCGGAAGATATATATCAACAAGTCCATCAAGCTCCCTTAATGACTCCACCCTCTCATATCCTGAACTGTTATAAATTACAGGTATCGAAAGCCCTCTGTTTTTCGCTGATTCAAGCGCCCTTATCACTCCCGGAAGAAAATGACCGGCAGTGATGAGATCAATATTGTTGGCACCCTTATCCTGAAGCTCTAAAAATATATCAGAAAGTCTTTCCTCTGAGATGACCTTTCCGTCATCACCTCTTGATATTGCCGCATTCTGACAATATACGCATCTCAGCGGACAACCTGTAAAAAAGACGGCGCCTGTTCCGCTGAGCCCTGATATGCAAGGTTCCTCCCAGTAATGAAGCATAGCCCTTGCTGCCCGGATTTCTGAGGTTTCTTTGCAGACACCGGAAATATTTTGATCTCTCAAGGCATTACACATCCTGGGACAGAGATTGCAAGGAGAAATATTAGTCATGCCAGGGGATCCTTTCTCCCGGATCCCAGCAGTTCATCAAGCGTCTGCCCGTAAGACGGAAGAAATTCCCTGCAAAACACATCCACTTCACCATAGTCCGCTCTCAGTTTGTCGACGGCTTCCTTTATTGTCTTTTCCGCCGTCTTAAATTCGAGGTTCCCTGCTCTTCTCTCTTCCATACATTTTATATAAGCTGAAATTTTGTCTGCCGCCTTTACAAGAGAACGCATATATCTGTCGTCGAAAGAATCATCCGTTCCTGAAAATATGTCCTCATAATCAGCTCTTAAATCCTCCGGAAGCTCCATAAGGAGCTTCTCCTCTGCATCCTTTTCCACACGCTTATATGCATTTCTCATCTCGGAGCCCGAATATTTTACCGGTGTCGGCATATCACCTGTTATAATCTCAGAAGCGTCGTGATATATTCCTATAAGCGCGGCCTTCTCCGCATTCAAGTGTCTTTCAAACCGTCTGTTTCCTATAACGCACAGGGCATGAGCTATCATAGCCACTTCCAGGGAATGTTCCGACAGATTCTCATCCCTTGAATTTCTCATCAGTGCCCATCGCTCAATATACTTCATTCTTGATACAGTTGCGAAAAAATGATTCATATCAGCCCCTTAAAATTTAAAAAAGTTGTTGCAAAATACAGTTTCATCCGTTATCATATTGATTGCGTTGATTGATTCGTAACGTAAATGCGATCTTAGCTCAGTTGGGATGAGCGTCTGCTTGACGTGCAGGAGGTCAGAGGTTCGAACCCTCTAGGTCGCATAATACCGGAGCATATGCTCCGGTATTTTTTTGTCAGTCTATATAAATTTTATTAAATAAAAAAGATCTCGGAATCAGCCTTTCTGTAACAGATCGATCATCTTCTTCACTCCGGCTTCCAGGCTGTAGTCATTTATCACATGCTTATATCCCCTGACTGCCATCCTGACTCTTTCTTTTTCATGCGACAGGTAGAAACGAACCAGGTCCTCCATCTCATCGAAATCATGATATACTGCCATCTCATGATCAATATCGAAGAGGTTTTCAAGTTCTGACTGATAATTTGTAAGTACGAAGCCTCCGGATGCCATAATGTCAAATACCCTCAGCTGCACACCCGTAAGGATCGAATGAAGAGTCTGGCTTAAATTAATACGGCTTAGATAATATATTTTCGGTAAACTCTTCTCATAGTCCACACTGCCGCGGATAGTAATACCCGGAAGTTCTTTTTTTATATCCTTTGAAGACGTATATACTACAGGCTTATATTCCTTAAGCCTGCTTATCATCTCAATGCGTTCAATATTCGCGAGATACCTGGGTAAAATGCTGCATTCCAGTTTCTCCCTATCCGTATAATACTTCAATACTTCTGAGTTACTGCTGAAAAGCGGCATGATCTTTTCTATCAGCTCATTCGGTATTACATCATATAGAAGACAGTCTTTATTCCAGCGCCCCATGAATAAATTTCTCAAATCATGAAGTTCAGTTTTGTATGGCTCTTCCAGTCCTTCCATCAACTTTTTGCCTATTCCGGAGTCATCTTCATAAAATTTTCCTACAAATGAGACATCACATGAATATTTTTTCTCATCTTCCGGCTTTACAATTACTCCCGATATTCTGTAGCTGTTGGCACAGAGAGGCAGATAAAACACATGAGGTGCTCCCTCCTTTTTCAGAATATCTACATAGGCTCTGTCAAATGAAAAAATATAATTAACGGAATTTTTCTTGGTGTCACTGAAGAGTGAATGAACCGGCATATCCCATAGCCATGCACAGTAAGGGATATCCAGTTCATCACATGCCATTGACAGTGACTCCGAAAAATCAAAGGAAATGGCGCAGTCTGCCTTTTCCTTCTCCAGCTTTGATTTTAGGATCTTAACATTCTCTTCGGAATGTTCAAGCATCTTGAAATCAACAACAACCTGCTCGCATTCCCTGTTAAGTCTTAAAAGCGGCCACATTATATCGGATGATGCCAGATCCGAAAATGATACAATTACATATCTGAAGCTCATATCGATTCCTGCTATTTAATATGCTTTATTTCACCCACCATAAAAATCCGGATACCGGGCGATAAAACCTGATTTTTTATAATTCTATGCTATCAAGGACATCTTTCAGGGTCTTCGCTGACTCCTGCAATTCCTTTTCCTCATTTTCAGACAGCTCCAGCGGAATCTGAGTACCTGCACCGTCAGCTCCCACTACGGTAGGCATCGAAAGCGCCACATCAGATATTCCATGCGCGCCATGCTGGATCGTGGAAATAGGTAGGATCGAGCGCTCATCCCTGACGATTGCCTCGCATATTCTTCTCACTGCCATAGCCACGCCATAATAAGTAGCATGCTTTTTCTCTATTATTTTATAAGCAGAATTCTTGACGTCGTCAGCTATCTTCTGCATGTTCTCATCATGTGTTGTATATCCTCTGAGTTCACAGATTCTGGAAATCGGAACTCCTGATACATTAGCCTGCGACCATGCCACGATCTCTGAATCTCCGTGCTCTCCGATTACCCATGCATGAATGGATCTGGCATCTATTGAGAGGTGCTCTCCGAGCAGATATTTAAGTCTTGAAGAATCAAGAGTAGTTCCTGAGCCAAATACACGGTTCTCCGGGAAACCTGAAAGTTTTGCTGCCACATATGTCAGAATGTCGACAGGATTTGCGACGATAAGCAGTATTCCGCCGCAGTCTCTCTTTTTCAATTCAGGTATGATGGTCTTAAAAATTCCAACGTTCTTCTTCACCAGATCGAGCCTTGTCTCACCCGGCTTCTGAGCTGCACCTGCAGTTACAATAATTATAGCCGCATCCTGTATATCGTCATAATTTCCTGCCGTAATCGTCATTGGCTTGGCAAATGGAAGACCATGTGCTATATCAAGCGCCTCTCCCTCGGCTTTGTCAGCCACAGCGTCAATTAGAACCATCTCTGTAAAAAGTCCGCTCTGCATTATCGCGAAAGCTGATGACGATCCTACAAAACCGCATCCAATAATTGCCACCTTCTGTGGATTAACTGCTTTTCTCATTGCAAACTCCTCTCTGCTGCATTAATTTCGTCAGGAATATCTCCTGATCCATGTCTTAATTTATACTATAAGCAAATATAAATACGTTGTTTATACAACATATCATTTCTTCACTCTTGTTTCTAACCAGTACTCTCCCATGGAAGAACCCTTCTGTCCGGTCACATCATCCACAAGATAGTCACCCAATCCGTACTCCTTGGGATCAAAACCATTTGCCTCTTCTTCGCTTTCAAATTCAATCTCGGCATACCAGAATTCCCCGGGCAATCCCTGATCCACATGATTTACCTCGAGATGACTGCCATTTGATACAAGATATGTTCTCCTGGTCTTTGCTATAAGCGGCAGACCGATGAGTTCAGAAATCTCATCAAAATATTTCTTCTCTATCGGAAACTCTATCTCTTTTCTGGACAGACCGCCCTTGGACTTGAAACAAAGGATGAAATCGTCACTAACGCAGTCTGATCCATCTTTTACAGAAGTCCCCGATAAATAAAGGCATTTTTCCTCTCGGATCCTGACCGTCGGAGTAACACTTACATATCCCTGTCTCATCACCTCTTCTTTAAGGAGAGGCATATAGTCATGAGGCCATCCTCTGACCATCCATTTTCTCTCTATCTCTATTCCCATTACACCTGTCCATGAACATATCGAAGGTCATCTATTACTTCTTCAAATGCAGCTCCGTCAGTACCGGGTATCCCCATCTTAACAGATACCATAAGACACTTTTTTACGAAAGCTGATGCTCTTTTTACCGACTGCAGAAAATCCACACCGTTTACCGCGTCAGCAATAATCACTGCCGCGAAGATATCTCCGGTGCCGTCACGTCTTCCGCCTATCTTTTTTTGCCTTACAAAAGTCACATTCTTGCCGTAATAAACTGCATTTGTCACATATGATCCTGATGGGATGCCGGTTATCACGATCCGGTCGGGTCCCATTTCACTCAGCTTCATTATAATATCATGAATATCCCTTAAATGCCATCTGTCACGCCAGGAAGTATCTGTCAGCATACAAGCCTCTGTAAGATTAGGCGTAATAATATCCGAGGATCTGATAAAATCGCGCATCTTCTCAATATATTCTTTGCTTGCAAAAGAAAAGGAAACGCCATCATCACCCATTATAGGATCTGTCTGAACTATGGTGTTGCTTTTACCGAATCGGCTGATAAAGTCAGTCGCATTTTCTATTTGGGGGACAGAATTCATGAATCCTGTCTGAATGCCCTCAAATTTTAGTCTGAGCTTCTCCCATTCATCCGTATAAGGCTTGTATCTTTTCGTATAATCATCTATATAACAGCTGTCAAAAGCTGTCTGATTGGACAATACCGCTGTCGGAACCGGACAGCACTGAATTCTCAGCTTTGAAATAATCGGAAGCGACACTGCGACAGAGCACTTGCCGAATCCGGTCACATCGCTTAAAACCGCTATTTTCTTCTGTCTGTTATGAATATTTTGCATATCATCTCCTGGCAAGCTTCAATGAATCCTTGCAACGAAGTTTTTCGTTGTTTATGTGGGAAGTTTTAGTAACTAATATTATACCACTAAAAAAGGGTCTGCCGATGCAGACCCAAAAAGCAGTTATATTATTCAGATTTCAAGCGCTTCGCTGTATGCCTTCAGTGCTCCGTCCATATCTCCTGCAAGCACTCTCTTTGCAAGTGTCTTTCCGAGCTGTACACCCTCCTGATCAAAGGAATTGACATTCCATAAGAATCCCTGGAACATGACCTTGTTCTCATAATGAGAAAGCAGAGCGCCAAGAGTCTCCGGATTCACTTCATCAGCAATGATGATGGACGAGGGTCTTCTTCCTTCGAAGCTCTTATTGGGATTATCATCATTTTTGCCGCAGGCAAAGGCTACTATCTGAGCTGCTACATTGGCAAGAAGCTTCTGCTGAGAAGTGGATCCCTCAATCGTAACATCGTTTTTGAGCTGAGATTTCTTAAATGCTATGAACTGGAGCGGTATCACATTGGTTCCCTGATGAAGGAGCTGATAGAACGAATGCTGTCCGTTGGTTCCGGGTTCTCCAAATATAACGGGACCGGTCTTATAGGAAAGTGCTTCGCCGAAGCGGTTTACAGACTTTCCGTTGGACTCCATATCAAGTTGCTGCAGATGAGCCGGGAAGCGTGAAAGCGCCTGGCTGTAAGGAAGAATTGCAGTCGTCGGGAAGCCGAGTACATTTCTCTCATACACACCGATAAGAGCATCAAGCATAGCAGGGTTTTTGAGCGGATCTGTCTCAAGTGCAGTCCTGTCTTCCTGAGCTGCTCCGTCGAGGAAGGATGCGAATACATCCGGGCCGAAGGCAAGAGAAAGTACTGCTCCGCCCACTGCTGAAGTTGATGAATATCTTCCGCCTATATAATCATCCATATAAAACGCTTCGATAAAGTCATCACTCTTTGCAAGAGGAGATGTCTCGGATGTAACAGCTATCATATGGCGGGAAGGATCCAGTCCCTCTTTTTTCAGAGCGTCCTCTACAAAGGCCATATTGGTAAGAGTCTCCAGAGTCGTGCCGCTCTTTGACACAAGTATAAAGATGGTACGGGCAACATCGATATCTGAAAGGACTGTGGATGCGTCATCAGGATCGACATTTGAAATGAAATGAGCTTCCATCTTCATGAGTCCATTTTTCTTTGCCCAGTTCTGAAGAGCGATATACATTGCCCTGGGGCCGAGGTCTGATCCGCCGATTCCTATCTGAGCCACCGTTGTGAATTTCTCACCATTCTCATTAACTATCTCGCCATTATGGACCTTGTTCGCAAAGTCAGCTATTCTCTGCTGCTGCTCTTTATAGAATTCGCGCTTATTCACCCCGTCGCATATTACATCATCCCCGAGCTGAGACCGCGTCAGGTGATGGAGTACCAGTCTCTTTTCGCCTGTATTTACAACTCCTCCGTTATAGAGTTCTTTGAATTTACCGGGAAGATCCTGCTCCAGAGCCAGCTGCTTCAAGTTATCCAGAATATCGTCATTAACAGCCTTGGCCGCATAATTATAAGTCATGCCGCATGCCATTGGAACTGAATAACTTTCTACGCGTTTTTTCCCGTTCTCGCCTGCCATTTCCTCTGCCAGGTCAACAGGAGTCTGCGACTTCAGCTCTCTAAATGATTCAAGTGTATCAAGATTCTTCCATTCTGACATTTTTCATACCTCCTGAAATAGTCACATCTAAAAACCTTTCGCATACCGCTGCGACAAAGTTTGTCAGCAATAATCTGTGAAGTTTTGCTCGCATTTTTAAATAGTACGTCATGACAAAAAGGCTGTCAATAAATTAATTAAACAGCTAAACATATGATTTAAGGAATCTCGGAAACTTTGTGATTGTAATGTTCCCGAAATTACTTTCCGGCAATTGCAAAATAAGCAATCACAACTATACCGAGCACGATTCTGTACCAGGCGAATGGTTTGAAATTATGTTTTCTTATGTAGCCCATTAAAAATTTGATAATGAATATGGAAACAACAAATGCCACTATTGATCCGGTAAGAAGTATTGCTGTCTCATTCATGGTAAAGGTTCCGCCGTTGTGGACATACTTTACCATCTTGAAAAGGCTTGCGCCTGCCATTACCGGTATTGCCAGCACAAATGTAAACTGAGCAGCAGTCTTTCTGGAAACGCCTATAGCGATTCCGCCGAGAATTGTCGATCCGGATCTTGATGTACCGGGGAATACAGCCGCCACAGTCTGAAACAGACCTATAATAAACGCGTCCTTATTGCTGAGCTCGCCAAGTCTTGCCACCGAAGGTTCTCTATTGCTGTTTTTATTCTCTACAAGGATAAAAGCAATACCTACAATAATAAGAGCCAGCGACACAACCACCCAGTTATAGAGATGCTCATCGATCCAGTCATCCAGCAAAAGTCCGACCACAGCAGCCGGCAGGCAGGAGACTATAGTCCTGAGCCATAATCTGAGTACCGGTCTCTTCCAGCATATTTTTCCGCTTTCCTTTGATCTTCCCAGTGGCCAGATAAGCCCCCAGAACATTATTATAACTGCCAGGATGGCGCCGAACTGTATGACCACAAGAAACATATTAAAAAATTCCTTTGATACATCAAGTTTGACGAATTGGTTCAGAAGGATCATGTGCCCGGTGCTTGATACTGGAAGCCACTCTGTGACGCCCTCAACTATTCCGAAAAGAATTGCCTTCAGGATATTCATTTTTTCTCCTTTATTGCTATTTCAAATTACCCGCTACATTTTACCACGTCAGGCAGCGAACTAACAATCTGAATTTTATTTGCCCGAATCCGGCAGGGTGGCTTATAATACTTAATTATGTACTGTATTTTCCGGCATGAGATCTTTTCGTTCCGATATATAGTCAGCAAATGCAGCTATTATTGATTATTGTATTTATCAGGCTTTGTATCTCTTATGAAAAACAAGATTCATAGTATTTTCAGAAATAATATTATCAGACACCGGATCATTCCATCCCTGCTTCTTATACTGTCCCTTGCTCTTTTTTTCAGACCCTGGATCTTCAGCCCGGTCGTTGCCGCTTATGGCGGTATATTCCGCGAAGCATCCGAAATCACCGGAGACCTTTCTTCTATTATCCGTGAATACACCAATGTAAAGATCAGCGTTACAGATGAGTCTCTTTCTGATATTTCCGATGGTGCCTTCGGTCCCGTCGAATTATTTAAAACAGTAGGCAGCCTCCGAAAAACCATCCAGAGCTTTACAAGCATTCAAAGCCGATACAGCGTATCCATACTGGACGAAAAAAGCCTGCATATGGTCATGAGCTTTTTCAATATCTTTCAGATATTTATGATAATAGTTCTGATTACAGCTGCTGTGCAGCTGATGCTTTTTCTTATCCGTTCCGATTCGAAATCAATTTATTTATTCACATTCTCATCAGTTGTACTCACCGCATTTTTCATTGTATCGGACATATACCTCTATAGAAAGATTCCGGCTCTGAAATTCCGGCTTACGCCATGGCCGTTTCTGTCACTGGCCTTATCACTGCCGCCCGGATTATGGAGAAGGTCATTCCTGAAAATCCGGCTCAGCCATGCCAGAAGAAAACGCAGGATAAGAAAAATCCCGGCGGTTAAACGTAAGAGAATAAAGTATTCCATAACAGCAGCCCTTCTTTCAGCAGTTTTTATTTTCGGATCTGAAGCTTTTTACGTTTATGTTTTTACAAGAGCCCATGAACGTGTTACAGATGCTGAAGAGACCAATACAGATCCCGTCTATTCAGATCAGTATATCAGAAAAGTCCTGAAAAAATACGGCTTCAACGATGATAAGGATCTGGACAAGATCATGCGTGACAGCTTCGTTATTCCGGGATTAAATTCCACCCGCACTTTAAAAAATAACCGGGAAGAAGCGATTTGTACAAGTATGACTCCCCAGGGAGTTACACCGGCGGGCGATTATCTCCTTATCTCCGCCTACTGCGCCACCGGGGTTCATAACAGCGTCGTATATGTGATAAACAGGTTCTTCCATACCTTTGTAAAAGAAATAGTGCTTCCGGATCATCCCCATGTCGGCGGAATCACATATGACCCCATCCATGAGAATATCTGGATCTGTACTTACAATGACTCATCAAGGACTGCTTATGTAAGCGCTTTTTCCATGGAAGCTCTTGAGCAGTATTCCTATGATGAAGATTCCTCTCCCATCAGCTACAAATACAATAAACCGATTTATTCAATGAAACGCACGTCTTTTCTCGATTACTATAACGACAAGCTCTATATAGGAAACTTTAAGGACGGAGCCGACAGCGTGACTACCGTACAGTCTTTCAGGCTTGATTCTGTATCAGGAAATATAATCTCAGACGCCAATGATATTGCAGCTATGATGGATCTGAAAAAAGGTCTTATAGTACCATCGAGTGTTACATTGATAAACGGATATGTACAGGGATATAGTGTCGATACCCATGTCACCGCTCTGTCTCAGTCTGCCGGTCCATTTGACAGCCGACTGCTGGAATACCTGAACAGAGGCACTATAAGAGACAATTTCAGACTGTCAAGCGTACCTGACCACAGCTACACTCTCCCGCCTATGCTGGAACAAATCACAGCTTATGATAATAAACTTTATCTCTGTTTCGAATCTGCATCTTACGGCTACAGGTTCTGGTGGAACCCCCATATTGACCGTATTATAGTACTTGACCTGTAAATCTGCCTGCAAAAAAAAGCCCATACAAAATGGTCGTCTTCAAAATCGAAATCAACGAAGCGACCATCTTGTATGGGATTATAAACACCTGATTTATTGTCTCATGATCTTCTTAAATGGTTTTCTTAAAGCTATATAAAGGACTACTGCAATTACTGTGCTTATTACTGAATTAATAAGAGTAACCACAAAATTTATCATGAAAGTCACATCCGCTGCGGCTTTGCCAAGAATAAATCTCTTGTAAACGTATCTTATTGACGGATCTCCTACTGCATTGAAAGCCATTCCTGCAACTACCGCAATTCCTGTCCATACAAGTACTTTCTTCTGATTTTTCTCAGAATCAACGTGACCTATGCCATGTGCGATTCCGCCGACTATAAGTCCGATAATGAATTTGATAATGAATGTGGCGGGAGCTTCAACTATATATACGGGATCAATAAGATCTGCAATCGTAAGTCCAATTGCGCCGCCAAGACTTCCGTAGACACTTCCGAGAAGAAGTGCTCCGAGAGCAAGAAATGCGTTTCCAAGATGGACTGTTACCTTGCCTCCCGGAATCGGAACCGGAATGGATAAAAATGTGAATACTACATATGTAATTGCTGCAAAGATGCCCGCAAATACTATCTTTCTAAGTGTTTCTGACGCCGTCAGCGACTTTCCTGCCGTCTGGTCAAGTGCTTTTACATTTTCACTCATAACTTACCTCCTGATATCTCTTGAAATCTGATATCAGAATTATATAGCAGAAATGAGAAAAATATATATCCAGAATGATATATTTTTTTATTATCAGGAAGATATGATACTTTATAGACCCTTTGCAGAAAGAACATGAGCCACGGCATCATTCAATCTGTTCTCGCTGATGGTCTTGTCTTTTACCGCAGAAAGCACTTTGTTATAAGTGTCTGTAAAATCATCGGGCATATAGAGCATACTTGCTCCTGCATTTACAGCTTCTATGCCGTCAGCTCCTCCGCTGACCTTCTCGATCCTGATGGCATGGTTTTTATCGGTATCTGAAAGGACATACATCTTATCGTCATTTTCATCGAGACCCTCAAGAGAAGACACTGCTTTACTCTTGTCTTTCAATGCATCCCCTGCACTAAGAACCATGGCATTTACTCCGAGAGAATAAAGCTTCTTTGTGTCAGCATTTTCACCCTCAGCCTGATTATAGATAATAAAGGCATTTACACCGGACTTTTCCTTCATGATTTTTTGCAAGTCTCCGAACATGGCGGCAGCCTGGGTATCATCCTCAATATTCTGCTTTGTATAACAAAGAGCGCCTACAGGATATTTATCAACAGCCTTTTTTGTAGTATCGCCGGATGCCACAACAACTTTTACGTTTGTAAGCTGTTCCGGTGTGATGCACATGATCTCGGCCACCTTGTCCTCATCAGACATTGAAGCAGCCTTCGATATAGCTGCCTGTGATACTTTATCCGCCTCTTTATTCTTGTTTGAATCCGTATCAGACTTATCTTCAGCTTCTTTTGTCTTTTTTAGATCCTTCGTATTTTCAGACTCTTCCGACTCAGAAGATGCCCTGTTTTCTATTCTTTTCTTATTTGCGATCCTTATCGGTGTCATCACGACTACAGCAGCGAGAACGACTGCCAGAATGATCGATTCAATAATAACCAGTACTTTTCCGCTTCCGCCGGAACTCATATCAAATCCCCTTGTCTAATCAATTTATGCTGCCATGATCAAAGGATTTTCCTGTCACGGAGCTCCGCTAAGATCGTCATTTGCCGTAGGAGCTATAGTCTGAAGCTCTTCCGATACGGACTTTACGCTGTCGCTTACAGAATAGGACTCACCTGTAGGATTACCTGAATTTTCACCGTAAAGAGCGCTGTGAACAGAGACAGCCATATCAGACAATGTTACAGGGACTTCGACCCAGGTATTGTCTACAGTTCCGCCATAAAAGTGAGCCGGCTCTGCCGGAGATGAATTTACATCATAATTTCCAAGAGCTCCCACCCATTTCCTCTCGTGACCGGAATTTGTATTGCTCTTCATAGAAGAAAGCATATCCGATGTGAGCGAGGCAACTTTGGATTTTTCTTTATTCATAGCCGCGTCATATATTTCCTTTAAGGTATCTGCATCGTTATAATATATGATCGCGTAATTATTAATGTTGAGATCGAGATTCTGATTGATTGTTTTCAATAACAGCTCCGGTCCGCCAAGTGAAAATGCGTTCATCACACGCTGATTTCCATAACCGGGTATCTGCATCATCGTGTCTCTGTATATGCTTACGATAGCTGTCTTTTCCTTATCGTAATCTATGTGGCAGAGCATTATGTAATCCCTGGCATGTCCCGTGGATTCATCTCCCTTTTTGGCGCCGACCAACACCACATCTTCCGAACCCCTGGAGCTTTTGGTATCATCGGTGACATTCCCGGTATCTTCCGTTCCCGTCTTTTTTGTCTTTATATTTTTTCTTCCGAAAACAATAAATATGACAAGACCTGCCAGAACTGCAACAAGCAATACCTGCAGCACGATTACAGCTGCCGGAAGACGGTTTCCGTCACCTCGTCTTTCGTTCATCCTCTGTCTCATTTATTTTCCTTTGATTTATTACCATTTCCTTCATTGCCATAATTACCATAATAATGACCGTAATAATGTCCGTAATAATGACCGTAATGACTCTTTTCCATCTTGACCTTATTAAGCACCACTCCGAGTATATGCACACCGGATGCATCGAGCTGCTCTTTTGCGCTTATAACTGCTCTTGCAGGAACTTCTCCCTGAGCCGTCACAAGGATAGCTCCGTCACAATGCTTGGCAACAATGGCTGCATCAATTGCAGCGCCCAGAGGAGCGCAGTCTATAAGCACATAGTCAAATGTCTCGCGTGACTTGACCAGCATATCCTCAAAATACTTTTTCTCAAGAATCTCTGTCGGATTCGGAACAGTCCTTCCGGCAAATACTATGAAAAGATTCTGAACATTTGTCGCGTACAGCACTTCATCCAGCTTTATCTGACCGCTGAGATAATGTGAAAGGCCATAAATTCCCGCGCCGTTTAAGGTTCTGGCTCTGTAACGTCCGACAGCTACTGATTTTCTCATATCAGTATCTATAATAACAACGCTTTTCCCTGCGGCTGCTATCGATCTCGCAAGCTCAAATGTAAGAGTCGACTTGCCCTCGTCAGGCATGGCGCTGGTAAACATGATGGTCCTGATATCATCGCCGCAGAACTGGATATTGGTTCTAAGCGCTCTCAGGCTCTCTTTAAGTGTATAATTCTGCTCTTTGATATTCTTCAGCTCTACTGTATTCAAAAGACTGCTACCTCCGTCAGGCATTTCTTGCCCTTACTTTTCTGCGTGCTCCGGGCTTCAGCTCATCGTTAATGTCATCATCAGCCGGTATTGTACCAAGCGTCTTCAGACCAAGCCGCTTCTCTACATCATCAGGCGTCATGATAGTATCGTTCAGGATCCAGCTTACAATGATCACGACACATGCTGCAAGAAGACCTATTATAGCTCCCGCAATTGTATTTCTGCCTGTATTCGGCGAAACAGGCCCTCCGTCAGTATAACCTTTTTGAATAATGGTAGGCGGATCCTGATCCATCTTCTTTGAAATATAATCAGCCGCTACATCAGCTATCTCATCCGTTATCTTTTTAGCTCTCTTCACATCAGGATCACGGACTGAAATCTCGATGAATCGAGTATCTGAAGGATTTGTTATTGTAACACTGTTCTTCAGCTCACCATAAGTCTCGTTCAGCTTCAGGTTCTCTATAACAGTCTCAAGAACCGGCCGTCCCGATACTACCATTTTATAATCGGTCGTCAGGCTGGCGCCCATCTGCACATCGGCAAGACTGGTAATTGATGTGCTTTTTGAGAGAACATAAAGAATCGATGTACTCTCATATTGAGGTGTTATAAGAAAATTGCATACTGTAAATGTAATTCCGGCGCATAAAAGCGCGGAAAGAATAATTGTCCATATATGCTTTCCGAGTTGGTAGAATACCTCGCCGAGATCGATCTCGATCTCTCCATTGTCCCTTCCGGAATTTTTCTTTTCTTCCTTTTCCATAAGTCCTCCGAATTATTATCTGTTCTTTATTTCTCTGATGATATCATACGGATTATCCGTAAATATAGCATTCGCTGTATCTTTTCCAAATTTCTTTGAGACGACCTTATAAGCCTTCCCCATCATATTTTTTCTTTCTTTCATATTGTGGGCATCAGACGCTACTATATCACATACACCGTCATTTATTAAGCTGATGGAATAATTTTTAGAAGCTCTTCCCTCGGCTCCGCTGATACTTGCCGCATTAGTCTGAATCAAAGCTCCCGCTTCCCTCATAATAAATGGAAGGTCGCCATTTTTTAAAAAGGCGCCATATCTCTCCACATGAACGATTACCGGCACATATCCGGCCATCAGAAGATCCTGAACAGAAGTATTGATAAACTCCTCACTTGTATCATGGGAATATTCAGCCAGAACATAATCCGTATCGCCTTCAGTATGGACATGGTGATTTTTCAGATTTGAAACCATATCTGTATCAACATGATATTCACATCCCAGATATATATTTATTCCGACTTTATCGGCTACAGCGCGTGCCTTCTCAAAATGATCTTCGATTTTTTCGATATCGTAGCGAAACATACCATGGCGGAAATGCGGTGACATAATAATGTCGCTTATTCCCTGCGTCCTGGCATCAATGAGCATCTTTTCAGTAGTCTCTATTGAATCTGATCCGTCATCTACGCCATAAAGACTGTGATTGTGAATGTCTATCATTTTTATTTACCTGTTTATTTTTGCAAGCGGCTCTTTTTTATGCAGAGAAATCAATTCTCTACATGAAAAAGAGTCGTGCAGGGCCAAGCCCTGCATTCCTCTTTTATACCACAGAATTGAAAGATCTTTCACTTGTGAGTTACGTAATACTTCGATCGAATTCAAAACCGAAGTCTAAAATAATCTTCTGATCAAAAAGATTATTACCATGCAAATATAGAATCTCCGGTCTTCGGTGAAGTTACCTTTGCTTCTGACTTACCTGTTGTGGAGCTTACTCCAGTCTTAGGTGCAGTTACTGTTTTCTCAGTATTTGCTGTTGTGGACTTTACTCCAGTCTTCGGTGAAGTTACTGTTTTCTCAGTATTTGCTGTTGTGGACTTTACTCCAGT
>ONDV01000056.1 GCA_900316665.1 uncultured Lachnospiraceae bacterium
CTTTACGATTGCCATGAATCTGTCTCCTTAATAGTGTTACTTTTATTATATTGTATCACTATTAAGGAAAAATATCAAATGTTACGTGTCACTATTATGCAAAACTATGTCAGTGCAGGGGGTTCTGAACAGTTACAATGTATGATAGATTTGTAATCCGCAACAAACACCCGGAGGAACCGAAGGGAGCAGTGAACCATGCAGATTGATGAATTAAAAGTGACCGTCGGTGAGGTCTGTGAGGGCTATTTCAATGATGCCGAGGAAGGCGTCGTCGGTTACGATGAGCGTCTTGATATCCGCCCGAAGTATCAGAGGGAATTCGTTTATAAGGATGCCCAGCGCGACGAAGTGATCCGCACAGTCATGAAAGGCCTGCCCCTGAATGTCATCTACTGGTGCAAGGTCAAGAAAGACGACGGTTCCGATGGCTATGAGGTGCTGGACGGGCAGCAGCGCACTATTTCCCTTTGTGAGTATGTGGATGGCTCTTTCTCCGTAGATGACAAATACTTCTACAACCTGCCGTCTGATCAGAAAAAGAAGATACTGGATTACCCGCTGTTCGTATATGTCTGTGACGGCACAGATTCTGAAAAGCTGGACTGGTTCCGGATCATCAATATCGCCGGGGAACAGCTTACCGATCAGGAACTGAGGAATGCTGTGTATGCGGGTTCCTGGACTTCCGATGCGAAAAGGTATTTCTCAAAGACCGGCTGTGCCGCCGGAACACTGGCGGACGATTATCTGAAAGGCGCTTCGATCCGACAGGAGTATCTCGAAACAGCGATCTATTGGGCGGCCAGTGCTGAGGGAAAGACAATCGAAGCCTATATGGCAGAGCACCAGAATGATCCCAGCGCCGTGCAGCTCTGGAATTACTTCCGTTCAGTAATTGACTGGGTTCAGGCGATCTTCCCGAAAAAGCGCCGCGAGATGAAGGGCCTGCCGTGGGGATTGTTTTATAACACACACGGAAAGCGGACAGACCTTGACCCGAAGAAGCTGGAACTTGAAATCCAGCGTCTGATGGGTGATGAGGATGTCACCCGGAAATCAGGGATTTATGAATATCTGCTGACCGGCGATGAACGCAAGCTGTCAATCCGGCAGTTCGATATGCGTGACCGGCTGGCAGCTTATGCCGCACAGTTGAATAAATGTGCGATCTGCGGGAAGAAATTTGAATTTGAGCAGATGCAGGCGGATCACATTATCCCATGGAGCAGAGGCGGAAAGAGTACGCCGGATAACTGCCAGATGCTGTGCACGAAATGTAATCTGGCAAAGAGTAACCACTGATCGGTGGACTTGAAAAGAGGGACGGTGAGCAATGAGTAGAAAAATACCAAACGGAAACGGCAGGAAAAAGCCACGTTCACTTCCTTCGAATCCAAGGAAAAAGCCGGTTCCCGGAAGGCATAAAGTTAGAAGACCGGGCGTTGAAATACCTGAGGTTGAAGTGGTTAAGGGCATCGTCCCTGAAAAAACGAATCCCCTCAGTGTTCGAATCCTCGGGTCAAAAGGCCGTGCAGGAATTGTAAAAGTCAATGCAAAGGGAACGCGGATCAAACAACGCCCCGGTGTTTTAAGATCGGGGATAAGGTTTACTCCACAGGAAATTCTAACGAGATATGCTCATTCAGCTGATTTCCGGAGGATGGTTGATAGTGACCGGTATGTTTTTGCGGAAGGTACACTTGTTCTTAATTCACCGGATTATGTAAAGATATCTGACGGAAGAGTCAGGCTAACCGATGCTGCAAAATCAGATCTTGATTCGGTCTGTGTCCGTAAAGTCCTTAAATCGAGCGGGATTCGTGGCAAAGCCCGGACAAGGAAAAGTATCGGTTTCCATGAGGCGAAGAAATCCAATTTAATCATAACAGTGTCTGTGGGTGACGCTGTAATTGATGGCGGCGGGCCACTTCCTCCAGAGTTTCCGGACGCCCTATCTTATCTGATGGAAGAAAGACATATGACGGACGAGAAGTTGGCAGCCTTAACGTGCCTCTCTTCTAAGACAATCTGGAGATTGAGGAATGGTAAAAATGAGCCAAAATGTCCGACAGTAATTGCTTTGTGCATTGGCCTTTCGCTTGATCCATATACTGGGAAATCCTTAGTGGAAATAGCACGCATCCATCTTGGCGGAGGAAGGGTAGACCGGCTATATCAGGTTTTGCTTGGTGTTGCATATGGCATTACAATCTATGAGGCGAACGCATTCTGTGCGCGGTAAGCTGATTTTACAGCTGCGGGGGTGCGGACATTTTCTTGGACCATTTACCAATCAATGTCCACTACAGATCAAGCAGCTATGAGTCCTAGACTTCTTCGATATTGAAGTGGGCTCATTCCTCCAAGTGAGACCTTAATCCTCTTTTCTGAGTACCAATGTATATATTCATCAAGGATGGTTATAAATTTCCCGATGGTGACATCTTTCCAGGACCGCCCATAGAACATCTCGTTTTTAAGACGTCCGAAGAAGCCTTCGCAGGCGGAATTGTCTGGAGAACAGCCCTTTTTTGACATTGATCTTGTAAGGCCTGCATTCTCCATCCTTTCGATCCAGCCTGACCAACGGTAGTGCGCACCTCGATCGGAATGGATAATGGGGTGATCGTTTCCCTTAAGGGTTCCGATAGCGTTATCAAGCATAGTATTGACCAGTTCGGCATCGGGAGAAGTTCCTATAGTCCAGGAAACAGGTAACCCATCAAAACAGTCAATAATCGGAGAAAGATAGATTTTTCCTGCCGGTATATGAAACTCTGTGATATCAGTGAGCCATTTCATATTTGGCTGTTCTGCATGGAAATTTCGTTCGATCACGTTCGGAACAGCCGGGGTTATCTCTCCTTTATAGGAATTGTACTTCTTACGCTTAACGTTTGGCACAATAAGCTTTTCTTCCTGCATGAGTTTACGGATCACCTTCTCGGACACTGTGAATTCATCATTTTTGAGAGAGCTATGAATTCGACGGTAGCCGTATCTGCCGGAAGATTCATCGAATACAGTACGGATCTTTAAACGGAGATCAGCATATTTATCTGGAGCATTCAGCACAGCCTGCTGGTAGCAATAGCTGCTCTTTGCCATATGGAAGACATCCAGAAGTTCATGAAGCTTATATTTACTGCGAAGGGCGCCAATCACGACTGCTTTTTCACGGTTGGTCAGCTTTTCGAGACTGACGCCCTCATCTTTTTTTAAGATTTCGGCTGCCTTTTCAAGGACATCTTTTTCCAACTGCAGACGGTAAACCTGACGCTTGAGGTCTTCCGCTTCATTATGGAGGTTTTCGATTTCCTGTTTAAGAGTATCCACTGTGTCTTGAGCGACAGTAGTGGTATCAGGCTTTTTCCTGGGCATGGAGGATACATTTCCTTTCCCGAGAAGGTTCCAGGCCCAATTATATACGGAGTACCTGCTGACATTATATTTATCAGCGATTTCCTGCGCGCTTCCATCTCTGGTACATAACTCGATAGCAACCTGTTCCTTCTGTTCTTTCGATAAAGGTACCAACGATTGTCCTTTAGCGCAAGGGTGAACCTCATCAGGGAGATCCTGTTTGAGCCATTCCGTCAGCTGTTGCCGGGTTGGATAACCAAGAGCTTTAACTGTTCTGGATTTGCTTCGCCCATGCTCAATATAGTACTGAACGGCTGCCTTCCGCTGTTCATCACTATACTTACTGTGACTGCTGTAGGACTTATGCAGACCTCCGGTTTCTTCATACTCTTTATACCAAAGTTTTATGGAGTGTGAAGATGGTGGATATCCAAGCTCTCTGAAAACCGACGCATAGCTCTTGTCATACTGGATATAAAGCTGAACGGCCTTCAATCGTTCTTCGTAGGAATACATGTGCGTGACCTCCTCCTGTTAATGACCTCATTTGGTCCAGGATTTCGTCCGCACCCCCGCAGCTGTAAAATCAGCTTACCGCGCACAAGAGATACTAGGTGAACAAGTACTATGTCAACTGAAAGCACAATTGACACACTAATCCTCGTGGGAAATGGATTTGATATATGGCAGGGTGTGTCCACATCCTATAGGGATTTTGAGAAATATTATATTGAGCATCTTCCTGCCATATTGAAGCATCTTCACATTGAACCCTGGGAAATAGCAGATGAATCTGGAAACATTAGAAAAGTTTCCGATGTAGAAATGCTCTATGGAGATCCATTTGATCCGGATTTCTTGGACCATGATTTTTGGAATCGTTATGAAGATTCACTTTCATTGATAGATGATCAACGAGTGAATCTCTATTTCGGTAAGGGAAAAGAAAATTTGGAACGCATTTCTCTACTGGGAGAGAATTCTAGACGTATTCTTCAGGAGGCATTTTCGGGCTGGATCAGTAGTAAAACGATAGAATCCAAGGAATCCGGATATAGCTTCCCGAACAATTGCTTCATTGTGAATTTTAATTACACAGATACTGTAAGGAAACGGTTCGGTGTTATAGAGGAAAATGATTACCACATTCACGGTGAATCCAGTGATAAAGAATCGATTATTGTAGGGCATTCCACACATCCGGAATATCCGTTGGAGCAACTTCTGCATTTGGGTGGACGATTCGAAGGGCTTTTTTATATTGAACAAGTTCTTTATGAATCTGATAAACACGTTGATGATAACTATCAGAATATGGCAATGAGTCTTGCCATGTCAGGAGCTGATCTAAAGAATATTAAAAACGTCTATATTCTCGGTCATTCCTTTGGCGAGGCTGATTATGGATATTTTCGGCACCTGGCATATGCCATGAATGATGTAGATGAAGATCCGTTTGAAGGAGTTCCGGACTGGTGTCTCAAATATCTCAGTAAGTGCAGTGAGACAGATGCTGCATTTTTAAATTTAGATTACGCTCTTCATCACAGAGAACGAATTGGTAAGGAATCTGATATCCCGGAGTTGCCAGGGTTAGACGCATTACAGAAGATTGATCGGATAATGGAATCAAATGCGGACTCCGATTATTATGAGCTATCGCCTGACCAGCAGATTGTTCTTGACAAGGCTGCGGTAAGAGCCAGATTCTTCATGGAGCAGGGAGCTCGAAATGCTCAATATGAATTTGAGTTCTTGGAAATGATGGGTAAGATCGCAGAGGAATTTCCTAAGATTACAAAAACGGATCGAAAAAAATTCAAGAAAAGGCTTAAGAAGCTTGGTTGGAAGAATTGCCAAGATGTGATCAAAGACGTGCTGGAAGATCGGGAGAAAGGAAAATTTGATTTTACGGTAGCGGGACAGAGGGCTACACCCACATGGCATATTTCTTATTATTCTGCCGCTGACAAGGGTAGAATAGAAAATGTTATGAAGCGGATTCGTTATGATAACTATAAATTGTATCCGAGCATTGAGGAATGTATAATGGATTTCAAGAAGTAGCGTTAAGCCAAGTGAGACGGTGTAAACCTAATTGCAAAGATAAGTATTTATCTTAAATATCTGGTGACAGGCAATGTTAAGTAATAACACATCTCTTCAATCACTAGCTTTCCTGCTTTTGAGTAGTTGATATTGATTTACCAGAGTATGGAAATTAATGCTGCAAAAGGAGATGAGGATTTAATTATTATTGGGAAGCAAAAACTATGTCAGATGAGAATTTCAAATACCTTCAAATTAAAGAGGTTTATGAGTTCCTTGAAGGAAGCGGAAAAAAAGATCTCGTAACATACAAAGGTCATGATTATGGTCTGCCATACCTAACTGGTTCAAATCTCGAAAGCTATTGTGCACAGTTTGGAGTACACGATGTTGGCGGAAGCAGATGGATGTATGTGGAAAGTTTGCTTCAATACGCAATAGAGGATAATCGCTGTGATGAGCTTTTTAATTATATCTTTGATTTATCCCATTTCAAAGACTTGCAGGTAAGACGAAATGAATATTCCTTTGATAACGCTCCGATAATTACTTCTTTAGAAGAAGCAGAAGATGTTCATAAAAGAATTATCGAAGCTGCTGTAGACCATATTAATGAGCTGATTAGTTTAACTCGTCATGAATTAAAAATAATCGATGGGCATTTTTATGTGGTGGAAATAGGCAGGAAACCTGTTATTATCACTCATCAATTGGATAAGTTTAGTTCTGATTATGTCGCCGGCCTAAGAGAACGATGCAAAGAAGATTTGATCAATGGAAATTATGATTCGGTTGTTACCAAATCTCGGACGATGATTGAGGAAACTCTTATTCACATTATGGAGAAGGCGAAACAGGATGGATTAACTACGGATGAACCAGAACATTCTGGGAACCTCGGAAGGCTTTACAACCAAGTAAAGACATTACGGAATATGCGCCAGCTGGAGACAAATGACCAACGTGTAAATGAGTTACTGGGTGGCCTAGAAAAAATAGTGAATAGTATTGCCTCTATGAGAAACACAGATAGCGATGCACATGGAGTCGGTCAGAAAAGAATCAACATTAACGTGAGAAAAGCGCGTCTAATAATGAACTGCTCCATGGCTTTTTGCGAGTATCTAGTCACTGGCAAAAAAGATTTATAATGGTGCCAGGCATCATTAAGAAAGTATTACAAATATTATGGAAGTGTTGTATCCACTGCCAGACAAAGAGAAACACGATTTGGATCCAAATGTGTGCTGCTTTCTTTGAACAAAGGCATTATTTTAATGAAAGGTGGCTCATATGGATAACGAAATATTTTTAAAACTATACGAAGAACAATTTCATATTCCAATTATTGATGGTTCTGAGAAAATCTGGTTCTTTCGAACCCAGGGCGGCACATATTATTTTGACTTTTATACAAACAGTTATATTGCAATTGGTTGGAATAAGATTAAGAAGAATTTTATTTTAAATGAGAATGCTGATCGTGAAGACTTAAAAACTTATATTAGTAATGAGTATCCTGATGAAAAACGTCCAGGTCTTGTTCTAAACCAAATTATCACATTTTATACTACTATGAAGGAAGGCGATTGGGTTGTAATTCCTACTGAAGGAACGAAACAAATCGCTATTGGTAAGCTGGAGGGGTTTGAAGGAGAGTTCCATCATCAACTGGTATACGATGAGAATAATAAAATTAGCAATTATACAGAGTGTGAGTTTTCGCACCAGCGCCATGTCAAATGGTTTAAGCAGGTTGATATAGAACACGATTTATATTTGACAAGGGCACTTCGTGGTCAACAAACGATATCAGATATTACAGATTTTTCTGAGTTTATTTTCAGAAATCTATTTCCGTGCTTTATTCGAGATGGTGTGGCTCACTTCACTTTGCAGAAGAGGTCATCTGGTGGATTTGGTTTTAGGGAGAATTTAGCGATTCAACGCTCAATAAGTGATATCTTGGATAATACGTCTCGCTTGTATTCAGAACAAGATATCAGTGATCAATTGATTTTGAAGACAGCTGTAGGTTCCCCTGGATTTATGGAGATCATTATTCCATTATTACATTCCTTGCCAAATTTTCCCACAGCCACGATTTTTTTCATTATACTATGTCAGGGACGTGCAAAGGGAAAAGATGGAAAAGACTATAGTGGTATTGCGGCAATAATAACTGCTGTTAACAATTTCTTCGACTCAATTTGGAATAAACACCAGGTTATAGCTAATGTAGCTAAAACAGAAGCTGAGACTAGGAAAATAAATGCAGAAGCAAAACGGGCTGAAGCTGAGGCCGAAAAAGTATTGGCTGAAAGTCGTAAGATTAATGCTGAAACACAGAAAGCGGAGGCTGAGTCGAAACTGACCGAAGCGCAAGTGGAAAATGTTCGGCTGAATAATGAGTTGCTTCAAAGGAACTTATCAGCTGCGTCTACGCGAAAGATACTTGATTATTACCAACAGGTTCCTGAAGAGGAAAAAATCAAGAGATTCCAAAGCATTAATCAGGGATCTGCTGACCTTCAGAAGGCAGCTGGTGACAGCGGAATAGTGTTTTCAGATTCAGACCAGTTATAAAGAAGACATTTCGGATATAAAGAAGTGATAAACATGCCTCGTTTAAAGCCAACGAAAATGCCGGAGATTATTTACCACTATTGTTCCTTGTAGACGTTTAATTCGAGTAATGGTGCCAGGCACCGTTAAGAAAGTATTAAATGATGGTGCCAGGCACTGTTAAAAAAGTATTACATTATGGAAGTGTTGCACCCACTGCCAGACAAAGAGAAACGTGACGAGTATTCCGTGCTTGAGATACCAACGTTCCGTTGAATGATACCGACATTCCGCTTCATGATACGATTCGGTAATGGATGGTTGTATATTGTCAATAGGTAATCTTCAAGGGGAAATCAGTATTCCGGCCGTTTGGAAATCGTCCTTATATAAATATCCCGGCTTTAGGGCACCACCCTTCCGCAGAATGATACCGCTCGTCCGAAACAGCGTACTTCTCCGCGGCATAGTACCGTTTTTTTCGCGCATTCGTACTGCGGCAAATCCGGTGTAGAATCCAAGATAGGAAATAGTCCCGATTCTACGAAAGCCTTTATTATGGCCAAACGGATTCAATTATTACAAACGGGTTGATAGTGTTCTTAAGGGTGCGAAGGGTAAGGTGCACACGAAGGCTCTGCCCTACAATTATGAATGTATTGAGGTGAATTAGATT
>ONDV01000002.1 GCA_900316665.1 uncultured Lachnospiraceae bacterium
GACATGATTGCTTTAACAGGAACGCTTACCAGTTATCCATATCCTCCTGTGTCGCCACCTCGCAGTAGTCGCCGTTCTCATCGTTATCAGCTTCTGAGAACACATCAAATACCATGCCTTCCTCGATCATGGAAAGCTCCGAAAGGGTAAAGCCCAACTGCTTGCAGCGTAAGAGATATACCGCTGTGTTTATTTCTCTGTCAGTTGGGCGTCCTCTTTTTTTGGCTCTGTGGTAGCGGTGCGGTTTCCGAGATAAACTGCCACGAAGGAATCAAGGCCCTCGATTAAGCTCATGCCGTCAAAGCCTGCCGCCCAGTGGATGAAGTCATCGAGAGAAAGCTGAGAGGTGGGCGTGCTTTCTGCCTGCGCATGCATGATGTAAGCGAGCTTCGCGCCGACTAAGGTATCAAGGTTTGCGCTGGAGAGATTGTTCATCGTAACCATCAGATCCTCATGGAAAACCATCCGATAGAGAATAGCGGTTGCTCCGTTTGCTTCAAAGGAGAACGGCTTTATGCTGCCGTCCTCCAGAGTCATTTCGATTTCTTTTCTCATGGTTTACCCCTTACTTTCCTGATGTTGAAGTGCTGGAAGTGCTACTCGTCCCTCCTGAAGCAGTAGAGCCGCTTGCGGCCTTCTTCGCCGGGAGGTGGACGGAATCATACCAGGAGCTGTAAGTCGCTTCGTCCGTTTCTGATGAGGTGTCTGCCTTTACGATGTTTGCGTCGAGGTCCTTGTTGTAGATCGAGGATGCGTCGATCGTAAGGCTCTCAGTCTTGACCGAAACATTGTCCTCTTTGGTCTGTGCTTCGATATCCGGGCGGCTTGCCGTGCAGTTATAAAGCACATGGCGGATGGCTTTGGCATCGCCGACAAACTCAAAGAGCAGGGCGAAGGGAACAGGCTGTGCGTCTGCATTCTCCACGAACACGCCGTTTGCGTCCTTGATCTCGCCGAGGACATCCGTCTTGAAATCCTCCGGGACAAGGGCTGTTTCCAGATCGCCGTTGTAGCCGGTGTTGGAACTTGTCACGTAATACTTGATGTCGTCTGCATAGAACGGTTCCTGGCTTCCCTGTGCCGAGAACTTGATCGACACGGCACCGGGCCACGCCTTAGGCTTGCCGTAACTAACCGTCCCGTCTTCCGAGGAAGAAAGCAGGGCGTAGTGGACGTTTTTCAGGCCGTACCTCACCTTGTTTCTGTTACCCATAGATATGCCTCCTTAAGGTGTGATCTGATAAAGTGTTTCAAAAAATCTCTCGGATTCGATCCAGTTCCCGGACTTCAAGTAATAGACATCATGCCGTCTGAAGATATCCTCAATCCGTCCTTCTAACTCCGGATCTTTTTTGTCAGTGTAAAGCTCCACATTGATCTCCGGGAAAGCGGCATAGGAAATGTTGTCCGCGTCGAAGATCTCCTCCGATGGACTTAAGAAAACAAGAAAGGGCGGATCCGGTGACTCGCCCTCCGCGAAATGGTCATAGGCAAGGGGAAGGTTTGCTTCCTCAAGCATCGTTACGATTTCATCGTAGGTCATGAACCTTCTCCTTTCTCCAAAGCATCCGTGATCTCATCCTCAAGTTCCTTTACGCCGTCTGCTTCCGCAGGGGCGATGTGAGGGATGGCAACGACCCTGCCTCCGCCACGCTTGGCATGGCCATGCTCCAGAAGATGGGTCAGCTGATACCTCCCGGCATGGACAGTCATCACGAGCTTCTCGGCGTTCTCATCGGTCTTTGTCACCTTCCATGACTTCTTGTATTTTCCCGTTCGGACAGGGGCCTTGCCCTGTATCTCTTTCTTTACATTCTTCGCCGTTTTCTCCACGACCTCCTTCATGGCATCCGTAGAGAGGTTCTTGTATTCCTCAAGGCCTTCCATGATGGCGTCAGATAGCTGTTCCGGCTTTATCTTTTCATTCATTTCCGCATCCTTTCACAGTGGAATTTCATGCACTTCCTGTGGTTTCCCATCGGGTTTACGTAGAGGATGTTGTAGATCTTTTTTCCTGCGGTAATCCGAAAGCCGTCCGAAGTGACTGCGTCAAGCGCCTTGTACCAGCGGACGGTAAAGTCGATTGTCTCCTTCGGTGTGGTAACACCCGCTTCCGTGATCTCGTTTCCGGAACCGGATGCTGTCGCATAGCAGGAGAAAAAATCCCTGTAAGCGTTCGTGTGGTTGCCGTATTTATCCGTTACAACAGACATCTTCTGGAAAGTAATCCGGAGATTTAAGTCTGCAATCCGCATCAGAACCTCTCCTCCCTGATTCCAAACAAAAGAGCACGGAGAGTGAGGATCAGACCATGGTGGTCCGCCTCCTCCCTGTGCTCGTAAAGGTAAGCAACCGTATAAAGCTCCGCAGCCATCATCACGGGTTTTGAAGCATCCGAAATGTCAGGCTGACTCATCCTGCCGACATCCCGGACGAGGGAGTCAGCGGTCTTTATGAGACCCTCAATCAGCGTGTCCTCTTCGGAGCTGTCCACCCTTAAATATTGTTTCACCTCGTCCAGTGTCAGCATGACTTATCAACTCCTTTCATCAAGGCTTAGCCGCAGTGCCGCCCGCCTTCATGATCTGAACTGCCTCCGGGAGCACCAGGACGCCGTCCACACGCTCTTTGGCGACATAGCCGATCATGCCGTTGCCCGCGAAAAGCTCACGAAGCTGCTGCAGGGATCTTGTTCCTCTGTCTCCGATGTTGTAGTAGGAGAAGTCGCCGAACGCCATCACAGGCTTGCCTGCCTCAAGCGTCGGTGCGTATGCGGAGGTGTGGATCGTATAGCCGCAGAGTCTGTCCGGCTCGCCTGCCTGATAGGACGGCTGCCAGAGATAGGCTCCGTTATTGTCCTTAAGCTTTCTGATCTCGGAGAGCGTCTGGTCGTTCATGAAAAAGGATGCGTTCTGACGGTACGGTCTCTTCAGCTTGTAGATAAGGGAGAGCACATCGTCGCTTGCAATCTTTGTCGCAGAAAGAGTGACGCCGATCTGACCGCCCTTGGTCGCATGGAAGAGTCCTGTAGGCTTACCGGATCCGTCCCCGTTTAAGAAGGCGTCCTCCTCGGCGTTTGCGAGAGCCTTGCCGAACTGGTCGGTGATGTAGTTCTCAAGGTCAAAAGCGCTGTCATAGAGCAGCTCCTCGGTCACCTTGATTGCCACATGGAGCTTGTGCGCATCGAGGATGATCTGGGAGAAGGTTGCGTCAGAGAACTGAAGCGCACCGCCTTCCTCAATCCATGCAGCAGCGGGCTTTGTGGCTGCGATGTTGATCTTATGCTCCCCGGCGGTCGTGATCGTGGTGCCGAGCGAGCGCATGATGTTGTTCTCGGTCAGGGAATCGATAAGACGGCTGTCCCACTCAGCAGGAACGAGGTAGCCTCCGTCCGCGTCAGAGCCTTCCTGCAGGATGTCCGATACCTGGTGGAAGCCTGTCCTCATGGCAGCTACCATTGCCTTTGCGTAAGCGTGGGAAGCGCGGCCTTTTCTTTCCGGCTCGTCCTTTACACCTGCGCCCGGCTTTCCTGTGAGAGGAGTTGCAGTCGGTCTTCCCATCTGCTCCTCGATCGCTGCCTGACGGTTCAGGCGGTCGATCTCTTTGGTGTAATCGGTGATCTCCTTTTCCATTCGGTCATAGGTTTCGCCGTCCTCAGCGGAGAGGAGTCCGTTTTCGTTTCTGTGAGCGTCAAGGAAGGCCTTTGCAGCTTCCCATGCCTTTGCTCTCTTGTCCATAAGATCCTGTGTATTCATGTCTTAGTCCTCCTTAAATGAACTGTTTCATGAGGTCGAGCCTTTTTTCAAGATCAGCGACCCTGTATAAATGAGTGGTATCATTCACCTGTAAAGAGTGGGATTCCTTCTTTACAGGGTGATGTTTTGCGTAATCGCATAGCTTCCTGTTAATTGCAGCTGCGACCTGGTAACGGGAGAAGAGCATACCGGAAAGCTGATCTTCCTTAGACTGCTTCTTCTCATCGGAATCCTTGTCGGAGTTATCCTTATCAGAATCCTTATCCGCATCGGTTTCTTCGTCTGGGGCATCCCCATCGGGAACAGAGACTGCCTTATTGCCATAAAGGTCATCACGCTCAATGACTCCGTCCGCAAAATGAAGTTCGACTGCTTTTCCGGCATCCATCCAGGTCTCCTCGTCCATAAGCTTAGAAAGCTTGTTTCTGGAAAGACCTGTTTTTTCCTGATAGGCGTTGATGATGGAATCCTTTACCCCGGAGAGCATCTCGATTGCTTTCTGCATCTCTGCTGTATCGCCCATGGCAATAGTCGAGGGGTTATGGATCATGATCATGGAGACCGGAGATACCAGTACCTCATCACCTGCCATCGCGATCACGGATGCAGCTGATGCCGCAAGCCCGTCAATCTTTACCGTTACTTTTCCCTTGTAATCGCGGAGCATGTTGTAGATCTGAGCCGCCGCGAAGCAGTCGCCTCCGGGGCTGTTCACCCAGACGGTGACATCTCCTGTGCCATTCTCCAGATCAGAACGGAAAAGAGCCGGTGTGACTTCATCGTCAAACCAGCTCTCCTCGGCTATCGTTCCATTTAAAAACAGGGTTCTTGTTTCCATCATCTTGTCCGGTTCGTCCGGATCCGGCGCTTTGTTACGCACCCATTTCCAGAATTTATTCATTTCCTTCTCCTTCCTGATTTCATGTTTTTCGTTTCATCCTCCGGCGGTTTGTCCGGCTCATTCTGTTCCCCGGATTTTGCATACGCTGATCCTGCATCGGCAAGCTTCACGACATTTCCGTTTAAGACATGGAGGTTGCCGCCTTCCTCATCGGAAAGCAGATCCATGTTTTCAAGCTCCCGGACATCGTTGATCGAGTAGATGCCGTTCTGGATGCCGGTCGCATATCCGCTCATCCGGCTTCCGTAGTCGCCTCGGAGGAGGCCGTCAACGTTAAAGCGGATGAAGTAGTTCTCTTTCTCCTGTGGCAGGAGAAGCGACCTCTGCATCGACTGCTCCCAGCGGACGAGCCACGGCTCTAAGGTGTAAGTCACGAACTCAAGGGACTGCTCCTCAATGTTACTGAAGGTGGCGTGTTCGAGGTCTCCAATGAGGTGGGGAGGGATTCGAAAGATCCTCGCAATCTCATCAAGCTGGAACTTCCTGGTCTCCAGAAACTGCGCCTGTTCCGGCGAGATGGAGATCGGGGTATAAGTCATGCCTTCCTCTAAGATAGCGACCTTGTTCGCCCTGTGGCTTCCTCCAAAGCCCGCCTCCCACGAGGAGCGGATCTTCTCAGGATCCTTTACCGTTCCCGGCATGGATAGGACGCCGGACGGATTCGCACCATTCTTGAAGAAGGACGCCCCGTATTCCTCGGTCGCCATCGCCATGCCGATGGAGTTCTTCGCCATCGCGATCGGCGAGTAGCCGACCAGTCCGTCAAAACCGAGTCCCGGCACGTGGAGCACGTCAGAGGGGGACAGCACGACCGTCCCGGTCTTCATGGTCGGGGCGTCTGATGTGCTCATCTGATATTCATAGTAGATCTGTCCGTTCTCATCGCGGTCGACACGCATCCTGTTTGCCATCAGAGGGTAAAGCCCTACGACCTCGCCGCGACCGTTCCGTATGATCTGGGCGTAGGCGTTTCCCCACAGGAGAAGGTGTGTCATCATGGTCTCCCGGAAGATGTAGGAAGTCATCTCGGGATTCGGCTCATCATGCAGGAGACGATAGAGCGGATGTTTTACCGCTTTGACCTTGCTGCCTTCGTCAGTGTACTCATAAAGGTGAAGCGGCAGGCTTGCGACCGCCTCCGAGAGGACCCTCACACAGGCATAGACCGCGGAGATCTGCATGGCGGACCGTTCCGTTACCGTATTACCGGAAGTCGTGCCGCCGAAGTAGTAGCGGTAGCCAGAGCCGTTCGTTGAATCCTGAGGCTTGTCTCTTGATTTGAAAAGTTTTGAAAATACACTCATCTGTTTCCTCCATCAAAAAAGCACCCGCTTTCGCAGGTGCCGGTCATGAAGCCTTAAGCCTCAAGCCTGTCAATGTTTTCTTTTGCCCAGACCCTTTCCATTCTCATTGCCTCGCCGTCTGTCGCACAGGGCGATGTCATTGTGAATACTCCAAAGCATCTGTTTCCCTCGTTCTTCCAGACTTGAACTTCCCACCAGGCGTTGCCGTCCTCGTGAAAAGCCTTTCCAAAGGAGATCGTATAGTCTTTGTACTCCTCGGTCCATTCTGCGTTCTTCCTGAGCTGTCTTTTTGTGGCGCTTCCGCTGAATTCCTTAAATCCGAAGATCCTGTTGTAGTCTGTCATGGCTTTGTCCTCCTGCCTTCCGGCTTCCTTGTTTTTTCGTTAGTGTATTAATCACTCTGAAGGCGGATTATATCAACTTATATGTGCGGATAAACTGCACAAAGATAAGGGAAAAAGACAGGGCAAAATGTACATCACAGGAAGAGGATCCCGCGGTCATCGTAGACCGATTCGCCGCTGTCGTTACCACAGCGGATCGCCCGGTCAAGCCCCATGATCATGGCGACAGCACCGTCGATCTTCTCGGTGGACTTCTCTTTGTCCGCTTTGATATTTCCGGCAGGGTCGCGGCGGATGAAGATGTTGTCCATCATCCAGCGGAGTACCGGATGACCGCCGTGGGCGATCCGCTTCTCAAGGACGAGCTTCATCAGCTCCTTGGTAGGAGGGGACATATCCTTAAATCCCTGACCGAAAGGAACAACAGTAAAGCCCATGCCCTCGAGGTTTTGCACCATTTGTACTGCTCCCCACCGGTCGAAGGCGATCTCCCGGATGTTATAGCGTTCGCCTAAGTTCTCGATGAACTTCTCGATAAAGCCGTAGTGGATGACATTTCCTTCCGTTGTCTCAAGGTATCCTTCCTTTTTCCACAGGTCATATGGCACATGGTCACGGCGGACACGGAGGTCCACGTTATCCTCCGGTATCCAGAAGTAAGGAAGAATCACATACTTGTCCGTCTCATCCCTCGGAGGGAAGACAAGAACGAAAGCCGTAATATCCGTTGTACTTGATAGATCCAGTCCTCCGTAGCAGACCCTTCCTTCCAGTTCGTCCGGATCAACAGGAAAGGCACAGGCGTCCCACTTGTCCATCGGCATCCAGCGGACGGCCTGTTTCACCCACTGGTTCAGCCTGAGCTGCCGGAAAGCGTTCTCCTCGCCGGGGTTCTGCTTTGCGGAGTTGCAGGCAGCCTCCACCTTATCGATGCCTACCGTGATTCCGAGGGATGGATTTGCTTTCTTCCAGACCGCGGGGTCTGTCCAGTCATCGGATTCGTCTGCCCCGTAGATCACAGGATAAAAGGTCGGGTCGATCTTTCTGCCCTCGATGATATCGAGCGCCTTCTGGTGGACTTCGTAACAGATGCTGTTCGTATCTGTCCCGGCGGTCGTGATAAGAAAGTAAAGAGGCTGGGTTCTGGCGTCCCCGGATCCTTTCGTCATGACATCGTAGAGCTTCCGGTTCGGCTGGGTGTGGAGCTCATCAAAGATCACCCCGGAGGTGTTGAAACCATGCTTATTCGCAACATCCGCGGAGAGCACCTGGTAGGTACTGTTTGTCGGAAGGTAGATGAGCTTCTTCTGGGACTCCAAAATTTTCACCCGCTTATCAAGCGCCGGACATAGGCGTACCATATCAACGGCCACATCGTAGACGATCTTAGCCTGGTTTCTGTCGGCAGCACAGCCATAGACCTCGGCGCGTTCCTCTCCGTCGCCACAGGTAAGAAGCAGTGCCACCGCAGCGGCAAGCTCAGACTTGCCCTGTTTCTTCGGGATCTCGATATAGGCGGTATTGAACTGCCGGTAGCCGTTCGGCTTTAAGATTCCGAAGATGTCCCGGATGATCTGCTCCTGCCAGTCGATAAGCTCGAACGGCTTTTTGTACCAGCTGCCTTTGGTGTGCCGCAGGCTTTCAATAAAAAGGACGGCATAGTCAGCGGCATCCTTGTTGTAGGAGGACGTCTCTGCCATGAACCGCGTTGGCTTGTAGTTTTTCAGTTTCCGCATTGCCATAGAGCTCCTCCTTTCCGGCAAAAGAAAAGGACCGCCGAAGCGATCCAAACCATGTGGTATATATGTACAAGAGAAAGAGCCTTGTGGCCCTTTCCCGGAAAGTTCTTTTAGTTGAATTTTTTCAGAAGTACCGCGTAGGCAAGCTGGCTTGCTTCATCCTCCGGCTCGACTTCCCAGCCTCTTTCGTAGAGGAGGGTCTGCTTTCCGTCAACCTTGATCTCCATCTTTATGATCCTGCCGCCTTCGATTCCGTAGGTCTCGCTCTTTTCACCGCAGGTCTTTACGCAGTATCTGCAGGTTTTCTCTCCGTCGTCTGTTGGTATTAAAAGGCTTCCTTTGTTCCACATGGTTTTGTCCTCCGTTTTCTTTGTGTGTGCCTTTTCCTTTTGGCATGTACATATATCACTCTGCAGGCGATATATAGCAAGGAAAACAGACGCATAATGTGCACAAATATCTGCCCCGGAATCTGTGTATTTTATACGAGGAAGATGCCCCGCTGTGGGGCATCCTCCCTTTCTGTTTTAATTCAGGATCATCTTGAAGGCGTGGCCTTTTTCATATCCTTTGCCCCAGAGGTCTTTCCGGAGGTTGACCTCAACCATCTCGCCGATCGTGCAGCCTGCCTCTTTAAAAAGCCATAAGGTTTCGATTGCATCCGTTGCCCTGCAGGAGTAGGTGAAGGCCTTGATGCCGTTCTCCCTCATGCAGGCGACGAGGGCTTCCACGTCCCGGCCCCAGATGATATCGTCGAAGTCGAGGATTTCGTTCTCGTTGTCTCTCGATTTCTCGTAGGCCCTCCAGATCTTCCAGGCGATGTCGCGTCGGATTACCATCTCGCCGATCTTGTCCTCGGCCGCCTTCGCGGCTTCTCTTGCGGCATCCCTCTCCTCTGCTGAGGTGGCTGCCTTGTAGGCTTTCTTTGCTTCTGCGATGGTGTTGTAGGTTTCTTCAAAAATGTTCGTCATGACTTTGTCCTCCTTGCTATGTGCTTGTTTGCCTTTTCCTTTGGCATGTACATATATCACTCTGCAGGCGATATATAGCAAGGAAATAAGCCTCATAACCTGCACAAAAATGTACCGAAAATCCTTTGCTTATCTGACATCGCCGTGGAGGATGAAGTGGATATATTCATCCCGGTGTTCCTCGATTAAGAGCACCAATTCCAAGAAGTTTCGGTCGAAGGCAAGCCTCTGGACCATTGGAAGGTCGAACATATTTGTAAGCCCTGAGGAGCGGATGACCTCGATTTCTTCCCTGACTGTCGGATCTATCATTCTGCCACCTTCCTTACGATGTCCTCTCCGTAGATCACGTTAAGCCCGGAACCGTTGTCCCAATGGACAAGCAGGCTTCCCTTGTCGTCAACACCATAGACCGTTCCTTTTGTCCCGGCAGGCGGTGCCTGGATGTCGTCCATCTGAACCAGCTCGATCCGGCTGCCCTGCGGGAATTCCTCCCGCAGAGCCGTAAGTTCCTTTTCGCTTATCATCCTCATGCCTGTACCTCCTTTGCCGGTGCGCCGTTTTTAAAGGCTGAGCTTCCAGTCAGGTTCTTAAGAAGCACCTTACGGTCTTCCTTGTATTCGGCTCCGATGAATCCGAGCCGGAGAAGGAAGCAGCGGAAGGTGTACTTTTCATTGGCTGCCGGATGCTCTTTTCCGCTGCAGCGGTTCACCTCTTTGGAGAGCTTGCAGAGGAAGGAAAGAAATCTGGTGTAGGCGTTTACCTCTTCCGGGGTGAGTTCCCGGTCAAACCAGGGGAACTCGATCTTGTCTTCTGTGATGTTGATCCTTGTGTCGGTGATGGCGAGTGCCTTCTTGATAAGGCTCTCCTTAGAGCTGATCAGGTTCATAAGCGTTCCGGCGTTTGCGGATGCAAGGGGAAGAGAAATCGTAAATTCGGTGATCCCGTCCTCAGTAGATTCCGCTTCATTTGTATCCGGCACCTCGTTTTCTGTAGGAGCTTTTGCGGTCTCGCCTTCGCTTTCCGGGGCGGTATCTTTAAGCGCCTGTTCGGATGCTTCTTCTGAAATTGATTCCGGTTCGTTGGTTAGCTCCGTATCAGCTTCGATTTCAGCCTTGTCGCTCCCGACCAGTTCATATCCCTTTGCCTTCAGTGCTTCAAGCAGGGCGCTTAAGTCTTTGCCGTCCGGGGCGGTAAGCGTCGCGTCCCGGTTCACGGTGAGGTCACCGATTGCAAAAGCGTAGGTCGGTGTGAACTGGTAGACTGCCTTTTCTCCGGTGATCGCTGCGATGTCCTTTGCGAATGCTTTCTTGTTTTCTTTTGTTACGTTGAATGTAAGCTTCATGGTATGTACCTCCTTTGTTTTGGTAGTACATACATCACTCTACAAAGCAGTAATAGCAAGGGAAACCGAGAGAAATACGTACCAAATATCAGCCCGCAATAGTGGCAGAGCACTGTGTAATTTATGCTGTCTCGGATTCCTTTGGCATCTGCTCCAGGGCTTCTTGGTAAGAGAGCTTCTTCCCGTCACGAATCAGGTAGACATCCGTGTCCGAGCCTTCCTTTAGCTTGATATAACGGTTGACCGCCACATCGATAAACTTCGGTTCCAGTTCCACACCGTAGCAGATGCGCCCCAGCTCCTCGCAGGCGATGAGGGTGGAGGCGGATCCTAGGAAGCCGTCAAGCACCAGTCCGTTCGTCTGGGTGCACTGTTTGATAAGGTAGGCGATCAGTGGAACCGGCTTGCTTGACGGATGTCCGCAGCCGTCTTCCTTGCTGTTTTTTATCCGATCGAACTGGAAAACGGTGACCTGCTTCTGGTCACCGTACCACACATGCTTTCCGTCTTTTCTCCATCCCCAGATGATCGGTTCATGGATGTATTTCCAGTCCGTCCGTGTAAGTACCAGCCGGTCCTTCTTCCAGACAAGCCCCGCGCCAACCTTGAATCCCGCGTCCTCATAGGCATCGTGGAAGATCCTCGCTTTTGCCGTAGCATAGAACACGTAGATCGAGGCATCCTTTGCCATTGCGTCTCTAAAGCAGGAGAAAGCTTTCCTTAAGAACTCATATCCATCCTTATCGTTTAAGTCATCGTTTTTGATCTTCCCGGAAGTGCTCTCGAGGTTTACGAGATACGGAGGATCGGTACAGACAAGATTTACACTTTTGCCATCCAAGAGATGTGTGTATGTGTCCGGGTCTGTGGAATCGCCGCAGATCACGGTGTGTCTGCCAAGGTGCCAGATATCACCTGTCCTGGAGAAGCAGGGCTTCTGCAGTTCTTCATCTACATCGAAGTCATCCTGTTTTGCTTCGTCATCGTCCGGGTCGAGAAGTTTCTCAAGGTCTGCCTCGTCAAAACCGAGGAGGGAGAGATCAAAGGAGTCGTCCTTTAAATCGGACAGCTCAACGGAGAGCATGTCCTCGTCCCATCCGGCATTTAATGCAGAAAAGTTTTAGCATTCACTCCCTCTGAGTTTCTGGGTCGATACATCTGAGATTGGAGGGAATGGACATATAAGGATGAATGTGGCTCCTTGTCCCGGCATCGGAAGATCTAGCGTGCTGTCCGAAGAGCTGGAGGCATCGCGCCGGATACTTACTGCGCTCGGTGACGAAAACCGCCAGTACCTGATTCTCGAGATGATGAAGATGGGAGACTGCTCGGGCGTTCGCGCCATTGATATTGCGGAACACACGCAGCTTTCACGGCCTGCGGTGTCTCATCACCTGCAGATTATGAAGGATGCGGGAATCCTGAAGTCCAGAAAAGAAGGGACGAAAATCTTCTATTATTTTGATCCGGACATGAAGGCGATGAATACATTGATTGATATGCTGAAGCTTTCCATGGAAATCACGCGGACGCTTCCGGACAGGAGCATTGAAGCGTAAAGCGATACGCAGGCATGGAAGCAGGAGCGCGGAAGCGTAACGATGTACAGGACGCAAAGTCAGCATTTGCAGCTTTTAGAGAGAGTCACAGATGAGAGAATATCCTGTAAAAATCAATCTAACTAGATGTTGATGCTTTTCTAGAGTTCGAATAACGGAAAAATCCCTGCAGAGCCTGTATTTCAGGACCTGCAGGGATTTTTTACTGTGTGGATTCCTTCGGGTTATTCCGCCGCCGTTACCGGATCTCTTCAATGTAATGGATGTCCTCCATCTGGTTCAGCTCCTGGATCAGATGCGTGTGATTCTGCTTTTTCATGAGGTCGAGGGTAGCGATTACGACGACATCATTTCCGAGCAGCGTCTGCCGCTTCTGCTTTTCAATGGAATGGATGCGGAACCCGTGATCCTCTGTAAACCGGAAGATCGAGCGAAGCCCGGTCTCCCGGTCGACCTCCATATAGAGGGAAATACGGCGGGCCATTTCGTCCACATGAGAACTGATCCGCGTCAGAACCGTCATCACGAAATAAATGAGGGCAAACGCGACGACGGCCGCAGTCAGATATCCGGCGCCGATGGTGATGCCAAGACAGGCAGTCGTCCAGAGACAGGCGGCAGTCGTAAGACCGCGGACATAATTCTTCCCTGTGACAATGATTGTACCGACGCCTAAGAACCCAATGCCGCTGATGACCTGGGCGGAAAGCCGGGCAGGATCGCCGGTTTGATAGGTCATTACCAGATAGTCATCGGTGATCTTGGCCAGGGCCGCTCCCAGGCAGACCAGGGCAAACGTCCGCGTGCCGGCCGCCTGTCCGTGGATGCTCCGCTCCATTCCGATCAGACTGCCGAAAAAGGCGGCAAGCGCCAGTCGGAAGATGACGGAAAATGCGCCAGGATCCTGAGATAATAACTGCCGGATGATACTCATGCATGTTCCTCTATAAAAATCGGACCGCAGTCAAACTTTCTTTGTGAGTATTTATCCTCCAGTTGTGTCAGACACTGATCCAGTGCGCTGGTTACCCAGTCGATGTCTTTCTCCTGAAAGACCATCGGGGGACGAAGCTTCAGAACATTGCCATAAGGCCCTGCAACGGAGGTCAGTACATGATTGTCCCGAAGCAGCTCGATGAGATCCAGCGCCTTTGCCTGATCCGGACTCTTCATCCCGTCATTCTTCGCGATCTCGAATCCGATGAAGAGTCCTGCTCCGCGGACGTCTCCAACGGAGTCCGGATGCAGCTTCTGGACTTCCCGGAGAGCGTCAAGCAGCTTCTTTCCAACGGTGCGGCAGTGTTCCTGCAGATGTTCCTCTTTAATATAATGCAGCACGGCCTGCGCTGCGGCGATGGAGACCGGGTTTCCGCCAAAGGTGTTGAAGTAAGGAAGCTTATCACTGAACGCGGCAAGAACCTCGTGCTTTGCTGCCAGGGCTGAGACAGGGATTCCATTTCCCATGGGCTTTCCCATGGTCACCATGTCCGGGATGACGCCATGGCGTGCAAATCCCCAGAAGGCATCCCCGCAGCGGGCAAATCCAGGCTGGACTTCATCCGCGATGAATACGCCACCATTTTTATGGACGACGTCTACCGCGGCTTTGACGTATCCGATGGGATCCGGATGCACACCGTCCGAGGAAAAAATGGAGTCCGCAAGGAAACAGGCAAACGGGTAACCAGCCGCGTTCAGCTCATCGATTTTCTTCTGCATTTCGGAGGCATACCAGCTGGAAAATTCCTCGGGCGTGCCGCCATGCCGGAAGTAGTCCGGAGTGGAAATCTTCCGGACATAGGGCAGCAGCGGCTGCTCGCTTCCAAGAGCCGGGGAGCATCCGGAGGTCAATGCGCTGGTTCCGTGATAGGCTTCCTGGGAAATGATGATCCCCTTTCCACCGGTGTATTCCCATGCGACACGAAGAGCGAGATCATTGGCCTCCGAGCCGGTGCACATATACATGATCTTGTCAATCTCCTTCGGAAGCATGGCGAGGATTTCCTCACTGTAGTCGACGATCCGGGTATGAAGATAGCGGGTATGGGTGTTCAGAAGCTTCATCTGCTCATCCACGGCATCGACCACAGCAGGATTGCAATGGCCAACCCCCGCCACGTTATTGTACATATCGAGATATTGGGTGCCCTCAGCATCCCAGAGATATTCCCCTTGTCCACGAACCAGATTGACCGGTTTCCGGTAGAAGAGGCGATAAGCGCCTCCCATGTACTTTTCTCTGCGTTCGATCAGCTCCTTTGTCGCTTCATCCAGGACTTCCCCGTTGCCGTCCCGGTAGCTGTTCGTATCCATGATACTGGATCTTGTTGCCATATAAACCCTCCTGACTTAAACCATCCGCCTGTTCCAGGGCAGGATCTTTTATCGTGGTGTCTGACAGGTGCGATTACAGCGCGTCTTTCCCGCGCTCTCCAGTACGGATCCGGATGTAGTCCTCGACGTTATAGATAGCAATCTTGCCGTCGCCATACTGTCCGGTATTGACTTCCTCAAGGATTTCGTGAATGATCTTTTCGACGACTTCATCGGAGACGATACTCTCTACCTTGATTTTCGGAACAAATCCGATCTGGTATTCCTTTCCTGTGGAGGATTTTACGGTGCCGTTCTGTCTTCCGTATCCCATGGTGTTGACAAAATTCATGCCGTTGATACCGTTCCGGTCCAGGATTTCCTTGACGATTTCAAGCTTTTCCGGTTTGATGATGATTTCCAGCTTCTTCATGTTCTTTCCTCCTTCTGATTATTCAAACTCCATGGAAAAATGGAGCATGTCTCCTCTTGCGCGTACCATAAAGTATTCGATGGGTCCGAGATCCTGAATGACAAAGAGATTTTCCTGCTGGAGAATCGGCATATCGTCCGAGATCTCCAAAAGTTCCATTTCCCGGGCTGTCGGGAGGCTTGCCTCAAGGTAGACCCAGACACATTCCGGGTGCGGATAATGGTATCCGTTGACGAAAATATGGTTGGTACCATGAAAGTCTGACGTATGGGATTCAAGGTCCGGTACATATTTCTCAGGAATCACGGACAGGCATACCGCCAGTTTTTTCCCTCCCAGTGTCCGGAGCTGTTCGAGATAGTACACATTTTCCTCCGGACGGATGCGGAGCTTCTTGCAGTCCCGTTTCGTCGGTTTCCTCTTTGTTAATGACAAAAGGCTGCTGGTAAAGCTCCTCGTCCCGTTGTTCAGAATTTCCGAAAATCCCAGGGAATTATCATGGTGGTAGATGACGGGTTTCGGCCGTTCCGCAACGAAAAAGCCGCGTCCCTTTTCGGAATAGATAATTCCCTGCGCCTTCAGGATGGCCATCGCGCTTCGAACCGTATTGCGGTTTACATGAAACCGTTCGGAAATTGCGTTTTCGGATGGAAGGCGATCGTTTTCCTTCAGCTCATTTTCCCAGATGTATCGTTTGAGATAGGAAGTGATTTTCCTTCTCAGCGTTTCTACTTCTGTTACTTCTGTGGTACGTTCTGCGGTCATAGGTTTCCTCCAATTGGATGTTTGTAATCTAACATGGTACCAAGTACGCGTCAATCCGAACCAGAAAAAAATCGGAAATTCTATAGATTGCACAAACTGATCCCCATAAAATACAGGACTTGAGAGAATTCTTCACAAACCTGATTTTTCGTGCTGCTTCTGCTATTGACAGCAACATGGTACCAGGATAGAATGCCATCAAGTCGAAAGCAAAGGCGTTTTCCGAACGAATCATCGGAGAGCGCCTTTTTTATATCATCATTTGAAGGACAAAGGAGGTACGACTATGAACCCATCACCTGCGGATGTAAGAGATCAGGAGGAGATCCGGCCGCCGTTTCTGGAGCTAAGGCATATCCAGAAGAAATTCGGCCGGTTCACCGCACTGGATGATATTCATCTTTCTGTAAAGAAGGGAGAATTCGTCTGTCTTCTCGGTCCCTCCGGATGCGGGAAAACGACGCTGCTCAGGATCGTTGCCGGTCTCGAGAAACCAACGGCTGGCGAGGTTTACATTAATGGAAAGAACGCGACGAAGCTCGCACCGGTAAAGCGGAATTTCGGAATTGTCTTCCAGTCCTACGCGCTTTTTCCGAATATGACCGTGCGGCAGAATATCGCGTTCGGACTGAAGCGGATGAAACTCTCCCGGGAAGAACGGGAGGACCGGATCCAGAAAATTCTGGAGCAGGTGAACATGTCGGATCAGATTGACAAATATCCCTCCCAGCTTTCTGGCGGGCAGCAGCAGAGGATCGCTCTTGCAAGGGCCCTGGTGGTGTCGCCGGACTTTCTGCTTCTGGATGAGCCGCTGTCCGCGCTGGATGCAAAGGTACGGCAGAAGGTCCGGAAGGAGATCCGGGCGCTTCAGCAGAAGCTCGGCATTACAACGATCATGGTGACCCATGACCAGGAGGAAGCGCTGACCATGGCGGATACCATTGTTGTCATGAACAATGCCTGCGTCATGCAGACCGGAACGCCGGAACAGATTTATGACGAACCGGTGAATCCCTTTGTGGCCGACTTTGTGGGATCCATCAATTTCTTCCAGGCGGATCTTCTGCCGAATGCAAATGTGACGACAGATCAGGCGCTTCTGGAAAATCTTTCAAGAAACAGAGACGCACTGAAGGCCTGCCGGCCGGAGAATATCGAGATCGTGGAGCCGAAGTCGCTGAATTCCTTCAATGTCACCGTTCATGATATCGAATTCCGCGGATATGCGTACCGCTTGTGGCTGGATCTCACCGATTCGGAGAGCGGACCGGTCAATAACGATTATATTTCCTTTGATCTCTCCGCAGAGGAGATGAGAACAAGGAGGATCCGGATCGGAGACCAGATATCGATTCGTTTCCGAAGGGGAAGCCTGTGCTATTTCGGCCTCGAGGAGAATCCTGAGAAAAGAGAGGAGGAACCCGCATGAGCAGAGGAACGACTGGAAAAGGGAGCCCAAGGCAGAGCGGAAGCCTTCTCATTCAGAAGATCATGATCCTGGTGATGTTCGTATGGTTTCTGATTTTTCTTATCATGCCGCTCATCATGATGTTCGGTCAGATTTTCTCCGATGACATGGGAAACTATGTGGGATTGAAGAATTTCAGGGATTATTTCAGCAATCCGCTGATGATTTCCTCGATCGGACATTCCATGGCGGTTGCTCTCCTGACGGCTGCCATATCGACAATCCTCGGGTTCCTGTATGCCTATGGCATCACGAGAGCAAGAATCCGGTGGAAAAACGGATACCGTTACCTCGCTTTGATTCCGATTTTTATTCCGACCATGGTGCATGGCATGGCGCTGATTTATATTTTCGGGAAGATGGGACTCTTTACCGTCCACTTTGGCATCAATATCGGACTGTACGGGATGAAGGGGATTGTGATGGCATTGATGATCTACTGTTTCCCGCAGTCCTATATGGTCCTGTCCGTTGCGCTGGATAATGCGGATAACCGGCTCTATGAAGCGGCGGAGGTTCTTGGTTCTTCGCCGGCCCGGACGTTTTTCCGGGTAACGCTTCCCTCCGTCCGTTATGGTCTGGTGAATTCCTTCATTGCCTGTTTCACGATGGCCTTTACGGATTTCGGAGCGCCGGAGGTCGTCGGGGGAAATTACAATGTGCTGGCGACCGATGTCTATCGGCAGGTGGTCGGGCAGCAGAAGATGTCCATGGGAGCTGTGGTCGGACTCGTTCTGACGATTCCTGCGGTGATCTCTTTTTTGATTGATCTGGCCCTTCAGAAAAAGAACGCGAGGAATGAGCTCTCTTCGAAGGCGGTTGCCTTTGAACCAAAGCATTCCCGGGGGAGAGATGTCTTCTATCAGATCTATTGCAGCCTGATTGCTCTGATCTTTCTTTTCCTGATTGGCGTCATCGCTCTGTCTGCTTTCGTAAAGGTATGGCCCTATCATATGTCCTTTACCCTGTCCCATTTCGATTTCAGCGCAGCGCTCCACGGCACAGGAATCGTCAGCTTCCTGAACAGCATCGGCCTTTCTTTGGGAACGGCATGTCTGGGGACAATCCTGGTTTTCTGCTTTGCCTACCTTATTGAAAAAGGGAAGACCTTTCGGAAACTCAGCGGATTCTGCAGGTTTCTCTCCATGATGCCGATGGCTCTCCCTGGGCTGGTTCTCGGACTTGGCTACATCATGTTCTTCAATAAACGGTGGATCGATCTCCCCTTCCTCGGGATCGAGATTGAGAATCCATTCTCCGGATTGTACGGAACCTTTGCCATCATGATCTTCTGTACCACCATCCATCTTTTTTCCGTTACCTATGTCACAGCATCCACCGCTTTAAAAAAGCTGGACCGGGAGTATGAGAATGTGGCGGAATCCATGAATATCCCGTTCTGGACCGTCTTCATGAAAGTTTCTCTTCCGATGTGCATTGGCGCGGTACTGGAGATCTTCATGTATTTCTTCGTGAACGCGATGGTGACTGTTTCCGCTGTTGTGTTCCTGTATACACCGCAGAATAAGCCGGCCTCCATCGCCATCCTGAATATGGATGATAACGGAGATTATGCGGCGGCCGCGGCGATGTCCATCGTGATTTTCCTCATCAATGTCGGATTTCGTACGGCGTATGAATTCATCAATGCGGGACTTTCCAGGCGTCTCGGGAAGTGGAAGGGAGGTGATGGCGCGCAGGCATAGAAGGAATAGAAGGATCAGGAGTTTTTATGAAAGAGAGGTCGAGAACAATGAAAAAAAGTTTCAGAAAAATGGCGGCGGTCGGACTTTTGACTGCCATGACGATCTTTTCACTGGCAGGGTGCGGTGTCCGGTCTGACAGTGCGAAGAACAGCTCCCAGAGTGCAGAGACAGCCGCAGACTCCGGCTCCGTCAAGAAGGCGACCAAGGGCTCCATCACGATTTATACCGCCTTTGAGGATGATCAGATCGATAAATATATGGCATCGTTCAAGAAAAAGTATCCGGATATCAAGACAAATGTGGTTCGGGAATCCACCGGAACATTGATTGCGAAGGTCATCGCGGAAAAAGACAATCCGGTCGCGGATGTTATCTGGGGAACTTCCGCGTCGGTGATGCTGCAGCTGAAGCCATATCACCTGATTAAGGCCTATAAGCCGGAAAAGACGGATCTTCTGGACAAGAAGTTCTATGACAGTACCGATGAGGTCCCTCTCTGGACCGGGTGTGATGTCTATGAGACCGCGTTTCTTGTAAATACAGATGCCTGCAAGAAGGCCGGCGTTCCGGTACCGACTTCCTTTGCGGATCTGACGGACCCGAAGTACAAAGGCATGATCGTCATGCCGGATCCTACCTCTTCCGGGACCGGCATGCTGACGGTCAACGGGATCCTTCAGATCATGGGGAATGAGGAAGGATGGAAGTATATGGAGGCGTTGAACAAGAACATCGCAAGTTATACGACATCCGGATCCAAGCCCGCGAAGATGGCGGCAGCAGGAGAGTGCGCGATTGGCATTTCTTTCGGCTATCGCTGCGCACAGCTTCTGGACGAAGGAAATCCTGTTCAGGTCGTCTTCCCGTCGGAGGGCTGCGGCTGGGATGTAGAGGCAAACTGCCTGATCAATAAGGACAAGATCAATCCGGCAGCGTATACGTTCCTTGACTGGGCGATCTCCGACGATGCCATGAAGGAATATGCTACCGAATATCCGATTACCGGCCGGGGAGTCATTGGAGATATTCCGAAGGGATACAGCGACAAGCCGCTGGATAATCTGTGCGATCTCGATCTGGAGAAGGCTGCCAATGACCGGGACGGGATCATTGAGAAGTTTACCCCCTTCCTGTCCGGAAAGCAGGACAGCTCGGATTGACGGCATAAGTCCTGAGGAAAAAGAAAACGGATCATTGCGGACCGGGTCCCCTTTCGGATCCGGTCCGTTTTTGCGCGATAAGGCCGGAGAATCGATGACGTCCTTATTTTTTGCTGCTCCGTTGACTGTGTAAGTGTCAGTTGTCCATCAGCTTCGGTTCGTATATAATTCATGATAAAGGATCCTCCTTTTGATTGGGCTTGTTACATCCGTCACGATGCAACTCAATCGTAAAGGTTGATCCTTTATTTATGCAACTGTCAATGTACTATGCCGCCGGGTCAGTGGATGAGCTATCACATAGAAAAAAATGATTGACCCAAAAAAACGCAAAAAAGTTCCGTTAACTGACAAATTTTTGGTATTATATATGAGGATTCAATCAAACTCACAACAGCAGGTTTACACGGGTAGCGTTTATGGCAGAAATGCTTTAAACTATTATCTAAACAACTTAAGCATCTTGTCTGCTCTGGGTCATAACTCTTTCGATGCTTTTTTCTAAAGTTTTGAAGATCAGATGACGATATAAAATAAGAACACTATAAGCAACGGAGTGCGTGCCATTTCAACGGAGTGAATGTTGAAGTGACACGCCTTTTTTATTCCGATTCGTTCGGGAAGGAGGAATGAACATGTCGTTTCTTTCTGGTATCACAAATATGAATTACAGTGTAACGAGCATGTATGCGCAATCTCGGTCAGTGAATTCGATAAAGGGTGAATCATTCTGTAATGCTGTTATTGAACATAAGGGTACGGGCATTCGTGCAACAACACATAGTACGGTTGACGATTATTTATCCAGGCATCCTGAGAACAAAGCTCAGATTGACAGGCTTTTAAATCCGGGCTTTAGCGTAATGCAGCAATATGGAAAGTCTGACGCAGAAGTTGAAGAAATGTCTATGGATGAATATAAAGAATACATTTACGGGATTCTTGATAAATTGCCCTATCATCCAAGTCAGATGCGGGACATACAGTTTATTGATATAACAGAAAAAGGCTGGGAGCAAATGAAGAATGATCCCAAATATGAGGCGTGGGTTGTAGGCTATTTTAAAGTTGATCGTTCGGTCTGTATACCATTTGCAAATTATCCGGGTGTAGAGCCGAGTATTCATACTGAGCATTTTGGCGCATCAATCGAGGAACATTTAGGACAGAGTTATCCGAAGTCTATGTCCAAAGGAAACGAGAAGGACTCAGAAGACTGGTGGAAAAAGCGTCATAAACGGCACGAACAATATATGAAGCAGTTAGAGAAAGAGGCTGAAGAAAAGCGCTTTGGACAGAAGGAAAACCTAAGCAAAGCTATAAGCCGATTGATGGCTAAGGGAAGCCTCAATACTTACTTCGAATTTGATAATAATACTATGAGTGCGGCTGCTTCATTCTTTATGATTAACGCTCAAGTATTTGGATCGAAAATATGATAACAAAAGCATACCATTCGGACCTTTCCGGAGAGCGGTGCAGCTCTGACTGATAGATGGGCGGCGGAAAGGATGAATAATGGGAATTGCAGGAATTCTGCCTGTTCAAAACAGAACTCTCTCGGTACTTCCGTTTCATAAAATGGGTCAGGCATCATTCCTGTCTTACTTGGATAAGGCAAACGAAACGGGAACAAATCCGGAACTTCTCAGCATCGAGAATTGAGTAAATCAGGAATGTAGTGCCTGATAAAAATACTATTACTGAAGTGTGGAAGTTCTTCTTGAGTTTAAAGACATCATATTAAGGGGTGATTATATGTCAGATAGTTACAGCGAAGCGGACTATGAAAATACGATCATAGAGCTGTTCGAAAACATGGGATGGCGCCATGTATATGGTCCGGATATTCAACGAGATTATAAGGATCCGCTCTATGAAGAAGAGTTGAATGACGCAATTCATCGCATCAATCCTGAAATGCCGGAAAGCGCAATTCATGAGGCACTATTTAAACTGAAAAATTTCGACAATGCTGATCTGGTCCAGAAGAATGCGGTATTTATAGACTACATTCAGCACGGTGTTGAAGTGCGCTATCTTGTCGGAAGCGAAGAACGCTCTGGACTGGTTTATCTGGTTGACTATAAGAATCCTGACAACAACTCCTTCGTTATTGCCAACCAGTGGACTTTTATTGAAAATAGCAATAAGCGTCCTGATGTGCTTCTGTTTTTGAATGGTCTGCCTGTCGTGTTGATGGAGTTGAAGAGTCCTTCGCGCGAGGAGACAGATGCATCGGAAGCCTATACTCAGATCCGAAACTACATGCATGAGATTCCATCTATGTTCATCTATAACTGCATTTGCGTGATGAGCGACCACCTGACGAGTAAAGCAGGCACGATCACTTCAGGCGAAGATCGGTTTATGGAATGGAAGACGAAGGATGGTAGCTACGAAAATACACAGTACGCACAATTTGATACGTTCTTTGAAGGCATGTTCCAGAAAGAACGACTGCTTGATATCATCAAGAATTTCATCTGCTTCTCCAATGAAGGATTGAAACAGTTCAAGATCCTTGCCGGATACCATCAATACTTTGCTGTTCGTAAGGCAATTGAGTCTACAAAGAAAGGCATGGCGACGGACGGCAGAGGCGGTGTGTTTTGGCATACGCAAGGCAGCGGGAAATCCCTTTCGATGGTCTTTTATGCACATCTTTTGCAGGATGCACTGGATTCCCCGACGATTGTAGTCATTACTGACCGTAACGACCTGGATGATCAGCTGTATGGACAGTTTGCCAAGTGTAAGGATTTTCTTAGGCAGGTTCCAATTCATGCGCGGAGCCGACAGAACCTGAAGGAACTTCTCGATGGCAGACAGGCTAACGGTATCATTTTCACCACAATGCAGAAGTTTGAGGAATCCCATGAGCCGCTGTCTGAGCGTCATAACATCATCGTCATGGCCGACGAGGCACACCGCGGGCAGTACGGATTAAAGGAAAAGATCGATTCTAAGACAGGTGAGATCAAAGTCGGCACAGCGCGTGTCATCCGGAATAGTCTGCCACATGCAACCTACATCGGATTCACTGGGACACCGATCGCACTTAAAGACAGAAATACACGCGAAGTGTTCGGTGATTATATCGACATCTATGATATGACGCAGGCTGTGGAAGACGGTGCAACAAGGCCAGTCTATTATGAGAGCCGTGTTATCAAGTTAAAGCTCGACCAAGATACGCTTGCTCTGATTGATAAAGAATATGACATTATGGCGGAGAACGCCGATCCTGATGTCATTGAGAGAAGCAAAAAAGAACTCGGTCAAATGGAGGCCATACTCGGAAATGACAAGACCATCGAATCCCTTGTGAATGATATTCTTGATCACTACGAGAATTATCGTGAGAATCTGCTGACAGGCAAGGCTATGATCGTTGCCTATTCTCGTCCGATTGCAATGAAAATCTATAAGAGAATCCTTGAATTACGCCCCGCATGGACGGACAAGGTTAAGGTCGTTATGACCAGCTCAAACAAGGATCCGGAGAAGTGGGCAAAGATTATTGGGAACAAGCACCACAAGGATGAACTGGCAGCAGAATTTAAGGACAATGACAGTCCGTTTAAAATTGCTATCGTTGTTGATATGTGGCTGACAGGTTTTGATGTGCCCTCTCTTGCCACCATGTATATCTATAAGCCGATGAAGGGTTATAACCTGATGCAGGCTATTGCTCGTGTTAACCGCGTCTTTAAAGACAAGGAAGGCGGACTTATCGTCGACTACGTTGGTATCGCTTCTGCTCTCAAAGAGGCCATGAATGATTACACGGCACGTGACCAGAAAAATTATGGTGATACCGATGTGGCGAAGGTCGCATATCCTAAGTTCCAAGAGAAACTGTCCGTTTGTCGAGATCTATTCTATGGGTATGACTATTCCGACTTCATTCATGGCAGCAATCTCGCCCGCTCGAGAGCTATCAGTGGTGCGGTGAACTTCATTGTTGCTGTGGGTAAGGAAGATGACCGGGATACGTTCCTAAAGGAAGCCCTTATGCTCAAGCAGGCTCTGTCCCTCTGTTCGTCCCTTGCAGCAGAGGACGAACGGATTGAAGCTGCGTTCTTTGAATCGGTCCGTGTGCTGGTAAATCGTCTTGTTAATCAGGGTGAAGGGAAGAAAATCTCTTTGCCAGAGATGAATGCACGAATCAATAACCTCCTGAAGGCCAGCATTCACAGCGATGGCGTAATTAACCTCTTCCAAGATGCCAACAGCGACTTCTCACTCTTTGACCCGAATTTTCTTCAGGAAATCGCAAACATGAAAGAGAAAAACCTTGCAGTGGAGCTTCTTAAGAAGCTTATCGCTGAGCAGGTGGTTGTGTACAAACACACGAATGTTGTTAAATCAGAAAAATTTAGTGAGATCTTGCAGAAAGCAATGAACCAGTATCTCAATGGAATGCTTACAAATGAGCAGGTAATTGAGGAGATGCTAAATCTTGCAAAGCAAATACAGGCGGCGCATAAAGAGGGAGAAAAACTCGGACTTACCGCTGATGAGCTTGCCTTCTATGATGCCCTGACCAAACCACAGGCTATCAAGGACTTCTATGAGAATGAAGAATTGATCGCAATCACAAAGGAATTGGCAGACACGCTCCGCAAGAATAGAACGATCGACTGGCAGAAAAGGGATTCTGCTCGCGCCAAGATGCGGATGCTTATTAAACGACTTCTGAAACATCATAAATATCCGCCAGAGGGCATGGATGATGCAGTACAAACAGTAATGACGCAGTGTGAGCTGTGGGCTGATAATAACGATATGGGTGAGCGTGTTAATGCATATTCAGACAGGCTAAACCAGTACGTGAATGAAACATATGATATGGGAATGGTCGCGGAGCCAAAAACAGACTATAAAAAGAATGGTAACTAACAAGCTGTGAGTGAAATCAGTCAGACACTGTCTGACCTATTTACGGTACCGTGGCTATCAACATAAGACAGGACTTAATGCAGAATATGGTTCGGAAACCATAAAATGGCTTTCTCATGATCTGATCGAAAGATATGTAAGAGGCATCGGCATGAGCAATGCTAATAAGATGCGCAAGCTATGTCTTACTTTTCCAATTTGCAGACACTGTCTGCAAAATTAAGCTGGGATCATTATGTAGAGCTACTCACAATTGATGTTCCACAAGAACGATCTCTCTAGGTGCATTAATGCGAACCAGAAGCAGTATAAGAATATGCAGATATTGAAAAAATTTTGGATGTATTCTGTAGAGAATGAGTTCAACCTGTCGGATTTTCCGACAGGTTAGAAAAGCAAAAGTGAGATTAAGGAGTGCACCATGGAATATGGTACAAAAATTCGGCTTTTATACTTATATCAATACCTTCTTGAGCATACGGATCCGGATCGAAGGCCAGGAAGAAACGGTTGAGGAGTATCGTGAGCAGATCCGGTCCGCAGCAAAAGAAAATGGAGTCTTATAGAGCCATCTGATTTCCTGAGCTGCGCAATATTTTGTGCATGATCGTTTCAAATAGAAAGAACCGCTTGCCCTCGCCGGGCGGCGGTTTTATATTTGATTACTATCTTATGCCACTTGCGTCCCAAGTACGTAATGTCATGTTGAACCGCAGGACTCAATGGGTTTTACTTTTATTACGATCTTAAGACGATTGTGGCCTAAGTGCGTAATTTCAGGAGGTGCCGATGATACAACGTGATCTTTATCTTCACCATTCTTGGCCTGCCAAAGGTTCTACACCTCTTTTATCTCAAAGGTCTTCGGAGACTTCGTAGCTTTCTTTACAAATCCTTTCCAGTTCAATAGGAAGTCTTGATAGATTAGGAATGAAACGGGGAGGGCGAGAACCCATTTATTCTCAAATTTATAGTATGAGACATCGGTTGGCACCACATGGAAGATATTGTCTTTATAGTCTTGATCAATGGCGGTATACTCTTTCCCGTCTTTTACCAGAGTGACATCTAAGAAGCAGGTGATGTCCTCATCCATAGGGGCATCGGTTCGATGGCTATATATATGTTAATATTCATATTAATAACCTCCCATTGCACGTAGTATAATACTATGAGAAATAAGGAATAAGTGAGTGAAAATTCCAGCCCCATTCAGTTGGGAAATCTAAAGTATTTTCCACTTGCATGTCGCTATAAGATGGTTTAAAATAATGTCCGGCGGTTAGATATATCTATCCACGCTTACAAAGGAATAACCACCAGAAGATATATGTAAATGCTAATTGAATCATCTTATGATGCAAGTAATGACTAGAAAGAAGGAAATGACAATGCTACCTCTTTCCATGGCGAAAGCCGGAGAAAAATGTATGCTTGCCCGAATCGGCGGGAGTCCGGATGTGAAGAAACACTTGGAAGATCTGGGATTTGTTGTCGGCAGTGAGATTCAGATCGTTTCAACACCTGGGAATGGAAATATGATTGCCAAGGTAAAGGACGCCAGACTGGCCCTTACAAAAGAAATGACGAAAAGAATCATGGTAACGATGTAGAGAATCCTATATATTATTTTAATTCTTTATTTTTTGGTTATAGGTTAGATATGTATAACAAAAGTTCGATTACATTACACAAAACTATATTGCTTAAAATATATTTTAACAACAGAAAAAGAGAGAAAAGATCACAAATTTCCATATAACAAAAGAGATACCGGAACAACATACCACAGAAAACATATAACAGATACTAATAAAGGCTGTTACTCCGGTGATTTGCCGGCGTTCAGAATATATCGATAGCAAGGAGGAAAAGCATGAGAACATTAAGAGATGTGCAAATTGGTGAGACTTCTACTGTGGTGAAAATCCATGGCAGCGGTGCTTTGAAGCGCCGGATCATGGACATGGGCATCACGAAGGGAACAGAAATATCGGTCCGAAAGGTGGCTCCACTTGGGGATCCTATTGAGGTGACCGTTCGGGGTTACGAGCTTTCGATACGAAAAGATGATGCGGACATTTTGGAGATGGCCTGAATTTCATCAGAAATTATAAACTTTTGAGATGTTAGAAGAGAGGTAGATATGGCAATGAAAATTGCACTGGCGGGAAATCCGAATTGCGGTAAAACGACCCTTTTCAATGATCTGACAGGAAGCACCCAATATGTCGGTAACTGGCCCGGTGTTACAGTAGAGAAGAAGGAAGGGCGTCTGATCGGACACAAGGATGTCATTATTCAGGACCTTCCGGGGATCTATTCCCTGAGTCCGTATACTTTGGAGGAGGTCGTCTCCCGGAATTATCTCGTCAATGAAAAACCGGATGTGATTTTGAATATCGTTGATGCGACCAATATCGAGAGAAATCTCTATCTGACCACACAGCTGGTGGAGATCGGTATACCGGTTGTGCTGACCTTCAATATGATGGATCTGGTTAAGAAAAAAGGCGACCAGATCGATACGAAGAAGCTGGGACAGGAATTGGGCTGTGAGACCATCGAAATCAGCGCCCTGCATTCTGAGAATACCAGAAAGGCAGCGGAGATTGCCGTTCAATATGCAGAAAAGAAAAAGAAAGACCTGCCCCATGTATTTACCGGAAGCGTTGAACATGCTCTGGCTCATATCGAGGAGTCGATCGAAGATCTGGTGCCAAAGGAACAGCTTCGCTGGTACGCGGTCAAACTTTTTGAAAGAGATCAGAAGGCAACGGAAAATCTGCAGCTTTCAGAGGATTTATTAAAGCATATCGATTCGCATATCAAAGATTGCGAAGCGGAAATGGATGATGATGCAGAAAGCATTATCACAAATCAGCGCTATACTTATATCCAGAAGCTGGTTTCCGATTCCGTGAAGAAGGCTGGCGTGAAAGACGAAATGACAACATCGGATAAGATCGATCGGATCGTTACCAATCGTTTTCTGGCTCTTCCGATCTTTGCCTTGATCATGTGGGGCGTCTATTATGTATCCGTGACGACGATCGGATCTCAACTTACGGACTGGACGAATGACGTTTTCTTTGGCACCTGGATCACCAATGCGGCAAGTGCAGGACTGAAGGCAGTCGGTGTATCCGCTCCGGTCATCAGTTTGCTTGTGGATGGTGTCATAAACGGTGTCGGTACAGTCCTTGGCTTTGTCCCGCAGATGATCATCCTTTTCCTTTGTCTGTCTATTCTGGAGGATTCGGGTTATATGGCGCGTGTTGCCTTCATCATGGACCGGATCTTCCGAAAATTCGGTCTCTCCGGAAAGTCCTTCATTCCCATGCTGATTGGCACCGGCTGCGGTGTTCCGGCAATTATGGCTTCACGTACGATAGAGAATGAAAAAGACCGTCGGATGACGATTCTCCTCTCCACTTTCATGCCTTGCGGAGCCAAGATGGAAATTGTTGCCATGATGACCATGGTATGCTTTCCCGGCAGTATCTTTGTTGCACCTGGCATGTATTTCCTGGGTCTCGGTATTGTCGTTTTGTCCGGTATTGCTTTAAAGAAGACCAAATACTTCTCTGGAGATCCGGCACCCTTCGTTATGGAGCTTCCTGCTTATCACGTTCCAACGGTAAAGGGTGTTCTGATCCATGTCTGGGAGAGGACCAAAGCCTTCATGATCAAGGCTGGAACCATTATTTTTTCAATGTGTATCGTGATATGGCTTCTTATGCACTTCGGCCCGAGCGGTTTCCTTGCGGAAGATATTGATCACTCTTTTCTCCGCTATATCGGCGAAGGCCTGGCTTGGATCTTCAAACCGCTTGGCTTCGGAACCTGGCAGGGTGCTGTTGCATCGGTTTCTGCGGAAGTTGCCAAGGAGCAGGCAACCGCTACCCTTGGAATCCTTGCCCATGCAGCAAGTGACAGCAGCGCAGATGTCGCAACTGCAATCAATCATCTCTTTGGAGGAAGCAAACTGGTTGGTATGAGTTTCCTTCTCTTCAATATTTTCGACGCGCCATGCATGGTTGCCATTGCAACCGCCTTCCGCGAGCAGGGCAGCAAGAAATGGGGCTGGATCACCTTCGGCTATCAGATGTTGATGGGTTACTGCCTGTCCCTGTGTGTCTTCCAGATCGGCTCTCTGGTCAGCGGATCCTTTACGGTCGGAACTGTAGTTGCGATCGCACTTATGGTCATTGCCGCTTACTTCATCTGCCGGCCCAACCCTTATAAAAAGACAGCTGTCGGCCGTTTCAATGAGGCATGAGTACAATTATGAAGGGTGGAAGAGTCAACGGCTGGGCCCTTTCGAACGTATTGGGCTGAGCTTATTTTGGGACAAGTGAAATCAGAGACGAAATCAGCGGATTCATCTTCCGGCATTTGGAGGAAAACGAGATCTGCTGATTCGTTTTTGATAAAATATAGACCGAAGAAAGGGAATTGCTATGTACAAAACAGTTGTAAAGATCGAAGGTATGGCCTGTGGAATGTGCGAATCCCATATCAATGATGCCATTCGAAGAAACTTTTCGGATGCGAAGAAAGTGACATCTTCCAACAGAAAGGGAGAGGCAAGTTTTTTCACGGAAGATGCTATTGATGCAGATCGAATGAAAGCGGTCATTGAGGATACCGGTTATCATTTTAAAGGAATTCAGTCCGAACCCTATGTGAAAAAGGGACTTTTTAGGAGATGATCCTTGTTCCAGTAAAATGAAATTGTACTATTTGAAAAATATTCGATGGAATAGCCAGACGGAATTCAGAAATTGATATTTTGCAGCTTATCGCTTAAAACCAGGGATTTCAGAGCCTGGAAGGATTCTTCTGAGAGATCATGCTCCACCTTACAGGCATCTGTCTGGGCCTGGTCTGCATTTACCCCAAGGGAAGTGAGAAGCTGTGTCAGGATCTGATGACGGTCCAGGGTGCGTTCGGCAATGGCTCTTCCCTCTTCGGTCAGGACCAGCATACCGGCGTGGTCGGTTGTGATGTAATTCTTTTCCTTCAGACGCTTCGTCGTATAGGTGACGCTGGGCTTGGAAACCTCGAGAAGGGCTGCAAGATCAATTGAACGGACATAGCCTTGTTTTTGGAAAATCTCAAGAATTGCTTCCAGGTAATCTTCTGTTGTTTTCTGGGTTCCATTATTTTCATCAGCTCTTCTCATATCAATATCATATCCCTTCTCAAGTTAATCTTTGAATTAAAATTAGATACATATTACCACAGTACAGGATAATTGTGAAGTGGGGGTACTCCTAAGCGGAAGGTCGATGGTTCGAATCCCTTCTCATACATTAAAATTTGAATGTATTCAAATCAATACAAAAAAATAAAAGAAAATGCTTGCATTCTTAATCGGACTCGCATATAATATTCATCGTGCCGAGCCGAGAGGCAGCATTAAATGCGCGATTAGCTCAGCTGGCAGAGCACCTGACTCTTAATCAGGGTGTCCAGGGTTCGAACCCCTGATCGCGCACGAAGTCTTAATTTTGCAGATGCAGAATTAAGACTTATTTTTTTAGAAATGAAAACAGATACCGGATTGACTCAACCGTTGCAGATTATCTATGAAAGACCAGAAGCTTATTGAAAATTGTTTATATATGTCAGCATGAGTTTTAAAGTCATTTACGAATGGCAATAAGTTTCTTTATAGGATTGCCTGATGATGAGAATTTGTCTTCGTATTCGGTGGTGATGTTTCCGGCTGAGAGGCGGCTGTCATTATGGAGATCGTATGTTATTTCACTGATTTCATATCGTGGGTCGTTTTTGAATTCATCTAAAGAGAAGTCGAAGAGGGATGAATTATCTGTCTTGAATTCGATTGCGGAACCGGGTAGAAGTAGCGTATAGTAGATATCGCGGAAACGCTTTGATGTAAGTCTTCGTTTCGCGTGACGTTTCTTAGGCCAGGGGTCTGAGAAGTTCAAATAGATACCGGATATCTCTCCGGATTCGAAAAAAAGTGGAAGGTCAGATGCGTCTCCTGAGATGAAAAGCAGATTATCAGGCGCATCTTCGCCCATAGACAGAAGGTGCTGGATGGCACGCATAAGCACTGACGAATATCGTTCTATGCCGATGTAGTTGCAGTCCGGATGGGCAAGTGCCATATTTATTATGAATTGACCTTTTCCCATGCCGATCTCCAGGAATGTGGGCTGCGCCTTTTGAAATGCACTTGACCATCTTCCTTTCAGGGATTCGGGATTGGATACGGTTATTGAAGACTGAGATACAAACTCATCAGCTTCCGGTATGTGGCGAAGACGCATGATAAACCTCCGTGAATGTGATGAAACTGCGAAGTCCGTGGTGTCTGTGCGCAGTTATACCACATATAATTATAAATGTGTGTCAAAAGTCAGCCATAGCATGTAATATTTGGCATCCCGCGAGTAATCCCGGGCGAGTGAAAAAATTTTGACATTCAAATCGTACAATAAGAAACAAGCTAATAATATCTGACGGGTGATATAAATGCAAATAAAGAATAGTAATATTATTAAGTCAATAAAGAGACTGACAGCAGCTGCTGTAGCGCTTTCGCTTATATTTTTCACCATATCTCCATCTTTAAGAGTTTCCGCAGAGGAGACCTGGCCGGGGGATGTAGCTATACAGGGACCTTCAGCAGTTGTAATGGATATAGATAGTGGTACTGTTCTTTATGATAAAGGTGGAGAGGATCAGCATTATCCCGCAAGCATCACGAAAATTATGACAGGTCTTCTGGCTGTAGAACATGGCAATCTGAAGGATACCGTTACTTTTTCTGATAAAGCGATAGACAACGTAAGGAATGATTCCAGTAATATTGCAAGAGATGTCGGAGAAAAGATGACGCTGGAGGAGTGCCTTTATGGAATGTTTCTCGCATCGGCGAATGAATGTGCTTGGGCTATAGCGGAACATATAGGCGGTTCAGAGCCGAAGTTTATAGATATGATGAATGAGAAGGCAAAGGAACTTGGCTGCACCCATACTCATTTTGCCAATCCGAACGGTCTTCATATGGATGATCACTATACATGCGCATCCGACATGGCAAAAATTGCCTGCGCGGCATATAAAAATCCTGAGATAGCGAAGATCGTAGGTACCAAATCGTATCAGATTCCGCCCACTAATAAACACACTGATGTGACGCCTCTTCATAACAGTCACTCGATGCTTTGCGCTAACAGGACATCTAAATATATCTATAAACCATGCGTAGGCGGCAAGACCGGATTTACTGACCAGGCTAAGCATACCCTTATCACATTCGCCAAGAAGAACGGATTGAGTCTTGCCTGCGTGGTGATGTATGAGGATTCACTGCCGGCAATGTACGGCGATACAGAGACTTTGCTTGAATATTGTTTCAACAATTTCACATCGTCAAGAATCAGGGACAATGTAAACCTGAATTCAAATGGTGATACCGGAGCTCTTGGAAGGAAAATAAAGGTTCTGGAGATCGGGGACGGTAATGTGATCCTGCCAAAGGGTGTGGATATAAAGGATGTATCATATAAGGTAAAAGGTGCCGACAGGAAAAACAATAAGGCCGGCCGGATAGTATACAGTTATGCCGGAAGAGAAGTGGGAAAAGCCGATCTTATATATGCTGAAAATAAGTCTGATATATATCCTTTCCATAATATCCCGGAAAAGGATGGCGGGAGCAGCATTAAATACATTAGGATCGACGGCTTCAGGATAGCTGCTGTGGTTATTGTAATAATTCTTATTGTATTAGCAGTTGATGCAATAAGAAAGATGCGCCGGGCATTTATGAAGCGGCATGTGAGACGATCAAGAAAGCCAAAAAAGGAGAAGTCGGAATATAAGATTATAAGGAAGAAAAGGAAGACAAAGGCAGAGAGATTTTTGGATGATTTACGGGGAAAATGATATTTATGGGCAGAATCTATGTAATTATCGGAAAGAGTGCCAGCGGCAAGGATACCATCTGCCAGGAAGTCTTCAAGAGGATGCCGGATCTACATCTGAAAGTCACATGCACCACCAGACCGATGCGTGACGGGGAGAGAGACGGCGAGGAATATCATTTTCTTACGGAGACAGAGAGAGACAGACTCGAAGAGAGCGGACGGATAATAGAAAGACGCGACTATAATACCAGAGAAGGGGTCTGGAGTTATTTTACAACGGATGATGAGAGTGAGAAAAGGGAAGATAATTATCTCATGATCGGCACTCTGGAATCATGCAGAAAGCTGATCGCCTACTATGGAGAGGACAGAATACGTCCGATATATATAGAAACAGATGATTACAGCCGGCTTAGAAGAGCTGTCGAGAGGGAAAGATCTGAGAAGACTCCCAGATACGATGAGGTATGCCGGAGATTTCTGGCTGATAAGGACGATTTTTCAGAGGAGCAGCTTGAAAAAAATCATATCAGAGTCAGATTTGAAAATAAGGATCTGGATCGTACTGTGAACGAGGTATGCAGGTATATATCAGAAGACATGAAGGGATAGATGCCTATGGATATCAAGGTCAGCAAAGCAATGGCGCCTGAGATGGCGCAGAATGTCAAGGCACCTGAAAAAACTGACGGTGATTTCAGGTTTACACTGGAGTCAGCCATTGATGACGCAGAGTTAAAAGAGAAGCTTTCGGGACTGATGAATCAGATCGATGCTCAGGGTAAAATGATCTGTGAGCATATGGATATAAGGGATATGAGGAAATACCGCTCTTTAGTCAGGGATTTTTTGAACGAGGTGGTATCGCGGTCTCATAAATTTTCTAGGGAAAATTTTCTTGACAGGCATGGAAGGCACAGAGTATTCGGAATAATAAAGGTTCTGGATAAGAATCTGGATGAGCTGGCGGAGGAATTAATAAAGGAAGAAAAGGATCATATCTCTATTCTGTCAAAGATAGGTGAAATAAGAGGTCTTCTTCTGGATATTGTGACTTGAATGGTGATCAGATGGAAGAAAAGACGGACAATAAATTAAATGTTTCGTTTGATAATATAATAGGAGAAGATGCGGTTAAAAACAGTCTCATTAACAGGCTAAAGCAAGATATTCCGGGAGGGACATATCTGATTTCGGGTTCGAGAGGATCCGGAAAGAGAATGATAGCAGAGGCTTTTGCCGCCGGGATACTTTGTGAATCGAATGAGAAGCCGTGTGGATCCTGCCGGTCATGTAAGCTGATGAGGGATCATAACCATCCCGATTTTATAGAAATTTCCCGTGAGAAAAGTTATTACAGCGTAAGTGAGATAAGGGAGCAGCTGAATAGCGCTATAGAGTTTGCTCCGAGACTGGGTAAGAAAAAAGTTGTATTTCTGGAGGACGCTGAGCTTCTTAATACGGCGGCTCAGAATGCAATGCTTAAGACAATAGAAGAGCCTCCGGAATATGCTGTGATCATTATGACTTCATGCAATCCGGATCTATTGCTGGAGACTGTGAGATCCAGAGTGATTGAACTTTATACCATGCCGGTGCCGATGGAGACTGAGGCTGAATATCTTATGAGAAAATATAAGATACCTGATTACAAGGCCATGGAATATGCTTCTTTTTCGCGTGGAAATATAGGAGAGGCTCAAGAACTGATGGAGTCAGCTTCATTTAAGGATGTGCTGGAAAAGACACTGACGCTTACGGATAAGATTTTGAATGGGAAATCTGATACCGAAGGACTTGTGAAGGAACTGTCAGACAAGAAGGCAAAGGACGATATAAAAGCTTTCCTGGATCTGCTTAGGATATGGTATCGCGATGTGTTAATATATAAGGCAACGGGATCAGATGATTATCTGATAGTAAGAGATGAGGACATGAGAATTCATGAACAGGCCAAAAAAGTAGGATTTGAAGGGCTCAATAATTCGTTTCGTATCATATCGGAAACAGAGAGACGGATACAGGCTAACATGAAGATGGAGAATGCCATCGGTCTCATGATAATGCAGCTGAAGGAGAATATCGGAAAATGAAGATAGCAGCGCTGAAATTCCGCAAGGGCGGAAGAACGTATTATTATAACGCGGATGAGATAGATAATATTCATATACATGATAAGGTAATAGCGAAGACTTCGAGAGGAGAGGAATTCGGAACAGTATCGGTGGTCTTTGATGATACGAATGGACTTATAAAAAAGACTCCTCTTTCAGGTCTTCTCAGGATCGCTACAGAGAATGACCTTGAGTTGGAAAAAACAAATGAACATGACGAGAATGAAGCCATGAAGATCTGCCGGGAGAAGATAGCTGAACATGGGCTGCCGATGAAGCTTGTAGACGCGGAATATATTTTCGACAGAACAAAGCTGGTTTTTTATTTCTCCGCAGACGGACGTGTGGACTTCAGGAGTCTGGTAAAGGATCTGGCGGGAATTTTTCATATACGAATTGATTTAAGACAGATAGGCGTAAGGGATGAGACCAGGGTTTTAGGCGGCATAGGTCCCTGCGGCAGAGAGCTTTGCTGCAGAGAATTTATTACAGAATTTGCTCCGGTCTCGATCAAGATGGCAAAGGAGCAGAATCTGTCCCTGAATCCGACAAAGATATCCGGAGTATGTGGCCGCCTAATGTGCTGTCTTAATAACGAGGCACAGACATATGAGTATCTGAACAGGCAGATGCCGAGAAAAGGGGATCTTGTAAAGACAAGAGACTCAAGATCAGGTGAAGTCGTGAATGTGAATATTCTGACCCAGAGAGTATCAGTAATGTTTACTGATAAGGATACGAGAGAGGTCGAGGAATTTGCCGTTTCAGATCTGTTATTTGATCCAAAGCAGCATATCAAGGCTAAAACTGTGCTGAAGGATCCGGATACGGATGATGGTAATAATAAAAAGAATACAGAGATACCGGCTGAAAAGATCGAAGAGAAAAATTCAAGACCTAAACCCAGACGAAAGAAGGAATGGAAAAACGACAGAAAAGACGGCTTCAAAGGTGATAGGAAATATAACCGTAATGATTCAAGAAATATGAAGCCATACAGGAAAAGGGATAATGATGACTGAAGAGAATTATCTCTGCCCGGGTGAGAGAATAGATGATCTGGAGAGATCGGGACTTAAGATAATTCAGAATCCCGCGAAATTCTGCTTTGGTATGGATGCCGTGCTTTTATCAGGTTTTGCCAGGGCTTATAAGGGGGAGCGTACGATAGATCTTGGAACCGGGACCGGTATCATTCCCATTCTCATGTCGGCAAAAACAAAGGGAGAGAGCTTCGTCGGTCTTGAAATTCAGAAGGAAAGCGCAGACATGGCTGAAAGATCCGTAAGTATGAATGATCTTCAAAAGAAGATCACCATAGCATGCTGTGATTTCCGAGATGCGCCGGATATGTTCGGAAAAGGTTCTTTTGATGTCGTGACGTCTAATCCTCCTTATATCAAGGATATGTGCGGCATATCAAATCCGAATGACGCAAAAAAAATAGCCCGACATGAAATCTACGGATCTCTTGAAGATCTGATAAGGACATCAGCTGCCCTCTTGATAAACGGCGGCAGAGCATACTTCGTTCATCGTCCGTCCAGACTGGCGGAAATAATGTATTTCATGCATTTATATAAGCTTGAGCCGAAGCGCATGCGGATGGTTTATCCTTTTATTGACAGGGAACCCAATATGGTTCTTATTGAGGGTAGGCGCGGGGCAGGATCTGAGCTTCGTATTGAAAAGCCGCTTATTATTTACGGCGGTGACGGGAAATATACTGACGAGATATATGATATCTATGGCTATTGAGGCATTTATATGACAGGACAGCTCTATCTGGTAGGAACTCCCATAGGAAATCTTGAGGATATGACTTATCGGGCAATAAGGATCCTTAAGGAAGCTGATGTGATAGCGGCAGAAGATACGAGGACATCAGCTGTGCTTCTGAATCATTTTGACATACATAATAAGGTCACAAGTTACCACGAATTCAATAAGATCGAAAAGGCAAAGGTTCTTGTTGAAAAAATGCTTGAAGGTGAAAACGTGGCTCTTATTACTGACGCGGGAATGCCTGGAATATCGGATCCCGGCGAGGAACTTGTGAAAGAGGCATACAGAAATGGAATAAAGGTGAGCGTTATTCCGGGACCTACGGCTTTTGTGTCGGCAGCAGTAATTTCAGGATTATCAACCAGAAGAATTGCCTTCGAGGCCTTCCTGCCGAAAGATAAGAAGGAAAGACAAAGAGTGCTTTCGGAACTTGCAGATGAGACCAGGACCATGGTGATTTATGAGGCGCCGCATCATTTAAAGAAGACCCTGCAGGAACTCTCAGAAGTATTCGGGTCTGAGAGAAGGATAAGCCTTATAAGAGAGCTGACGAAGAAGTATGAGGAAGTGAATTTATGTACGTTCAAAGAGGCTCTTTATTTATATGATGATAAAGAGCCGAGGGGTGAGTATGTCCTGGTGATAGAGGGAAAATCAAAGGCGGAGGTTCAGGCGGAGATAAATAAAAAATACGAGAACATCTCCATAAAGGACCATGTTGAGTCTTATATAAATAAGGGTTATGACAAAAAGACCGCAATGAAGATGGCTGCCGGAGACAGGGGAGTGTCTAAAAGAGATATTTATTCAGCACTGCTTGTCGAGGAGGCGGGGGACGCCGGCGATAAATGAAGAAACCGATGGGAAATTTTTGGATAAGCTATTGTAATGCTTTTGAATTCCTGTTAGAATAGAAAAACGTGGTATATGATAATTCCTTGCCTGTCTTCTGTAGAGACAGGCCGCATGACCAGAAGGAGGTAAATCGCATGAACAAATATGAATTAGCACTCGTTGTGAATGCCAAGATCGAAGACGATGCGAGAACAGCTACAGTAGAGAAGGCAAAAGAGACAATTGCCCGCTATGGTGGAACTGTTACGAATGTTGACGATAAGGGTAAGGTTCGCATGGCTTATGAAGTCAACAAGATGAGAGAAGCATTTTATTACTTCATCCAGTTTGACGCAGAAGCAGATGCACCTGCGCAGATTGAAAACGATGTTCGTATTATGGATAATGTTCTTCGTTTCTTATGTGTTCGCGCTGACGAGGTTGCAAAGCCGGTTCAGCCTGCAAAAGCTGAAGAGGCTTGAAGCATAAGAGAAAGAAGGTAAATATATGAATAAAGTCATTCTCATGGGCAGACTTACAAGAGACCCTGAAGTAAGATACGGTGGATCTAGCAATATGGCTATCGCAAAATTTTCGATTGCAGTAGACCGCCGCTTCAAGAGAGACGGAGAGCCGACAGCAGACTTTTTCAACTGCACGGCATTCGGCAAGACGGGCGAATTTATAGAGAAGTATGTCCACAAGGGAACCAAGGTGGTAATAGACGGCGAACTCCGTAATGACAACTATACCAATAAGGAAGGTCAGAAAGTATACGGAATGAATATCATAGCCAACAGTGTTGAGTTCGCTGAATCTAAAGCTGCTTCGCAAGGGTACAACGCCGGAGCTGCCGGACAGCAGCCTGCGGGATCAGCTGACACAGGAGCTGACGCCGGGGATGATTTTATGAATATTCCGGACAGCGTCGATGAGAAGCTGCCCTTCAAATAATATGGAGGTTTTATAATGGCATTTAATAAAGATGAACATGCATCCGGAGCTAGAAGACGTCCTGTACGCAGGAGAAGAAAGGTATGCATCTTTTGTGGAAATACGGCTGTAGTTGACTACAAGGATGTCAATCTTCTCAGAAAATTCGTATCAGAGAGAGGAAAGATCCTTCCCCGTCGTATTACAGGTAACTGTGCTAAGCATCAGAGAGAGCTTACAACAGCTATTAAGCGCGCCCGCCATCTGGCACTTATGCCTTATGTAGAGGACTGATGTAACATCAATAATTGGAGCTGCCGTTTGGCAGCTCTTTTCTTCATAATGGGAATTATTATGATAGGACATTCAAAGAGAATGACCGTGTTTTCCATCATTCTGGCAACTGTAATTTTATTTATTACATCAGGCTGTGGCAGAAAAGGAAACAGAAAAAGCGGATATAAAGTTACATCGGATGATCCGGATACCCTTACGGTATATGCCTGGGATCAATCCTTTAACGTTCCGGCATTGAAAGCCGCTGAGAAGGCTTATAAAGAAAAGGACCCAAAATTTAAATTAAAAATTGTTTTACAGGCTGATTCTTCTGATGTAGAAAATGCAGTCACATCAGCCGGACTATCCCATGATTTTTCATCACTTCCGGATATAGTGCTTTTTCAGGATCATTATATACAACGCTTTATTGAAGAATTTCCCGGAGCCTTTGAAAGTATAGACAATACAGGTATCGAATGGGACAATTTTTCCAGAGATAAAGTAAGCATGTCACTGAAAGATGGAGTGCATTATGGAATTCCGGTTGACAATGGGACTGTAATTATGGCGTACAGGACAGATTATCTGGAAGCAGCCGGTCACAGTATAAGCGAGATGGACGGTATCTCATGGTCTGACTTTATTAAGGTAGCCAGAGATGTCAAAGCTCATACAGGAAAATGTATGCTTTCTGTTAATCAAAGCGGGAATCCAATGCCTTTTATCATGATGCAGGCTGAAGGAAAATCTTTTTTTTCAAATGGGAAACCTGCTTTTACGGATAACGATAAGGCATCGGAAGTAATGTCGGTAATCGTTACAATGGAGAAGGACGGAACTCTAATGTTGCTGGACTCTCAGAATCGGTACGACCGCTCTATTTCAAGTGATGATGTGGCAGCAGTAATGGATGGTAATTGGGTCTTGTCAAAAATCAGAAAGAATGAAAATGCCAAGGGAAAATGGGCGATCCTGCCTCTTCCTACCCTGTCAGGCAAAAGGGGTTACGCAGCGACCGGCGGCTCTTCTCTTTATATTACATCGAACTGCCACAACAAGAGACTGGCAAACGACTTTCTCAAATATACCTTCGGAGGAGGCAAGGGCGCTATGGAGACATACAGCCATGCTCTTACGGAAGGCGGACTTATATCAACCTATTTTCCTGCAATAGAACTTGATGCTTATAAGAAGACAGATGATTTCTTTGGCGGAGACGCGATTTACAGTAAGATCCTTAGCTATTCAGCTAAAGTTGAGCCTGTAGATGAGAGCAGTTTTTATTACAGTGCCAGAAGTTATCTGAATGATGCCATCCGAAGTGTGATTGAAGGAAATTCAATGCATACGGCGCTCTTGGAGGCGCAGAACAAATTGACGTATCTAATGGAGAATTAAAAAGGAGGATGTAAATGATTCAGCAGGATATTTTTCTTGAAAAGACAGTCAAAAGAATAGTGCCGAAGCAAGCTGAAAGGGTGACAAAGGTAACACTTGTAACAGCGGTTATTTGTCTCGCTCTTTTATTTTTTCATCCTGTTTTCCTGATAGGCTCGGTGCTTTTTTTCATATTGTATGCCTATGATGTGAACAATCTTCATATCGAATATGATTATTCATATACGAATGGTGAAATCGATATTGTAAAGGTAATAAACGGCAGCAGACGTAAGAAGCTCATCACATTCGAGCAGGATGATATAGAGATTATGGCTTCTCCGGAAAATGAAGAGTTGAAGAGGTATCTGAACGGTCAGATAAAAAAGATAGATTGCGTCTCTCATGAAAAGGGCAGGAAAAATTACGCCATGGTTGTAAAAAAAAGTGAAAACCAAGGTAAGGTTATGATTCTCTGGGAGCCCGGAGATGAAATTGCTGAGATGCTTAAAAGGTTTGAATCTTCGAAAGTCTATTTATAGGATTTTAGTGATTCATATAGGAGCATACCCACACGAATTTTTATGGCATCATCGAAATTTCTGATGTCAAGTCCTGTCATCTTCCTGAAGCGGTCTAGCCGGTAGACAAGCGTATTTCTGTGCAGATAGAGAGCACGGGCGGTCTCTGCTATATTAAGACCTGAATCAAAAAATGTCTGGATAGTGACGAGTGTCTCGTTGTCAAATGAACGGAAATCAACACCCGGCAACTCATCCTCCAGGTATTCATGTGCCGACTGTTCAGGTATGGATGAGACAAGCCTGATAAGTCCCATCTTCCTGAAAAGAAAGATATGATCTCTTGATTTGAATATCAAACCGAGAGATAAGGCAGTGGTCAGATTAGCGTAAGTTGTCGGAAGTGCCTGATAGTCTGTAACCGGCCTGTCATAAGATATATAAGCCTCAGTCATGGCCTCGGTATTTATAGTATCCACAAGACCGGAGATAAATGATAGATTGTCTTCGGCACTCAATGGAGTATGTCTGTGATATATAAGGAGCATCTTTTTATCAGAAAGCCTAAGGATATCTGTGGATGATGGAGAAGTGAATAAGGAAATAGTGGATGAGATCATATTGTCATGTACATTTCCCGAGGGGAAATATATAAGATACATATCTGCAAAACCAAATTTTTCTTTCAGAGAAGGCAGCGAAAGCAGGGCATCCTCCGGTGAGATCGCCCCTGTGAGGAAATGGATGAATATGTCTTCTTTAGATCTGCCTGATCTCAGGCGCTGAAGCAGATCCTCAAGCCTTCGCTGTACATCCTCCATATCATCGCCGGACTTTTCATCAAGACAGAGATGAAGCCCTGTCTCTTCTCGTATTGATTTTAATAGAAGATCGATATTTTCAGACATAGAAACTCCTGTATATTCTTATGATTACGCGTTGATTTTTTATACTGTAATCATTCTAATTAAAAAAGAGCCATCCGGTCAAGACCGAATGGCTCTTTTATACGTCTGCTTTTATTAGTTTGTTATAGTCTGTTCTGTATCTTTGTCAAAGAAATGAACCATATCCATATCGACTGTGAATGTAACAGTATCATTCATCTTTGCATTTGTCTTCGGATCAACACGGGCAGTCATCTGAGAACCAGCGTAATCGAAATACAGGTAAACTTCTGCGCCGAGGAGCTCGTATACACGAATCTTTGCAGTAAGTGTGTTGGATGAAGGATTTGTCTCCAGAGCTGCATCGTTCAGGTGTTCCGGACGGATACCCATAACTACTGTCCTGCCGACATAGCCCTTGCTCTTCAGAACGTTTGCCTTGCTTTCAGGAATGGAAAGCTTAGCGTCAGAAACCTGAGCATAGAGCTGACCGTTCTCTTCAATGATTCTCGTATCCATGAAGTTCATCTGAGGAGAGCCGATGAATCCGGCAACAAAGAGATTGTTAGGCTTCTGATACAGATTCTGAGGTGTATCTGTCTGCTGGATGATACCATCCTTCATAACGACGATACGGGTACCGAGCGTCATAGCCTCTGTCTGATCGTGTGTAACGTAGATCATTGTAGCACCGAGTCTGTCATGGAGACGGGAAATCTCGGTACGCATCTGTACACGAAGCTTTGCGTCGAGGTTGGAGAGAGGCTCGTCCATAAGGAATACCTTGGGCTTACGGACTATAGCACGTCCCATTGCAACACGCTGTCTCTGACCACCGGAAAGAGCCTTGGGTTTACGATCGAGGTAAGGCTTGAGTCCGAGGATATCAGCTGCCTCGTCAACCTTTCTCTTGATCTCGTCCTTAGGAACCTTACGAAGCTTAAGACCGAAAGCCATGTTGTCGAAAACAGTCATATGAGGATAGAGAGCATAGTTCTGGAAAACCATTGCAATATCACGATCCTTCGGCTCTACGTCGTTCATGCGCTTGCCGTCGATGTAAAGATCTCCTTCTGAAATATCCTCGAGACCTGCAATCATACGGAGCGTAGTAGATTTACCGCATCCGGAAGGTCCGACGAAGATGATGAATTCCTTGTCCTGAACATCAAGATTGAAATTCTTTACAGCCTTGACGTTGTTGCCATAAATTTTGGTAACATTTGTAAGCTTGATATTTGCCATTGTTTACCCCTTTCAAGTAACAATATAAAATAGGACTTTCGTCCGATCTTTTAACTATCTGTATTATATAAACTGTAAGTTTTTTTCACAATGTCATAATAAACAAACTTCGGTTTGAAAATCTGTCGTTCTGACCAAGGTGCAATTTATGAACATTTTGTGATATAATGGTGGACTATCGAGAAAGGTAAGCAATGGACAGATTAACTTATAAAGCAAAATTCAGCGCCTACCTGTCGGCTCCCATCTTTCTGGGACTGACCTTTCTGCCGCTGAATATATATGAATATATAAAAGATACATGGACAGCGATATGGATGACTATTATCATAATAGTCTATCTTATCCTGATGCTCTTTTTCTATATAGGATTCAGACATAAATTCTCTGAATCCATAGTTAATTTTGCGACAAGCTACGGGACTGTACAGAAGAAGCTGCTGGAAAAGTTTCAGATTCCATATGCGCTTATTGACGGCAATGCAAGGATCCTGTGGATGAACCAGGAATTCAGGAAGCTTACGGGTCTTAATCAGCATGACCAGAAGATCATATCATCCGTCTTCCCGAAGATTACCAGGAAAGTGTTAAGCGAGACCGGAGATGAAATCAGGGCTGTAAGTTTCAGGTTTCAGGACAGAAATATCCGCGCCGAACTACGTAACCTGTCTTTTCGCGATGAGGAGGAAAATAACGAGCTTATAACATCGGGAGAGGGACTGAACAGGCTGACGGCGCTGCTTCTTTTTGATACGACCGAATATGACAGGATATATTCTGAGAGAGAGGGCAGCAGACTTATCCCGGCTATTATTTATATAGATAATTATGAAGAGACTGTAGAGAATGTGGAGATGGTGAAACGGTCGCTTCTCACAGCTGTCATTGACAGAAGAATAACCCAGTATTTTCAGGCGGTTGATGGAATAGTTGAAAAAATCGAGAAGGATAAATACTTCATTATATTCCAGAATAAATATCTTAAGCAGCTCGAAGACGACAAATTCAGCGTGCTCGAGGAAGTAAGAGGAATAAGAGTCGGCAACGAGAATGAAGTGACACTTTCCATAGGAATGGGAGCCGGCGCCGATACTTATCTGGGTCTGGTGGAATACGCGAGAGCTGCAATAAATATTGCTCTTGGACGGGGAGGCTCCCAGGCAATTCTAAAAGACGGCACGAATGTATTCTATTTTGGAGCACATGGAAAAGAAGTAGAGAAACATACCAGAGTCAAGGCCAGGGTAGAGGCGCAGGCGCTTCGCGAGATGATGCAGACAAGAGACCATGTCATTGTCATGGGCCACCAGATAAGCGATATAGATGCTTTCGGAGCTGCTGTGGGAATAGCGTGCGCGGCGCGTGAACTTGGCAAAAAGACACAAATTGTGCTTAATACAATTACAACGTCTCTGAGACCGATTGTAAATCTGGTCCTGTCAGAGAAGGACTGTCCGCATGATCTTATTATCACGAGCGAACAGGCTATGGAGGAAGTGACTGACAAGACGCTCATTGTGGTGGTAGATACCAACAAGGCATCATATACTGAGTGTCCGGGGCTTCTCATGCGGAATGAGAATGTGGTCGTTTTTGATCACCACAGACAGGGTGACGGTCAGATTCAGAACCCTCTCTTAAGTTATATTGAGCCATATGCCTCATCTACATGCGAGATGATAGCTGAAGTACTGCAGTATTTTTCTGACAATATTGATATCAGACCGTTTGAAGCAGACTGCATGTATGCAGGTATTCTAATTGATACTAATAATTTCATGGCTAAGACAGGAGTCAGGACTTTCGAGGCAGCGGCTTATTTAAGGCGCTGCGGGGCGGATATGATACGTGTCAGGAAGCTTCTAAGGGAAGACATGGATTCCTACAAGGCAAGAGCTGAGATAGTAAGGAATGCGGAAGTATACAGGGGCGCCTTTGCCATATCCGTATGCACGTCGGAGAAACTGGAAAGTCCGACAGTCGTGGGAGCCCAGGCTGCCAATGAATTGCTGGACATAGTAGGAGTAAAGGCATCGTTTGTGCTTACATCATTCAAGAAAAAAATTTACGTCAGCTCGCGTTCTATTGATGATATAGACGTTCAGAGAATAATGGAGAGAATGGGCGGAGGCGGTCATCTGAATGTGGCCGGCGCCCAGATCGAGGATTCGACAGTAGACGAAGTGATTGCGCGAATCAAATCAATACTTGATAATATGATCCAGGAAGGAGAGATAATCTTATGAAAATAATATTGCTGTCCGATGTGGCTTCACTCGGAAAGAAGGATGATGTAGTAGAGGTGAGCGCCGGATACGCCCGTAATTCCCTTATCCCTAAGCATCTGGGAGAAGAGGCTACACCTGCAAACCTGAACAATCTGAAACTCAGAAAAAAGCACGAGGCAAAAATCGAGAAGGAAAATCTTGAAAAAGCTCTTGAGCTCAAGAAAAAAATAGAGGACTGGAAGGTGGAAGTCTCAATTAAGACCGGTGAAGGCGGACGTGTATTCGGATCTGTTTCCACAAAGGAGATCGCCGAGGCTGCCGAGAAACAGTACGGAGTGAAGATCGACAAGAAAAAGCTCGAATGTGATGTGCCTGTCAAGGCTCCCGGAGGATATGACGTGAATGTACGTCTTCACAGGGATGTAACAGCAGTAATGCATGTCCATGTAAGCGGTACGAACTGATGACTGATGCAATTGATTCGGAAAATATAGCAGCGAGACTTCCTGAATCTCCTGACGCCGAGAGGGCAGTGCTTGGTGCCATGCTGATGGATCCCGATGCCATCAGCGCCGCCGCGTCAATAATCAAGGCTGAAGATTTTTGCAACAAGGGGAACGGCATACTCTTTGAGACCATAGTCGAGTTGAATAATGAAGGTACAAGCGTAGATGATCTGATTTTGCATGACCGGCTTATAAAAAAAGGCGCACCGGCGGAGATCGCCGACAGGGATCATCTGACCTCGATTGTCGAGTCAGTGCCCATATCGACGAATGTCGAGGATTATGCTGCGATAGTAAAGGAAAAGTCGAGGCTCAGACAGATAATTCATCTCTGCCAGGATACGGAGAGTGAATGTTTTAAGCAGGACGATGATCCGAAGACTATACTCGGTCGTATCGAAAAGCAGATATTTGATATGTCGCAGTCAGGCAGAAAAGGTGAAATCACTCCTATACGCGAGATAGTCTACAATACGATGCAGACTATTAACAGAGCCGCAATGACTGACGGCAATATAACCGGAATTGCTACGGGTTTTACTGATCTGGATTACAGGCTGTCGGGTCTTCAGCCTGCAGATATGGTGCTTATAGCGGCGCGTCCTTCTATGGGAAAGACAGCTCTGGCCTTGAACATAGCTGCATACGTTGCATTGCATGAGAAGCTGCCCGTTGCCATTTTTTCTCTGGAAATGCCGAAAGAGGCACTGGTCAGGAGACTTTTATCCATGGAATCCCATATTGATGCGCAAAATCTCCGTAATGGGCATCTCGATGAAAGCGGCTGGGAAGAACTTATGAGAATGGGCGACAGGATTGCCGGATCGGAACTGATCATTGACGATGAGACAGGTCTTACTCCCACTATGCTATTAAGCAAATGCAGAAAAATAAAGATGGAGCATGATGACCTCTCGCTTGTAGTGATCGACTACCTTCAGCTTATGCAGGGCGATGGACGGTATGATTCAAAACAGCAGGAGATATCGGATATCTCCAGAGCAATAAAGCAGGTGGCCAGGGAAATAAATGCTCCGGTGATTGCTCTTTCACAGCTTTCTAGAGCGCCTGAACAGCGTCCGGATCACAGACCCATGCTTTCTGATCTTCGTGAATCAGGCGCTATCGAGCAGGATGCTGATGTAGTTATGTTTATTTACAGGGATGATTATTATCATCCGGATACTGAGAAGAAGAATATTTCTGAAATCAATATAGCAAAACAGAGAAATGGTCCGGTGGGAGTGGTCAGTTTGGCCTGGCTGCCGGAATATACAAAATTTGCGAATCTGGAACGTGATCCGCATGAAAAATTCAATTAAAAAAGGAACGGGCATTGCCCGTTCCTTTTTCGCGATTCTATCAGCCCTGAGAGATGGAACCTGTAGGGCAGACGCCTGCGCAGGTGCCACACTCGATGCAGGAATCAGCATCGATAACGTACTGAGAATCTCCCTGAGAGATAGCTCCTACAGGGCACTCAGGCTCGCATGTTCCGCAAGAAACGCAAGAATCAGAAATTACATATGCCATGGTATATTCCTCCTTTAAAAAATAACCTTATTGGTATAATTGATATTAAGATATAGACAGGATATATACAAGTTTTTTAAAAGAAACATGAATAAAAACGAAAAAACCTGTTAAATTTTTGTGAAATCTGAAATTGATGTGGGATTATTTGGATCAAGGTGTTATACTTCCAAATATAACTTTTTAAGGAGGCAAATTATGAAGATAGAAGTTAATAAGGATACCAGTATTGGAGAGCTTGTGACTATAGATCAGGGTGTTGTGCCCATACTTATGGCTGTGGGAATGCACTGCATAGGATGCCCGGCTTCCCAGATGGAGACCATTGAAGAAGCTGCAATGGTTCATGGCATTGATCCCCAGTCGCTGGTGGATGAGATCAATGATTATCTGAATTCGGAACATTCTGATGAAGACAGCGCGGCTGAAACCGTATAAGTCATAAATAAGGCATACCGCATTCAAAAAATACTTTCCATGGCAACAAAAACCTTCGCAGGATTTGCGAAGGTTTTTAATTGATGCAAGCGCATTTAAAGTGCAAACTTCGTTTGCGAGCGCTTGCACTTGTAACATCACTTCGTGGTGTTACATGTTATAGAGATGAAAGTGATGAAACGGCCTTGTTTTTTATTACCGCTACGGGATGTTTGTTCGAACCTCCGGCGTATTGAAAAATGCTTCCGTATTCCGCCAGATGAAAAAGAAGTTTTGATCTGACATCATCTGAAATATCGCGGGTCTCCAGGGACATCATGTATTCGTGTGAGTCCGGAATACTGTAGAGTGAGCTCTTTCCACTGAAGAAAGGTGCAATGATCCTGGATGCGCTGATGGCATCTTTAAGAGTCTTGAACCTGACAAATATAAATCCGGAAGGTGAAAAATGATTTTTTCCGGATGGTTTTATAGCTCTTTCATCCAGTGGAATGTATTTTGAAAATCTGGCGAATCTGTTGTCAAGCTCCTCAAGAGAATCAGCAGCACTGATCGTAAACAGTATATCTCCGCCCGGAAGCGGCACGGCTTCCGTCATAATCGGATTTTCGCTTATGTCAAAATTCAGCTTACGGTATGCAATATCGAGAAGCATGGCTGTAAAGCCTGTCATGAAGCGGCTGCCGTATCTGAATTGATCTAATGTGATCTTTTTTTCTTTTAATTCGTCCATTTCTATTAAGAAGCGGACTGAAGTATCGCTTATTTTTTTAAATTTCAATAGGTCTCTCCTGATAATATGATGATAAGAGTCACTGGAATTTCGAATGTGGCATGTTAAAGGTTTCTTAAGCTAATATAGATACATTTCAAAATTATAATAGTAAGACCTGCTTAAGTAAAGAAAATAATTATTAATTTTTGATAAAATCTAAAACCTTTATAAAGAAACTGAAAATCTATTGAAATTGCTTACATACAGATGATATAACAAATTCAGAATAACCGCAGAATATAGAAAGGAGGTTGATATGGAGAACGGGATATATGAAACGGTAAAAGTCCTGAAGAAAACAGTTGACGTGGAAGTGTCACTCGTCCGGCACGTACAGCTCGACAGGCTGAGGATAAGAAAGAAAATCCGGATAGGAAATGACATCCAGGGTCAGAAGGAAGCATATATTCTCAGAGATCTTGATCATCCGGGGATTCCTGTTCTCTATGATCTGACGGTTCATGAGGGAATAATGGAGCTGATCGAGGAATATGCCGAGGGGGAGAGTCTGTCAGACTTTCTTCTCTCACATGTTATGACGGAAAGAGAAATAGTAGATATAGCATATAAAGTAGCAAAGATACTGGCATATCTTCACGGACACGGCATATCGCACAGGGATCTGAAGCCGGAGCACATAATCATACGCGGGAAGAGTGTAAAACTAATTGATTACGGTATATCAGGCCTGGCGGATGATAAAACGAAATGCAGGTTTGGAACAGGCAGATATATGCCGGCTGATGGAAGTGTTTCTGATGGTAAGGCGGCAGATATTTTTTCCTTTGCAATCATAATCGAGGAGATGGTAAATGCTTCACATTGCAGCATGTCATATTCTTTGAGGAGGATCATAAGGAAGGGAAAGAATAGAGAGTCAGGCGGACGCTACAGGTCTTTTGATGAGATCCTGCCTGATTTATTACGCTGCAGCAGGAGAAATGATCTTTCTCTTCCACGAGAACTTCCGTCTTCCATTGCCGTTGCCGGTTTTCAAAGGGGCTGTGGCTGTACTCACATAGCAATTTCCCTCACGATACTTTTCAGGCACGCGGGACAGGATGCCTGGTACGACGGTCTTCAGAAAGGCAATCTGGAGAATATACTGATGACTGACGAAGCGTTCGAAGAAAGACAGGGGATCATATACCACGAATTGTTTGAAGGCATGGAAGATTACGGCTCCAGCGCCGAAAAACAGATACCTCCTGACGGAATCAGAATAATCGACCGCGGAGACGGATATTCGGGAGGGGATGCCGAACTGGATATTTATGTTATCTCAGGCAGCCTCTGGAAGATGAGACGTACACCGGCAGATGCCGGGCTGCCTGATATGTTTATGGTGAATCCATGGAATCGCCATGCTGCACGTAAATTAATTGAAGAATATCCGGATATTCCTGTTATGGGATTTCCGGCTGACGGAGATGCGTTTTCCATAACAGAGGAGAAGAAAGTATTTTTCAGATCATTTCTAAAAATTGTAAAAAAAGACATCTCATCAGTGATGAGAGGATGAGAGTGTATATTCTGGGTGCATCCGGAGAAAGCTGTATATCGATGGCTCTTTCTTTTTCTTATTATTTTTCGGAGGTTCAGAGAAAGAAGACATGTCTTATAGAATTCTGTCCGGACAGGAAAAAGAGCGTCATGGATGTCCTCTTGACTGACCGGATATCAGTCAATCGTGAAACGATAGGATTTATAAAAAATGGAGTTAAGATATATCCGGGAATTGACATTGAAGAGACAGTAAGGATCGCGGAATCGGGATTTGAACGAAGCGTGATCCTAATGGAATGTGTTTCCAAAGAAATAATTTCATCTGCAGAAAGAGGAAATCTGAAGATCATTGTCGGAAGTCTGAGGAGCTGGAAGAAAAAAGAATTTTTCGAATTCATCAGAGAATGGAGATACAAAAATGAAATGCTCAGGGGCTTTAGATGCTTTGCGGCGAACAGCAATGAGCTGGAGAGAGATGAATTCGAAAGAAAGACCGGTCTTGCAATATATAATTATCCGGAGATAAATCCTGACTGCATGATGGATAGTGACCGTTTGTGGCTCAGAGATACACTGAAGAAGGAGGCGGGGACAAAAAATAAGTGTAGAGGGTTGAAGAAGAATGTAAGAACAGGAAACAAAAGGACAAGAATAAAAACAGATAGAAGGATAAAAAAATAACAGGATAAGCCTGCTGCCATATGCGCGGCAATGTCTCGGTCAAAAAAGAGATGTTGCTGCGTCTTTTTGTTTTCGGCAGGGAGAGACTCTTTATGTTATAATGAATTACAAAAATGATATGAGTGACCGGAGTATCTTTAACCGCTCATTTATGACATAGCAATCATAAATATAGATAGAATATAATTCTGAAAGGATATTCAGCAAAAATAATGGCAGAAGATGAGATAGGGAAAGATCAGAAATCAATAAAAGGGAAAAACGGGGTATTAATACTGACTATAACTGTCTTTATTATTACAGTCATGTTTTCAATAATTCTTGTAAAGAAGTATGCACCGTCAAAGGAGAAGATGCCGCTTAATGATTATTTTGGCGTGAAGGGAAAGGGATGTGCTGTGGTCCTGAACGGAAAGCTGATGAAGCCATACTATGCAATTGTTTCTTCGGACAGAGTCTATCTTTCTCTTGATTTCATAAAGTCGAATCTTGATGACGGATATGTATATGACAGCGATGACAAGATCTTAAGATATGCGACTGACAGGCAGATCATATCCGTTGCCGCAGGCGATGATCATTATTATTCCGATAAGGAATATAAGAAGGCGGAAGCTGAAATATTGGTTGAAGCTGATGGGGAAGCGTATCTTGACCTTGAGTGGATAAAAAAGTATACGGATTTTGAAAGTTATGTGAAGAAGGATCCGAGCCGTGTCATTTTAAGCACTGCGGGATGGAAATATAAGACGGCAGCAGTAAAGAGTGATACATATCTCAGGCGGCACGGCGGCGTCAAGAGCCCTATACTTGGAACCGTAAAGAAGGGTGAAAAGGTAATTATTCTGGAAAATTACGGGAAATGGAAGTTCGTGCAGTCTGAAGATGGAATTCAGGGATGCCTTATGTCAAAGACACTTGAACCATCGAAGACAGTGACAGTAAAAAAGAGTCTTCCGAAGAGAAAATACAGCCATACTAAATTCAAGGGGAAGGTATGTCTCCTCTGGCATCAGCTGACAAATGCAAATGCGAACAGCTCAATTGATAAGGTGCTGTCGACCAGAGGACCAGTAAATGTTATATCGCCGACATGGTATTCGCTTTCAGACAATAATGGGAATATCTCGGATATATCTGATACAGCTTATGTGAATAAATGCCACAGCGTCGGAGTCCAGGTATGGGGACTGGTTTCGAATTTTGGAAAAGACGATGTGGATTCGACATTAGTATTGAATTCTACAACTAAGAGAGATGCCCTGATAGGAAATATTCTCGCTGCTGCGATAAAAAGTGATCTGGATGGGATCAATATTGATTTTGAGTCTCTTTCTAAAAACGCACAGGACGGATATATAGAATTTATACGTGAACTTGCTCTTAAGTGCAGAAAGAATGATATTATTCTTTCTGTGGATAATTATAAGCCAACTGGCTATACACAGTTTTATAACAGAAAGGTACAGGCTGATTATGCTGATTATGTAGTGCTGATGGCTTATGATGAACATTACAGCGGAAGCAAAAAGGCAGGTTCGAATTCCTCTATAAGCTTTGTAAAGACAGGAATAAGTGATACCTTAAAAGAAGTGCCGAAAGACGAACTTATACTGGCGCTGCCTTTCTATACAAGAGTCTTTACGGTAAACAGTTCAAACGCAGTCGTGTCTTCGAAGGCGCTTGGGATGAAAGCGGCATCTGATCTGGTCGAAAGCTGGGGAACCGAAAAGACCTGGGATGAGAAGAAGGGTCAGTATTTTGCGTCTGTAGAAAACAGTGACGGAACAAAGAGTGAAGTATGGCTTGAAGATGCCAGGAGTCTCGGACTAAAGCTTGACGAGATGAAGGAAAACAAGCTGGCAGGAGCGGCTTTCTGGAAATCAGGATTTGAGACCTCTGACATATGGGATACCGTAACTCCTTATTTTAATTGAGAAGAAGTGTTTTTATGGTCACAAAAATAATAAAAATCGATCCGGACAATCCGGACAAAGAGGCTCTGAAAGAAGCATGTGAAATATTAAAAAGCGGAGGTCTGGTTGCCTTTCCTACAGAGACTGTATACGGTCTCGGAGGTGATGCCAAAAACAGATATGCGTCAGAGAAGATTTATGCCGCAAAAGGAAGACCATCTGATAATCCCCTGATCGTGCATATACATGATTTCAGCGAACTTGAAGAAATAGCGGCTAATGTTCCTGACAGTGCGAGAAAGCTGGCAGACCGTTTCTGGCCAGGTCCCTTGACCATGATTCTTCCGAAGAATAATGTGATCCCATTGGAAACTACAGGCGGGCTTGATACCGTCGCAGTGAGAATGCCAAGCCATCCTGTGGCCAGGGCGCTTCTGACTCTATCAAATGTAATGGTTGCGGCTCCGTCAGCGAACACTTCAGGCAGACCCAGCCCCACGCTTGCTGAGCATGTGGAAGAAGATCTGTCAGGCAAGATCGACTGCATAATTGACGGCGGTCCTGTGAATATAGGCCTGGAATCAACCATCGTCGATCTGTCATCACCCGTGCCTACAATTTTAAGACCCGGATATATCAATAAGGCTATGCTTGAAGAAGTGCTTGGAGAGGTGAATATAGATCCCGGTATCCTGGATTCAAACGCAAATAAGAATATCAGACCGAAAGCACCTGGAATGCGCTACAGGCACTATGCTCCCAAAGGCGACCTTACAGTTGTGGAGGGAGATGAATCTGTCGTAATAAAAAAAATAAACGACCTTGTCGAAAAAGATAAAAAAGACGGCAAAAAGACCGGTGTAATAGCGACGGTTGAGACAAAGGACATGTATCATTGTGATAATGTCCTTGTGGCAGGCGACAGGAATGACGAATATACGATTGCGCATAATCTCTATGATGTCCTGAGAAAATTCGATGAACTTGGTACCGAGAAGATGTATTCGGAGAGCTTTGAAACGCCGAAAATCGGCATGGCCATTATGAACAGATTATTGAAGGCTGCCGGTCACAGGGTAATTCATGCAGAAGATAATAAAAGTGTATTAAGGTTGCAGGATTTCAGGAGAGTCATATTTGCTGCCGGGAACGGAATATGCCGCGCTCCGATGGCTGCCGGAATTCTTATTAAGCTTTTACCTGAGAATTCTCCCGTGGAGGTTCTGTCGAGAGGACTGGTGGTACCGTTTCCCGAACCTCTCAATCAGAAGTCGGAAGCTGTGATGGCAAGCAACGGAATTTCTTTTGAAGGCTTTGAATCAAGAGAGCTTCTTAATGAGGAAATTACTGATAAAACCATAGTGATAACGATGGACGAGAAACAGAGAAAATTTATTCTCGACAAGTATCCGTCAGCAAATGAGAATAATACAAGAGTTCTGGCTCAAATGGCCGGAGAGGAGCTTGAGACCATGGATCCATACGGTGGTTCGCTCGCAAAGTACGGGCTCTGCTTCGAGGCTATGAAGACTTCGCTTCAAAAGGTTCTTTCGTCCGGAGAAGAATGAGGAGGTTGAATGGTGAGCGACAAGCGCAGGGATTATATCTCTTGGGATGAATATTTTATGGGCGTTGCTTTTCTGTCGGGAATGCGATCAAAAGATCCGCATACTCAGGTAGGCGCATGCATAGTCAGTCAGGATAACAAAATTCTGTCTATGGGATACAATGGTTTTCCAAATGGCTGCTCTGATGATGAATTTCCGTGGAAGAGAGAGGGCGAGCCGCTGGAGAATAAATATTTTTACACTACTCACAGCGAGCTTAACGCCATATTAAATTACAGAGGAGGGTCTCTTGAAGGCTCAAAGCTTTATGTGTCGCTTTTTCCATGCAACGAATGCGCCAAGGCCATTATCCAGGCAGGAATAAAGGAAATAATTTATGACTCGGATAAATACGAGCATACTCCTTCTGTGATTGCGTCAAAGAGAATGCTGAGGGCTGCCGGCGTTAAATTCAGAAAATATGAGAGAACCGGCAGAGAGTTAAAAATCAGCTTGTAATTTCGGGAGGATTGCTGTATCGTGAAGAGGAAAGAAACGGGAAAGATTATCGTCTTGCTCGGTATGATAGGGCAGGTTACCGTGACTATGCTGGTTCCGGTTTTTATTTGTACTTTTTTGGGCTGGCTGGTCGGGAAGAAAATCGGGTTGCTTTGGATATCGGTGATAGGTTTCTTTATCGGAGCCGTTTCCGGTTTCCTGAGCGTATATAAAGTGGTTGAGAGGTATATTGAAAGGGATAAGGACGATACAAAACGCGCTTAAGCGACTGAATGAGGGACTTCCCATGCTGGTGGGGTCGATACTTGCCTGGGGAGCTTTAGTCGGTATTGCGTTAATATGGTTTTTCAGTGACAAATTAAGATTTGTCACGGGACTTGCAACGGGAACCGGGCTTGCTGTTTTTATGGCAGTTCATATATCGATGGTAGTCAGGGATTCCATCGACGGCAGCAAGAGTCCTGTAAGGTTAAAGATAATGGCGGCAATGAGATATCCTGTGGTGCTTCTTGTGATGGTGATCATGTGTGTCACAAAAGCCGGTTCGCCGATACCGGCCTTTCTGGGTCTTATCGGACTGAAAGCAGGAGCTTATTTTACGATTCTTCGCATAAACAAAAGGGAGCTGCACCAGAGCGTGATTGACAGCTGATTAATAAGGGGGCTTTTTCTTATGATTCTCATGTCAAAAACAGCAGATATAGATTTCATGATACACGGTCTGATCAAATACAGAATTTTTGGTCATACAGTGTGGATCACAACCAGCCATGTCTGCATTCTTATTGTAATGCTTCTATTAATAATCTTTTCGGCAATCGCCGGTCATAAAATCAGGCATGCCACAGAAGTTCCGGATGGTTTTCAGAATGTGGTCGAACTTATCGTTGAAAAACTTGACGGAATGGTAGGATCGAGCATGGGTTCGTCGGCCAGAAAATACAGGAACTACATCTGCACTATTTTCATTTTCATATGGGTCAGCAATATTTCCGGTCTGTTTGGTCTGCGTCCGCCGACTGCGGATTACGGTACAACGCTGGCGCTTGCTCTTATCACATTTGTTATGATTCATGTAAATGAAGTTGTTCACAACAGCCCCAAGGAACTGTGGATATCAAAGACATCTCCGCTTCCGCCCTGGCTGCCCTTATGGCTTCCGATAAATATCATAAGCGATATAGCTGTTCCTATTTCATTATCTCTTCGTTTGTTTGCAAATGTGCTGTCAGGCACGATCATCATGGCTCTCATGTACGGGATGCTGTCTAAGATCGCATATGTATGGCCTGCGGCACTGCATGTATATTTCGATCTGTTTTCCGGATCGATTCAGACTTATGTCTTCACGATGCTTACAATGACTTATATTGCGCAGGCTATCGGCGGAGATGAAAGCTGAGAAGTTTTTAAAGAAGAAGGAGGAAGTAACTATGAACATTACAGGACAGGATTTGATACTGGCATGCTCAGCGATAGGAGCGGGTCTGGCGGTTATTCCGGGTATCGGTCCAGGCGTTGGACAGGGAATTGCAGCCGGATATGCAGCAGCTGCCGTAGGAAGAAATCCGGGAGCTCAGGGAAAAATTATGACGACCATGCTTCTTGGTCAGGCTGTCGCCGAGACTACCGGTCTCTACGGACTTTTAATAGCATTGCTTCTTTTGTTTGTAAAGCCTCTGATCTAACGACCACAGACATTAGAGGAGGAACGGTCAGATATGACAAGATTATTCAATCTGGATTTCCAGCTTGTGCACGATACGGTGCTGCTGGCTATATCCGTTTTCTTCCTGTTTCTCATTATGTCCCATCTTCTCTTTAATCCCGTAAGGGATTTCCTGGAGAAGAGACGTAAAAAAATCGCTGATCAGCTGAAGAATGCAGAGGATTCTGAGAAAGACGCACAGGCGCTTAAGGCGGAATATGAGGCGAAGCTGAAAAATGCCGATAAAGAGGCTGAGTCTATACTGGTGGAAGCCAGGGCTAAGGCTAAGAAAAACGGCGAGCGCATCATATCTGAGGCAAGCGAAGAGGCGTCGAGGATCATTGCGAGAGCGAAGGATGAGGCGGCGCTTGAGGAGAAACGGGCTGAAGACGACATAAAGCAGGAAATCATCAGGGTGGCGTGTGCCATGGCGGGAAAGATTGTATCCGTAAATATGAATGAGGATACAGAGAACCGTCTTCTGGATGAGACCTTAAGCGAAATAGGAGAGAAGACATGGCAAGACTGATATCTGAAATCTACGGGAATGCCATGTACGAACTGGCGGTTGAAGAACCTTTACGCATGGATGATTTTGAAGCTGAGGCAAACGCTCTTAAAGATATCTTGAAGGCGAACCCGGACTTCATAACCGTAATGACTCATCCCGAAATAAGCGGTGAAGAGAAGAGCGCTCTTATTGACAGCACTTTTTCCGGCTCTGTATCGGATGAAATACTTGAGCTTATGCACATTCTTTCCGACAAGCATCATTTCGGAAAAATTATGGATGTGCTGAATGACTTTACAGCCAGAGTGCGTGAATTTAAGCGCGAAGGAAATGCCATTGTAACATCAGCGGTGGAGCTGAATGACGGACAAAAGCAGAAGATAGAGAAGAGACTGATAGAGACTACGGATTATGACACTATCGACATTGATTACAGGATCGATCCTGCGCTTCTGGGAGGATTGATAATAAGAATCGGTGACCGTGTGGTTGACAGCAGTGTCAGAACCGCGATTTCGGATCTTCGCCGCGATCTGCTTTTATTACAGTTAAGGTAGGTGAGACAGTTCATGAATCTTAAACCGGAAGAGATTAGCTCGGTTATCAGGGAAGAGATGAAGAAATATGCGTCAAAGCTTGAGGTATCGGATGTGGGCACTGTTGTTCAGACAGCTGACGGTATCGCGCATATTCATGGTCTCAAGAACGCAATGCAGGGAGAGCTTCTGGCTTTTCCAAATGATATCTACGGCATGGTCATGAATCTTGATGAAGACAGTGTCGGCGCCGCATTGCTTGGAGACGCTGACGCAGTCCGGGAAGGCGATGAAGTAAAGACAACAGGCCGTGTAGTGGAGGTCCCTGTAGGAGATGCAATGCTCGGAAGAGTAGTGAATGCTCTGGGGCAGCCTATAGACGGCAAAGGACCGATACAGACCGACAAGAGACGGCGCGTAGAAAGAGTGGCTTCAGGAGTAATATCAAGAAAGTCAGTCGATACTCCTCTCCAGACCGGTATCAAGGCAATCGATTCCATGATCCCGATTGGACGCGGACAGAGAGAGTTGATTATTGGTGATAAGCAGACAGGAAAGACTGCCATTGCCATAGATACTATAATCAACCAGAAAAAAGAAGGCGTGAAATGTATATATGTGGCAATTGGGCAGAAGCAGTCCACAGTTGCAAATATTGTAAAGACGCTTGAAGAAAATGGAGCTATGGCTTATACGGTCGTCGTTGCTGCCACAGCATCAGAGCTGGCTCCTCTTCAGTATCTGGCTCCCTATGCGGGCTGCGCTATTGGTGAGGAATGGATGGAAAACGGCGAGGATGCCCTGATCATATATGATGATCTTTCGAAGCACGCTCAGGCTTACAGGACACTCTCACTTCTTTTGAGAAGACCGCCAGGAAGAGAAGCATATCCGGGAGACGTATTCTATCTGCATTCGAGACTTCTTGAAAGAGCCGCAAAGCTTTCTGACAAGCTGGGAGGAGGTTCACTCACAGCGTTGCCGATTATTGAAACACAGGCAGGAGACGTATCGGCATACATTCCAACGAATGTTATCTCGATTACAGACGGACAGATATATCTGGAGACAGATGCTTTCAATGAGGGATTCAGACCCGCAATAAATGCAGGCTTGTCAGTATCCAGAGTCGGCGGCGCAGCGCAGATAAAGGCTATGAAGAAAATAGCCGCTCCAATAAGAGTGGAACTAGCTCAGTACAGAGAACTCGCATCTTTTGCCCAGTTCGGATCAGAACTTGACAAATCGACAGCAGAGCAGCTGGCAATGGGAGAGAGAATAAGAGAGATGCTGAAGCAGCCTCAATATGAGCCTATGAGCGTAGAGCATCAGATACTTATTATCTATGCAGCCACAAAGAAATACCTTCTGGATATTCCTACAGCTGATGTGCTTCAGTTTGAAAAGGCGCTGATTGAAATCGTGGAGACAAAATATCCGGAAATAACCGAGTCGATCAGGACGAGTCATGAGATCTCGGCGGAGACAGAAGAAAAATTAAAGAGCGCGATTGAAGAATGCAAAGGAAGCTACAAAGATAATTAGAAGGCAGGTGATATGTCATGGCCTCGATGCGTGATATCAAAAGAAGAAAATCAAGCATTACAAGTACACAGCAGATTACCAAGGCCATGAAGCTTGTAGCGACAGTCAAGCTGCAGAAGGCAAGAGCGAGGGCTGAAGGAAACGATCCATATTTCAGATATATGTACCGCACTATTCAGACTATGCTTGGTGAGACTGAATCTTTTGATCATCCTTATCTTACCGGAGGCGTGTCGGATAAGAAAGCTCTGGTTGTGATTACAAGTAACAGGGGACTGGCCGGCGGATACAATCAGAATATAGTAAAACAGGTGTTATCATCCGGAATTGACAGAAATGACGCTATGATAATAAGTATAGGTCAGAAAGGACGTGACGCTCTTTCGGGAAGAGGTTATGAAATTTCTTCTGATTATTCGGAGATGATTGATGAACCGTGCTTTTCAGACGCGCAGAAGATAGCATTGGAGCTGCTGGACAAATACAAAAAAGGTGAGATAGGAGAGATATATCTGTTTTATACTCATTTTAAAAATACTGTTTCTCATATTCCGACCAAAATAAAGCTCCTGCCTGTGGAAAAGGAAGATGAAAAGGAAGATACAGAAACTCATGGTCTTAAGATGAATTATGAGCCGAGTGTAGAAGAGGCGCTTGAACAGATAATACCGTCTTATGTGACAAGTATTTTGTATGGTGCGATGGCAGAGTCAAGCGCAAGTGAAAACGGAGCCAGGATGCAGGCAATGGATTCAGCTACCGATAATGCCAGCGATCTCATAGATGAGCTGACACTGAGGTATAACCAGGCGCGTCAGAGTTCTATCACTCAGGAGCTTACGGAGATAGTAGCAGGCGCTGAGAGTCTGGCATAGATGAAGGGAGCGAGAAAAGACGTGGGAGATATTAAAAAAGGCAGGATAACAAAAGTAATCAGCGCCGTGCTCGATATACGTTTTTCCGAGGGCGGTCTGCCATCAATTAATGATGAGGTCTACATTCCTCTTAAAGATGGAGGAAAGCTTGTCTGCGAGGTTGCACAGCATCTCGGAGATAATGTGGCAAGATGTATAGCGCTTGGTCCTACCGATGGTTTGAAGAGGGGCATGGAAGCATTTACCGAGGGACGGCCGATAACCGTGCCGGTAGGAGAGGAGACTCTCGGCCGTATGTTTAATGTTCTCGGAGAACCAATAGATATGCAGGATCCTCCGAAGACAGAGAACAGGCTGCCGATCCATAGAGATCCGCCATCATTCGAGGAACAGGCGGCCTCATCTGAAATTCTTGAAACCGGAATTAAGGTAGTAGATCTTCTCTGTCCTTATCAGAAGGGCGGAAAAATCGGACTGTTCGGCGGAGCCGGAGTAGGAAAGACTGTGCTTATACAGGAGCTTATCCATAATGTGGCGACAGAGCATGGCGGTTATTCCGTGTTCACCGGTGTAGGAGAGAGAACCAGAGAAGGAAACGATCTTTATTACGAAATGAAGGAATCAGGCGTCATCGACAAGACCTGCATGGTCTTCGGTCAGATGAATGAACCGCCCGGAGCAAGAATGAGAGTGGCGCTTACCGGTCTGACTATGGCGGAATATTTCCGTGACCATTCAGGAAAAGATGTGCTTCTTTTCATAGATAATATTTTCAGATTCACACAGGCAGGTTCTGAAGTGTCGGCACTTCTTGGAAGAATGCCGTCAGCAGTCGGATATCAGCCTACGCTGCAAACTGAAATGGGTGTGCTTCAGGAGAGAATTACATCTACAAGAAACGGATCAATTACGTCAGTTCAGGCAGTATATGTGCCTGCTGATGACCTTACTGATCCGGCGCCCGCAACGACATTTACACATCTGGATGCTACGACTGTTCTGGACAGATCCATATCTGAACTTGGAATATATCCTGCCGTGGACCCCTTGGGTTCTACGTCGAGAATGCTCGATCCGAGAATTGTCGGAAAGGAGCATTTTGATACCGCGCGCGAAGTACAGCAGATTCTTCAGAAATACAAGGAACTGCAGGATATTATCGCTATTCTCGGAATGGATGAATTGTCGGACGAGGATAAGCTGGTTGTAAGCCGGGCAAGAAAGATACAGAGATTTTTGTCGCAGCCTTTCTTTGTTGCAGTACAGTTCACAGGCATGGAGGGGAAATATGTGCCTGTTCAGGAGACGGTACGCGGATTCAGAGAGATTCTTGACGGCAAGATGGATGATGTGCCTGAAGCCCTGTTTTTGAATGCCGGAACTATTGATGAAGTTCGCGCCAGAGCGGAAGAAAGAGCATAATAATGCTTTAAGAGGTTGAGATGGCTGATAATGAATTTACGGTTCAGATAATCACTCCTGACAGAGTATTCTATGAGGGAAGTGTGTCTATGGTTGAATTCAATACCAGAGAAGGCGAGATTGGAGTATATAAGGATCATATTCCACTGACAAGTGTGCTTTCGCCGGGAATTGTAACGCTTCATGAAAACGGAGGCTTGAAAGAAGCAGCTGTTCATTCCGGTTTTGCGCAGATTCTGCCGGATAAAGTGACGATGCTGGCGGAAATTGCCGAATGGCCTGATGAGATTGATGTGGAGCGCGCGAAGAGAGCGGAGAAACGCGCAAGAGATCGTATAGCAAGACATGATAAAAATCTGGATCTTGTGCGCGCAGAGACGGCGCTGAGAAAGTCTCTTGTGAGACAGAATCTGGCAGAATACAGATAAAAAAAGGCGTTTGAAAAGCTTTATGCTTTTCAAACGCCTTTTTGGATCATATAAAAACAATTCGGCTAGAAGGAGCGGAGATCATCGTCTCCGTTAGTGGTGCTGTCAATTTTAAGGATTTTCACATCATAATTTACATCAGGTGAGACATGCACGGTGACCGTTTCACCCTCGTGATGGTGCATAATAGCCTTCGCAAGAGGAGATTCGACATCAAGTCTGCCCTCCATTGAGTTGGAACGGATGGAAGTTGTGATCTTAAATGTCTGTTCTTCATCATCATCGGGATAATAAATGGTAACGGTATTATTTATGCAGACTTCACCTGATACGGATTTATCTGAAATGACAGTAGAATTCTTTAATACGTTTTCCAGATAGCGGATGCGGGACTCGTTTTGATTTTTCGCTTTTTTAGCGGCATATAGCTCGAAATTTTCCGAATAATCTCCCTGAGCCCGGGCTTCCTTTACTTCATCGAGAAGTTTGTGCCTGGTAACAACCTTCCTCTCGTTTAGCTCCTCTTTTATTTTTTCAACATCCTGTGCTGTAAGATACTGATGAGTTCCTGACATATTTCCTCCAAAAAACGACCGTTCCCGGAAAAGAGGAACGGTCATGATACAGCGGAGAGCAAGGGATTCGAACCCTCGCACCGGTAACCCGGCCTAGCGCATTTCGAGTGCGCCCCCTTGAACCGCTTGGGTAACTCTCCATAAAAAGCAGATATCATATTACAATATTAATGATAATTTATCAAGATAGATTATCAAATTCATGTTATAATCAATAAAAATGCGTGAAAGGCAAGAGAATATATGCTAATGAGAGGCATTTTATGGAATTACCTAAGATAGATCTTAAAAATATTGAATTTCCAAAAGTTGATATCAAAAAGCTGAAAACGGCTCTGTCGGAGAAGACAGCATCAGGAGATAATACGGAAATATCTTTTAACAAGCCTGATGAGAATAAGGATCTTTTCATGCTGGACGGACGACTGGCCGATCATGGCATTGACATGTGGAGGCAGATGTTCATCGGACATAATAAAGAGACCGGTGATGAGAAAATCTTTTTCATTGATTTCATTGCAGTAAACCCGGGGAATGGCGGACCGGATCCGGTATTTGGTCAGCTCCCTGAAAATAAAAAAAGCGGGAAAAGACCATCATATCTTATGATACATGCCGGTGCATATGGTGAAAAACCGATTCAGCTCCAAAGGTATTTCGGATGGGATAATGTGACGATAAAAGCGGACGCTCCCTTCCTCATAAGCGCTGATAATTGTTTCCTGTCTGAGTCAAGGACTCTTGGAATGATAGGAGTAAGTGAGGAAGAGGCCACGGAACATCCGGAATGGATGACAAATGCCGGAAACATGATCTGGGATCTGAAGATAGATAAGAAAATTGCCTTTAATGCAGGATATGGAACAGGAAAGGTTTTCAGAGACAGCGACGCTTCGCAGATATACTGGCATATTCAGGGAATGAAGACAGAATATTCGGGCGACGTCTCATTAAATGGCGTATTATATCATATAGATCCGGAAACATCCTATGGCTATGCCGATAAAAGCTGGGGATCCGATATCGCAAAGCCGGTGATATGTCTTTCTTCATCAGATCTTTATGATAATAAGACCGGAGAGAGGCTGTATAACAGCGCATTTACAATAGGCGGAGGAAATTTCAGGGTCGGTCCCATAAAGCTTAGTAATAAGCTGATGTCTGCATTCTGGATAGAAGGACGACCTTACGAATTCAATTTTTCTAAGGTGTGGACAATGACCAGGACGGTGGCCAAGGTCAAGAAAAACAAAAATGAGATAGTCTGGAGAATAGAGCAGGAGACACCGATCCATAAGGTGTCTGCAGAACTTAGATCTCCGATAAAGGAAATGGTCAGAGAGAGATATGAATCTCCTGACGGAGAAGCGTATGCCGGAAATATCATGTCTGGCGGCAGCGGCACAGGAGAGATCAGGATATACACAAAAAAGATCTCATTGAAAAATAAATGGGAATGGGAACTCGCAGAAGAGCTGACTGCGTCTCATGTCTTATGTGAATACGGCAGATAATTTCTGTAATGAAGGGAGCAATAAATGAAGATTGGAATGTTGACCAGCGGAGGTGACTGTCAGGCACTGAACGCAGCTATGAGAGGAGTGGTGAAGGCTCTGTCAAATAAGGTCGATGACCTTACTATATACGGATTTCTGAATGGATATCAGGGACTTATATATGGCAAATACAGACTTCTGACCAGACAGGATTTCTCGGGAATTCTTACAGTCGGAGGAACCATACTTGGTTCATCAAGGACACCTTTCAAGGACATCAGAAAGCCGGACGCAAACGGCCTCGACAAGGTTGAGGCGATGAAGGCAAATTACAATAAACTTAAGCTGGACTGTCTGGTGATACTTGGAGGAAACGGCACTCAGAAGACAGCAAATCTACTGTCCAGGGAAGGGCTGAACATTATCCATCTTCCAAAGACCATTGACAACGATATATATGGCACTGATGTGACGTTTGGCTTCTACAGCGCCATCGATATAGCTACACATGCCATTGACTGCATCCATACGACTGCGGCATCTCATAACAGAGTATTTATAGTAGAAGTAATGGGGCATAAGGTCGGCTGGCTCACTCTCTATGCAGGAGTTGGCGGTGGAGCAGACATCATCCTGATTCCGGAGATCCCGTATGATATCAATAACGTAATATCGGCAATTAAGAAAAGACATGATTCAGGAAAGAATTTTACCATCCTTGCGGTTGCCGAAGGAGCCATATCCAAAGAAGATGCGGCTCTTGCCAAGAAGGAATATAAGAAGAAGATGGAGATGTCAAAATATCCATCGGTATCTTATCAGATAGCGCACGAGCTGGAAGAGAAGGCGGGAGTGGAAGCAAGAGTAACTGTTCCCGGACATATGCAGAGAGGCGGAGCGCCGAACGCATACGACCGCATACTCTGTACCAGACTTGGAGCTGCTGCCGCAGAGGCGATCCTTGAAAAGGATTATGGAAACATGATTGCGATGGTCAATGGTTCTACCAAGAGAGTTTCTCTTGAAAAAGTGGCCGGGAAGCTGAAGACCGTGGATCCGAATGGACAGATGATAAGAGAAATAAAGGATCTCGGCATCAGCTTCGGAGATTGATATGTCATATGTAGCTTTATACAGGAAGTTTCGTCCGAAAGATTTTCAGGAGGTCAAAGGTCAGGATCATATAGTAAGAGCTCTTAAGAACCAGGTAAAGACCGGGAAGATAGGACATGCCTTTCTGTTTACCGGAACGCGCGGTACAGGTAAGACCACCATGGCAAGGATATTCGCCAGGGCAGTAAACTGCGAAAGACCTGTGGACGGTGATCCCTGCAATGAATGTGATACCTGCAAAGAGATACTGGAAAATCACGACTTGGATGTGGAAGAACTTGATGCGGCATCGCATAACAGCGTTGATGATATTCGGCAGATTACCGAAAAGACAAGCTATCCTCCTCAGGTCGGGAAATACAGGATTTTCATTATAGACGAGGTGCATATGCTGTCCAAGCAGGCATTCAATGCGCTTCTTAAGACTCTGGAGGAGCCGCCGGAATATGTGATTTTCATTCTGGCAACTACTGACGTCCAGACTGTTCCTGTTACCATTTTGTCGCGCTGTCAGAGATATGACTTCAAGAGGATATCAGTAGAGACGATTACAGACAGGATGCGAGAGCTGATGGAGAGGGAAAATGTTTCCATCGAGGAAAAGGCTCTTAATTATATTGCGAAACGCGCAGACGGCTCAATGAGAGATGCGCTTTCGATTCTGGACAGATGCATATCGATCCGCACCGGAGATGAGACGGTAACATATAATGATGTGCTGGCTTCTCTGGGAGCTGTGGATACTAGCGTTTTTTATGATATTATGGAGTGCGTGAAGGCATATGATGCGGCAGGAGCTATAGGACATCTGGAGCAGGCAATAGCTGAGGGACGTGAGCTGCAGCAGTTTGCGGCAGATTTTCTATGGTATATCAGGAATTTGCTCATGGCTGCAAACCTGCCGGATGATGCTTTTGATACGCTTGATATGTCAAAAGAGAATTTTTCTTTGCTGAAGGCTCAGTCGGCAGAATTTGACGGAGAGAGAATTCTGCGATATATTGAAATCCTGTCTTCCGCCGTATCTGAGATGAGGAATACGACAGAGAAAAGAGTGATGCTGGAGGTAGCTGTCATCAGGATGGCAAGTCCGCAGATGCAGAATGATTACGCATCTTTATATGACAGGATAAAAAGGCTTGAATCAGGAATCACTGTGCAGGCAGTGAAAGTGCAACCTGCTGAAGCAAATCACCCGGCAGCGCCGGTGAAAAAAAAAATAAATCCGGCAGCGCCTGAAGATGTGAAGAAGCTGTGCAGCAAGTGGCCGGACTTCTTGAAGAGAGTGGCAGACAGTAATCCATTGCTGTATCAGAGTGTAAAGAATCTTTTTGTGTCTATTTCAGATAATGATGAGATTGAGCTTGTGGCTGATGATAATAACGAGTTTGATAAGGAAAGATACATTGAAGCTAAAGAACATCCTGAAAACCTGGACTGGCTGTCAGAACTTGCATCAGAATATATAGGCGGGAAAGTTAAGATCATTATTACTTTGAATGATACAGGTTATCCGACAGACCTTATCCGTGAAGGTGCAATAGGAAGGTTTGAACAGGAACATAAAATAAAAATAACAGAGACAGACATAGATGATTAGAAGGAGTGGAATATGTCCAGAAGAGGTGGATTTCCGGGAGGACAGATACCCGGAGGAATGAACAACATGCTGAAGCAGGCGCAGAAGATGCAGCGCCAGATGGAGGCAGCTCAGAAGGAATTAGAGGAGAAAGAGATCACAGCGACAGCAGGCGGCGGCGCAGTGAGTGTAACCATGACCGGAAAGCATGAAGTGAAGAAGATCACTATCTCTCCTGACGCTGTGGATCCGGATGACGTAGAGACTCTTGAGGATCTCGTAACGGCAGCGGTAAATGAAGCTGTGAAGATGGTGAATGACGCTTCCCAGCAGTCAATGTCAAGGATTTCAGGCGGCATCAGTCCTGATATATTCGGCTGATGGAATACTATTCTGAAGAAATATCCTCGCTTATAGACGAGCTTGGAAGACTGCCGGGAATAGGAGCAAAATCAGCTCAGCGAATAGCTTTTCATATTCTCCATATGCCGAAGGAAGAAGCAAAGAGACTTGCGCATACGATAACTGAGGCAAGAGAAAAGGTGCATTATTGCAGGGAATGTTTTACCCTTACCGATAGTGATCTGTGTCCTATATGCAGCAATCCAAGGCGGGATCATAAGAAGATAATGGTCGTGGAAAATACTCAGGATCTGGCTGCTTATGAGAAGACAGGAAAATATGACGGAGTATATCATGTTCTGCATGGAGCGATTTCTCCAATGCAGGGCATAGGTCCGGACGACATCAAGCTGAAGGAGCTGATGGCGAGGATATCAAAAGAGGATGTAAGTGAAGTAATTATTGCCACAAATTCATCCCTTGAGGGCGAGACTACAGCCATGTATATTTCAAAGCTGATAAAACCTGCAGGAATAAAGACAACAAGGATCGCAAGCGGGGTGCCCGTGGGCGGGGATCTTGAAAATATAGATGAGATGACATTGCTTCGGGCACTTGAAGGCAGAACGGAAATATGATATCCGTTCTGCCATTCATTTTTTATTAAGGATAACCGATGTATTAAAAAGAGAGTTATGTAGATTCAAGAGGTAGATAAATGAAGATAGATCTTGTCGCAAACAATCTTAAGGCCGGAATAACAAAAGCAAATCCTTCGGTCAGAAATGATAAGAAAATACTTCAGCCGGATTCATACATAATGGATATATCCTTTGGCATAGAAAAAGATGATGCCGTTACATATAGCACATGCGATTTGAATGGGGATGCTGAAAACGGCAGCAGGGATGCTTTATCCGATACGATATCGGGAATAAAAAATGAATTCATGAGAGCGGCTGACATGTCTTATGATATTTTTTCAAAGATGGAGGAACTGGGACTTTCTCCGAAAGATTTGGATTCAGGCGAGATTGTTACGGTATCGGACCAGATAAAGATGAATCTTGCAAAAGCAGGAGTTGACATAAGCGCCATGGGAGGCCTTTCCGATAAGGCAGTCAGGGCGATGACCGGATCGTATGCTGAGGCAAATGCCCTGAAGTGTGATATAGAAAAAGCCAGAGCTATGGCAGCTGATGTGGAGGAGAAGACTGGCAATGAGATCTCATCCCGCGCGGCTTCTTTTTTGATAAAGAATAATTATGAACCAACGTTGGAGAATTTATTTAAAGCAGTATATTCTGACGGCTCGAACGATGATGAGAGTCTTTCCTACGCTATAGAAAATGCGGATGTCAAAGATCTGGGAATAAATAAAGACGAAATATGTGACTGCCTGAAAAGAGCCGGAGTCGCTCCTGACAAAAATGCCGTTAAAGAGGCAGAGTGGCTTATCAAAGAAGATATTCCGGTCAATGGAAAAAACATATCCTCACTGGAGAAACTTCAATCAGAAATAAGGTCGGTTGGAGAGGAAGAACTGAATAAGGAAGCCAATGAGGGAAGGCAGCCGGAAAAAATAATGATGATAAGCGGCTGCAGCATGGATGAGAGGGTTGAAAAAGCCCTTGACACAATAAGAATAATATCGCCGGACGATGCTGAGACTGCTGCGTCAAACGGACAGGTACTGAACCTGAGAAACCTCCGGGCGTATTCTCTGATTTCGGCAGGAAATGCGGATGGAAATGCAGCCGGGAATACCGCAGTAAATACTGCAGGAAATTCAGTCGGGAATTCAGCAGTAAATATTGTAGAAAATGCAATTGATAATACGGCAGGTAATCAGACTGATTATATAAAACTAATTAATGACGCTAAGGAATATCTGACTTATACGAACCTGTCCGCTTTTATTCGTTTTGGCGTGGATATAGAGACTGAGCCTCTGTCAGATCTTTTGGCAGCCACATCTCTTGTTGATTCAAAGCCGGATGATGCAATGGATACCTTCTCGAAGGCAGCTGAAGCCGGGAAAAATATTGAAGAAACGCCGGTATCATTTCTCGGCCGTTATATTTCATACGATATAAGAAAGGAGACACTTGGAAGAATAAGTGTCCTGTCAAGCGAAGTGAGAGGAAACAGGGCGATCGGAACTTATGAAGCTGTTGGAACTGAAGTGCGGCCTGACCTGGGAGACAATATCAGCAAAGCCTTTGAGGATTCTTATAAGGTCCTTGATGAACTGGGCATGGAGAGAAACGATGAAAATGAGAGGGCTGTAAGGATCCTCGGATATAATTCGCTTGACCTCACAAGAGAAAACATTGAAAAAGTGTCATTTGCCGACAGTCTTTTTAATAAGGCAATAAAGAACCTGAAACCATCAGCTGTCCTGTCTCTTCTCCGGGAAGGGAAAAATCCGCTTGACATGACAATGGAAGAGCTGTCATCTGATGGCGGGGAAGAGGAAAATGACGAATCCCTTTATTCTTTCCTCTTCAGATTGGAAAATACGGACGGTATCAGCGACGATGAAAAGAAAGGATTCATAGGCATATACAGGCTCATACATGAGGTAAATGAGACCGATGGAGCTGCTGTTGGAAAATTAATAAAAGCAGCCATTCCGGTGACGCTTGGAAATCTCCTTACCGTAATAAGAGGAAGGAAAGGCATTGACAGGAAGGTAGATGAAAATACAGGTCTGACGGAATCTGCGGGATACGAAAACAGCATAAAGGACGCAATAGAGAATGCTCTTCAGAAGGCTGCCTTAAGAAGGTCTGAAGAGATAATAACGCCGGCAAAGCTCACGGGGGCCGGAGGAAGTGAAAAGGCGCTTCAAATGAAGCCGGATGAACTTTTGACTGCTATGGAAAATGTGCCGGAGCCCTATGATATTGAGAAAAAGAGGATAGATGATATAAGGGAAGACATAAAGGAAGCAGCGAATGGGACTGATTATGCCTATAAAGTACTTTCTGCTTACGATATAGCCCTTACGCCGGCTAATTTATACGGTATAAGCGGTCTTCTCCGCGGCAGCAGTCCGCTTGCCTCGGTTTTAAAGGAAAAGAAATTAAAGGATGTTCCCGATTATGATAATGCCTGTGATGAATATATAGAAAATGAGCTTTCTCGTGATATGGATTCGGAGGAATCCATGATAGCTGCAGAAGACAGGCTGACCGCTCTCGCTCTTTCTGAAACAGAGGTCAGGGCATTAAGTCCTGATGGACAAATCGATCTTAAGATGCTGAAGGGACTGAGCCGTCAGCTCTCGGTAATAAAGCAGATGTCGAAAAATGAATTTTATCATGTGCCGGTTCGCCTTTCGGAAGATTATACCGACATGAGAATACTATTTCAGAGCGGGACTGATAAGCCGGGCAGGGTATCCGCAATGATCGAGACTGAAAGATCAGGAATCATATATGCAGAGATCGAATCAGACAAAGAGACCGGTCATGGTGTTATAAGTGCTTCGAATACTAAAACTCTTGAGATCCTGAAAAATAATGAAAGCCTTATCAGAAGCGGTATAGAAGACGAAGCTCATATAAAGCTTGATCTTCAATGTGTCCTGAACGGTTCCATAAAAACATCCGATATCTATACCGGAAATGGGCGAAATTGGTCAGAATCTTCCATGAGATCCGAAGAAAAAAAATCCGGCGGGTTCGAAAAACCGGATACAAGGACTCTGTACAGGATCGCAAAGGCTCTGGTGAGAGCTTCGATGAAAGTGATGTAACTAAAACTTCCCACATTCCATGGATCGCTTTCGTCGCAAAGGATTCATTATAGCTTGCCAAGAGATGCACAGATGGTGGCGAACATTGTGTTTTTCGTCGTGAGCGAGCACGCTAGCTGCGGCTCGGTTGACAATCGTTCAAGCAGAAATGCGCAAAAAGCGAATGAATCCTTGCGACGAAAATTTTCATTATTGATGTGGGAAGTTTTAGTATGTAATAATAAAGCGGCTATATGCCGATATAATAAATGGTGACAGGATGTCCCCGAATCCATCAGCAAGGAAGCTGTTTCATAGAATAGAAAGTGAGACAGTATAATGAGAATAAACAGCAATATTTCTGCAGTAATGACAAATAACCAGCTTCTCCGCACCGAGAAAAATCTCTCTGCCGCCATGGAGAGACTGTCAAGCGGTTACAAGATAAATCACGCCTACGATGATCCTTCCGGAATGGCTATATCCGGCAGGATGGATACCCAGATCGCCGGTCTCGACATGGCGAGCCGTAATACAAACGATGGGATCAGTGTTATCCAGACAGCTGATGGAGCTCTGAAGGAAGTGGCAGATATGCTTCAGAGAATGAGGGAACTTTCCGTCCAGGCGGCAAATGATACCAATTCAGACAATGACAGAGCAGTCATTCAGGCAGAGATAGATCAGCTGAAATCCGAGATCGACAGGGTGTCTGAAACCACTGAATTCAATACCAAAAACCTTCTGGACGGTTCTCTTGACACCAGAGTATATGCAGATCATCTGACAAGGGAGCGCGCGACAGATGCCGTTGTTGCCGGGAAGTATACAATAAAGATCAATAAATCCGCAAAACAGGCTTCACTTTCATCCGGCATCTCGCCGGCTTCTCTTGGTACAGTAACGAAGGATCAGGCCGGGAGTGTGGAGATAAACGGCGCAAAGGCTGAGATCCGCGAGGGAATGTCCGGCGATGAGGTTTATGCGGCATTAAGAGAGGCAGCAGAAAAAGGAGAAGCGAAGATATCCGACGCAAATGAAAAACTTGCCTTTACATCAGCAGATTATGGCAAAAACGCGACATTAAATATAACGGTATCAAGTGATGAGCTGTCAGCGTATCTGGGTCTTCAGAGAGAAATGATTTCATCCGGCAGCGACGCTGAGGTAGACCTCATCAAGCCTGACGAGGATGTGACAAGTGATGCCAATAACAAATCAAGGTTTACAGACAGTGCGACCATATCTTATGACGGAAATCATATGACTGTTACCGACAGGGACGGATTCGAGCTGGATTTTATGGCAGAAGCCGGATACATTGGAAATGTGGATATAGAAGTTACCGATATGGGTGCCATGAGTCTTCAGATAGGCTCGAATGAAAATCAGACAATGAAGGTAGGCATACCGTCAACTGATACAAAATCGCTCTATATTGATGATCTTAAAGTAACTACGGTCAATGGTCCGGGAAAATCGATTGCTATGCTGGATAAGGCGATCGACCGTATAAATAATATCAGGGCAAAGCTTGGAGCATATGAAAACAGACTTGATCATACCAGCAATTCTCTAGGTGAGACAAATGAAGATATGACAAGCGCGATGTCAAGAATAACCGATGCTGATATGGCATATGAAATGACGGAATATACGAAGGAAAATGTACTTCAGCAGGCTGCAACAAGCGTGCTTGCGCAGGCAAATGAGATCCCGCAGATGGCTTTGCAGCTTCTGCAGAAATAAACATTCGGGCGGTTTTGTTGCAATATGTTTTTTACTATGTCCGGCTATGGATTTTATACTGTAATCAGGTGAACAGATGACAGAAGAAGATATTAATATTTTTACAAGAAGGATAGCGGGCGCAAACAGGTCGGAACTGGTCGTGATCCTCTATGACATTTTGCTTCAGAGGCTCGATGATGCCGGCAAGAGTCAGGATGATGAAGAATATATAAAAGCAGTCCGGGGCGCGTCAGAGACTGTCAGGCATCTTAAAAATGACCTTGATTTCAAATACGCTATATCCCGCGATCTTTACAGGATCTATACCTATGCAGAGAGGGAGATCGCAAAGCTTACTTACAGGAAAAGCGATGATGTAATAAATAATATCAGAGCGATCATGACAGTGCTCAGGGACGCTTTTCTTGAGATCGCGTCAAATGATGACAGCGGTCAGTTGATGAAGAATGCAGGCTCAGTAACGGCCGGCATTACCTACGGCAGAAGATGTCTTAATGAGACAGATACTGACTCTGACACAAACAGAGGCTATCTGGTCTGATACCAGAAAATAGGTTCTTGGTAAAAATCCACAATGCGGAGGAGAGAATGGAAACCCCATTCTCTTTTTTAGTTTTATTATCGACAATAATCTGTAGAAATCAAATATTAACAGGCTTAAAACTCCGGTCTGGTTTTATTTATATTTCACAAAAAATAAAAAATGCATATTATACAAAAAATAAATCTGCATGTCTTGTCATGGAGGAATCAATTCCCCGCCTGTATAATCAAGTCACATTACGGAGGCGCATATGATGAGATTTATGATAGCTTCATTGATTACATGGCCTGCGGCGATCATGGATATAAGGCTTAAGAAGATCCCGAATCTTTATATCCTGCCGATAGCTCTTACCGGATTAATCAGCTGCTCTGTCCGGTTTGGATTGAAAGGCCTGGGGCTCGGACTTTTGAATATGATGGTTTCGCTTCTCATTCTTATACCTCTTAATGTTACAGGATCGATCGGAGCCGGCGACATCAAGCTGATGGCTGCTGTATCACTGATTTTTACCACAAGAGAATCGCTGTATTTTATTTTTCTTTCATTTCTGGCAGGCGCTGCCTGGTCCTTGATACGGATCGCAAGGAGGAAAGAACTCATAATAAGAATATATACGCTTCGCGATTATCTGATGGAATGCTTTAGGGAAGGTAAAGTAAAAAGATACAAAAGCCTTGGGACAGAAAATGATGTAATACCTTTCGGTGTCTGTATATTTGCGGGAACGCTGCTTCTTTTTGTGACGGAGGTGTGGTGATGAAAGAAAAAAGCATACTGATATGCGACAGTGACAGGAGTTATGCTGAAGCGCTTATGAGATTTCTGATTGGAAGCAGAAAGGACTTAAGGATCGTATGTGATACAAGTGTGGAATCTTTCCTTAGGGAGAAGGGACGGTTCAGTATAGCTCTTATGACAGAGGAATATCTGAAGGCTGATGAAAAAGAAGGATCCGGTGAGCGAATAATAGAGCACAGAATTCAGCTGTGCGGATACGAGGAGATCGGATACAAGGAGTACGAGTCCATTTACAAATTTCAGGATATGGATCTCTTTCTGGACAGGCTGTGCCAGATAGACTGGGAGGTCCCCGCCGGGAAGAGAAAAGATGCAACATCCGAAACCAAATTCACCGGTATCTATTCGCCAATGAAGCATGAACTCATGCTGCCGTTTTCGATTTTATACAGCAGATTGCTCGCTGACAGAGAGAAAGTGATGTTTCTGGATCTGGAGGAGAACAGCATCCTGTCCCGGCTGACCGGCAGAAATCCAAGGTCAAATCTTCTGGACTGCATATATGATATCGAGACAAGTCCTGCCGGATTTAATCTCAGTTCCTATACAGATGTATATGAAGGAATATCTTATATAGGTCCGGTTTTGAATCCGTCGGATCTCGCTTCTGTGACGGAAAAACAGTGGATCGAGCTTTTCGACAAAATACGGGAGGCAGACTTTGGCAAAGTCGTTATCCTGTTTGGGGACATACCTCAGGGTTTTGACACCATGCTAATTCTGATGGATGCCATGATAATACTTGGAAAACCGGGGGAATATTATAAGGAGCCTGAAAAGCGCTTTATGGAATTCATTAAAAAACAGTGCGACAGAATAGAGATCCGCGAGGTGATGCTTCCGATGTCGGCAGCTGCTGTGTCAGATGACAGTTTCGCGATGAAAGATATGATTTACGGAAATCTTGGTTTATTTATGAGAAAGAATTTCTGCGGAGCCGGCTGATGGATGGAGCAGAAGAATTAATAAGACAGAGCGTTCTGTCGAAAATAGATTTATCAAGGACTCTTTGTGATGATGAAGTCCTGTCTCAGATTCGTACGGAGATATGCGCTATTGCCAGTGAATATCCTATATCTGTGGAGAAAAGAAAAAAGCTGGAAAAGAAAATTTTCAATTCTCTCCGCCGGCTCGATATTATTGAGGATTTTCTGGAGGATGATGCGGTTTCCGAGATAATGATAAATGGACCGGATCATATATTTATTGAAAAAAACGGAGAGATAATCGAGACCGGTCTGACTTTCAGACCGCCGGAGAGACTTTTGGATCTGATACAGCACATAGCCGGCAAGGAAAACAAGGTAGTGAATGAGACCAGGCCTATACTAGATACCAGGCTGCCGGAATCCGGAGCCAGAGTAAACATAGTGCTGCCTCCGGCAGCTGTGGACTGCGGCATTATCACAATAAGAAAATTTCCTAAAGATCCCATCACTATGGAAAAGCTGATACGGTACAAAACACTTAGCCGGGAGATAGCGGAGTTTTTGAAAGATCTCGTAGAGGCAGGATACAACATTATGATATCCGGAGGTACATCCAGCGGTAAGACGACTTTTTTGAATGCGCTTACCGAATATGTCCCGAGGTCTGAGCGCGTGATCACAATAGAGGATTCGGCTGAGCTGCAGGTAAGGGGTATCGCGGATCTGGTGAGGCTGGAGAGCAGACAGAGATCTCTGGACGGGAACCTGGAGATATCAATAAGAGATCTTGTAAAGACATCGCTACGAATGCGTCCGGACCGCATCATCATAGGAGAATGCCGTGGGGCTGAGGCACTGGAACTTTTGCAGGCTTTAAATACGGGGCATGACGGTACAATGGGAACTTTGCACGCGAATTCTGCAGAGGATACGGCAGCGAGGATAGAAACCATGGTGCTGCAGGGAGGGATCGACCTGCCCGTTCGAGCAATAAGGCAGCAGATAGTGTCGGGAATTGATATCTTCATACATCTCGGCAGGATGAGAGACAGGTCCAGAAAACTCCTTGAGATAAGAGAGACGGACGGAATAGCGAATGGAGAGGTGAGACTCAGACCGCTTTATTTATACAAGGGAGACGGTGTATGGCAAAAGGAAGGCGAGTTGAAAAAACGGGAAAAACTAATAAGAAGTGGACATTTATCCGCCTGATCTGTCCGGCATTTATTTCAGCAGCTGTCTCTTATATAGGATACAGAAGTCCCTGGGGAATGGTTTTTATTGTTCCGGCCTATCTTCTGACCTTCAAGATCACCGGAGAGGATATGAGGTATGAGCGTGACCGGGAATTCAGAAAGGAATACAGGGAACTTTTAAATTCACTCTCGTCTTCCGTGTCCGGAGGAGCGTCTATTGAAAACGCATTTTTAATGGCCGAGAAGGAACTGAAGGAGATATTCGGAGATGAATCCTGTATAGTTCCGTCTGTTCATAAGGTAAATATGGCTGTGAGGCTCAGGACTCCTGTTGAGAAAGCGTTCTTTGAGTTTGCTGATGAAGAGCCTTACAGGGAAGTCCGTGAATTTGCCAACGTCTTTTCATTTGCCAAGCGGCTCGGCGGAGGTTATACGGAAGACATAAAAAGATCGGCTGCGGAGATAGGGGAGCGGCTGGAGCTTGTGGATGAGATTGAAGCAATGACAAGCGAAAAGCGCTTTGAATTAAAGATAATGAGTGTCATGCCGGCTTTGATCCTTTTATATATAGGAATCGTGTCACCGGACTTTACAGCTCCGCTTTATGGAGAAATAAAGGGCATAGGCTTGATGACGGCAATGCTTATCGTATATGTATTTGCCATATTGTTCGGCAGGAAAATAATAAGGAGAGGTGAGTGTCTGTGAAAATTATAATTCCGGCAGCTTCTCTGACAGCCGTTTTTTTCATAATCAAAAACTCAGGCGGTGTCATTCCTGAGAAAGCGGCAAAGCTGCTTTATATAGTTGAAGTTCTGGCTCTGATTCTTTGCATAAGCGCTGCAGTATCTGAAAATACGCCCGTAAAATATGCTGCAAGACCTGAGGTGGATGAGGATGAGAAAGATGAGACATATCTCGTCAGCGACGGGAAGCAGAAGGAAAAAATAAAAATAAAGATTACAGAAAAGAAGCTGACAAAAAAACAGGCAGAGAAATTATTCAAGGAGGCAGAAGCCGAGATAGAAAAGACTCTTAAAGGAGATAATAAGAGCCTGTCAGAAGTAAAGACAGATCTCGATGTCAGAAAATCCTATTGTAATGGCCTTGTCATATCGCATATAAGTTTCGGGGACGGTGATTACATAGGAGATAATGGAGAAATCCTTACTGAAAAAAGCATTTCTGATCCTGTGATAATAGAATGCGCGGCTGAGCTTTCCGCGGGAGATCACAGATCATATCTCTCATTCCCGATAAGACTGCTCCCGCCTGAGACTGACAGCAGGGAAGGATTTAAACGGGCAGTGGAGACAGAAGCTAATCAAGCTGATAAAAAAGGAAAAGAAAAATTAAGCCTTCCTTCAAAATTAAACGGCAGAAATCTCAGATGGTATCAGAAGTCCGATAACAGAGGGATCACCTTGTCGCTTCTCGGAATTGCAGCTGCGATTGGAATAATTGCAGGAAAGAAAGCAGAAGAGAAAAAGAGAGAAGATGCCCGGAAGAAGGATATGGAGCGCGATTATACGGATATCATCAGCTCGCTTTCTTTATATATATCATCGGGAATAACAGTAAAAAACGCCTTTGAACGTATTTCAGAAACATATATCAAGGAGAAAAAAGGAAAAGCAAGAGAGCGGCCGGGATATGAGCTTATAGTAAGAGCAGTGAATGAGATCGATTCGGGAGCCGGAGAGAGAGAAGCATTAAGAAAACTTGGAACAGAAAGTAAAGACCGTCATTTTAAGAAACTTGTGATGATGATCATCTCTGATATGGACAGGGGTACCGGGACGCTTTCTGAGAAGCTTCTGAACGAAAGAAAAGAAATATATGAAAGCGAGAGAAACGGGATCAGAGCGCGTGGAGAAAAGCTTTCAACAGAGCTCCTGGCGCCAATGATATGTCTTCTTATGGTGATACTTGTGGTTCTAATATATCCCGCGTTGAGCGGAGTTACATCAAATATGCAATAGAAAGGGAAAAAGCATGGAAAACAACAAAAAAGGAACAGGATTAAAAAGGTATTTGTCGGATTTTCTGATGGAGGAGGATGGCATTGGCACAGTCGAGGTGATATTGATTCTGGTGGTGCTTATTGGCATAGTAATAATCTTCAAAGACAAGATTACGAAGCTTGTAAATTCCATATTCAAGACAATAAATTCAAACGTGAAGCAAATCTAGCTGAAGCTGACGGAGGAATGACAGTTTTTCTGGCATTGATAATGCTGACAATGCTGTCATTGGCCTTCACAATGGCGGAATCCGTAAGGATCCGTATGCTCTCGGTCAGAGCCGATGATATAAGCCTGGTATCTGCCGAGAGCATGTATTCCATGTATGTGGACAAGCTGTGGGATGATTATGGAATAACCGGACTCGATGTGACACTGTCAGGAGATACAGCAAAAATCGCTGTGCTTGAAGACAGGATGCTGAAGAGAATGGAAGAAAATGCCATAAGCGATACAGGAAAGAATGAGCTGGATCTTCTAAGACTCCGTCCCGGTGCTTGTGCCATAAGTAATGTTGGCTACCTCACCGATAATGGTGGCGCTGCCTTCATAAAACTTGCGGCAAAAAAAGAGCTTACTGCTATACCTGGAGATGCGCTTGACAAGATAAAAAATAGTACTGATGACGCCGAATCTGCCGACAAGGGAGTAGACGCCGTATCGGATCAGCTGAATAACGGAGAAAAAGCTTTGAAAGACCCGGATTCCTTTGAGGATGACGGCACTGAGGCAAAATCTTATCCCGAAAAAGACTGGACCGGAGTAGATGATCCCATTCCATCAGCAAAGAAAAAGAAGAAGGCTAAAAGCTTGTCGCTATATCTGCCGGACGGAAGCAAGGCTTCGGATAAATCGGCGGACTTTTCTAAAGCTGTATCGAAAAGAAGGCTGAGAAAGGGAAGTTCTTCTGTAAATTCCGGAGATCTGATTACGAGAGCACTATATGGGCAATATGTATTTGATAATCTGGGGACATATATAAATCCATCCGAAGGGAATGCCCTGTCTTATGGAGCTGAATATATATTGTGCGGAAAAAATGATGACAGATCAAACCTTCTTGGAACAGTAAGAAAGATAATGCTGATGAGGGAAGCTGTGAATATGGCGGCGATATATGCTGATTCAGCAAAAACCGCAGAAGCGGGCTCTCTGGCAACGGCTCTTGCGGGCGCAAGTGTAAATCCCGTGGTAGTGGAGGCTGTAAAGGCAGGAATAATTGCCGCCTGGGCATATGGAGAAAGCCTTCTCGATATGAGAACACTTTTGTCAGGCGAAAGAGTGCCTGCGGTCAAGGATTCAAAATCATGGAATTCGGCTCTGGCGGAACTACCGCTTTGCTTTGATAATAAAAGGAAGGCTGTAGCAACAAAAGTGGGGCTTTCATACGAGGATTATCTCAGGATTTTTCTTGCCGTGACATCACAGAAAAAGCTTGGGTTAAGGGGCATGGATCTTATAGAGAAGTCGCTTAACCGTAATGAGGGATACGAAACTGTTAAAATGGATAACCTTATTTATAGCGCGACAATTGAGACAGATATGAGTTCCGGCCCTGTCTTTCTGGGGATAACAGGCGGATCTGAAAATTTCATGTATTCAAAAAGCTGCCGGATCAGCGCTTCATATATAGACGGGATCAGAATTATAAGATGACAAAGAAGAGACATAGAGGGATGTTTCCTGTAGCCGGGCATAAAAAAAGAAAAATGACATACAGTAAAAATTTAACCCTGCATATATTCGCCTGTAAACATGCCAGGCACCAGGAGACATCCCTGTGCGTCCCTTTCTTATTTGATGGAAGCTATACTGTCGAAGCTGCTGTAGTATTTCCTTTATTTATCTGTCTGTTTGTGACAATGCTGTTTTTCATGAGAGTGCTGTCGGTAGAAATCAAATTATCCAGAGCCATGAATAACGCGGTAAGGCGTGTGGCGATTCTTGATGATCATGGAAGTACAGCAGTACTTAAAGGAGTGTTTTTAGCTGAAGCTGCCGGAGGAGACATTCCCGTAAAATGGATAAAGGGATCTTATGCAGGACTGAATATATCCGGCAGCAGTGTGAGTGATACGGATGTAAAGCTTGTATGTAGCTACAGCTGTGTTCTACCGACAGGGGTCTTTAAGATAAAGGGAATATCTATAAGACAGGAAGCTTCGGCCAGACGGTGGGTGGGCTGGAATCCGTCCATGGAGAAAGATAAGGAAAACCTGTGCTATGTGACGGAACATGGCAAATCTTACCATATGACAAGGTCCTGCCATTACTTAAGTCTGTCTATAAGATCCGTGTCTGACAGGGCATTGAAATCTGCAAGAAATAAAAGCGGAGCAAGATATAAGCCATGCGGTTTTTGCAGGAAGGGGAAGAAGAAACAGTCATACTGGTATGTTACGGATTACGGGACTAATTATCATTCAAAGATAGATTGTCCGGGACTAAAAAGGACCCTGAATGTAATAAGTGTGGAAGAGGCAAAAAAGGCAGGATATAAGAAATGCGGTAAATGCGGAGGTTAGGATATGGAAAGTATAGGCATGCTGGGTATGCTTGGGGTAATGAGTCTGGAAGACATAAAAAGGAAGCGGGTGGGTATGGTGCTTCCGCTTGTCATGGCAATGGCCGGAATCGTCTTTCATATGGTATGGCAGAAACAGAGTATTTATGATATTTTCGGAGGATTTCTGATAGGCGCGGCTATGCTTCTTATAAGTCACGTATCATCAGGCGCTGTGGGAAGCGGGGATGCGGTTTTATTTATGGTTACCGGTATATATCTTGGCTTTTTTATTAACATGGCTCTGCTTTTTATTTCTTTGGTACTGGCGGCATTTTTCGGAATATTCGGAATAATGAGAGGTAGATTTACAAGGAAAAGCCGCCTGCCTTTTCTGCCGTTTGTGCTCGCCGGATATGTGGTCATTTTAATTGTTACGGGCGGGAAACTGTATGGCTGAATCAGCAGGAATATATGAAAATAAAATATCGCTGCCGGGTGTGTATACCGTGGAGGCAGCGGCTGTCTTTTCTATTTGCATGATTTTACTTGGATCAGCTATCCTGTGCGGATATGAAGTATACAGAGAATCCCTGAAGGCGGCGGAATGCAGGGAAATGGAATTTGACACGGTTAAGGCATTCAGACTTTCGGAGGCCGGAGAGGACATTATCGGCCGGATAAGGAGGTAATGATGGAGCTTGAATATCAGAGGACTATGGACAGGAGCTATCTGATACTTAGAGGAGGTGAGATATACTCTGATTATGAGGAAGAGATGCTGAAGAGAAACAGGATAAGCTCACTTTTAAGGTTCGTTACGGTATCAAAGGATAATGAACTGCAGTACTGGTATGACATTACAGGATGCAGGTCACTTATGGATTATCTTTCATCAAAAAGACTGTCGGTTCAGATCCTGGCAGAAATAATCATCTGTCTTGCTGCAGCTTTTGATGAGATAAACAGATTTCTCCTGAATCGCAGTTCCCTGTTTTTGTCAAGCGATACTATATTTATTCGAGAGGAGAATTCGCATATCAGAACCAAGCTCTGCTATTGTCCGGGGATAATGTCTGATTTCAATCAGGATATGATCCTTGTGATGAATTTTCTTCTTGAGAATACGGATCACAGCGACAATGAAGTGACGAAGCTGTGTTACGAATTGTATAAAATAGTCAGTACAGGTGAATTTACCGGAGATGATCTGGCTGATGCGGTGCAACCATATTGCGGTAAAGCGGAAAACAAAGATGATTCCAAGGTTGAGGTAAAAGAAGAAATTGAATTTCATGCTGCGGAAGAAAATGAGACAACTGACTTGAGTGTTTCCGATGTACAAGGATCAGATGAAAGAAAGGATAATGAAAATGATATTACCTTTTCGGATTCTCCGGTTGAATATATAAAAGACATCCTGAAAAAAATCTTATCAAAAATAAAAGATAAGTCTAAAAAACGCCTCCAGACATGGAAAAGGAAATCCATCGGGGAGCGTCCGAAGAAAGAAGATTATATATATGATCCTGCAGATGACTATGACGAGCCTACGGTACTTCTTAGCAGGACGGAAAATACAAGAAGAGAACCTGTATCCTATGTTTTGAAGTATCAGGGAGACGGCGGGGAGTCGGATTTTGTCATCAGCAAGGAATCATACCGGATAGGTTCAAAAGAAGGAGAAAATGACGGAGTTTTGAAGTCGAAGGGAGTCAGCCGTCATCATGCTCGAATAGTAAAAACTGATGACGGAGTTATGCTTGAGGATCTTAATTCAAAAAATGGAACATTTTTGAATGGGAAGATAGTAAATTACAAGAAACCGGAGAAGCTTTCGGCTGATGATGTGATAATTTTTGCGAATGAGGAGTACAGGCTTTTGGTGCATTGATTTTCATATTGGAACATTCTATACTTTATATATCTTTTGGTTAGTACAGGAGCTCTATATGAAGATAAATATATATTACGGCGGAAGAGGCGTGCTTGACGATCCCACACTCTATGTGACGAAGAAGATGGAAAATGTTCTTAAAGAACTGAGAGTCACCGTTGAGCACGTTAATATTTACGAATATAAAAACGGTATCGCGACTCTTCCGAATACCATGAAGGGCGCCGACGGCATCATTCTCGCGTCTACTGTTGAGTGGCTCGGAATAGGCGGATATATGACGCAGTTTCTGGATGCCTGCTGGCTTTACGGCGACAAGGATATGATAAGGCAGATCTATATGCAGCCTGTAGTTATGTCAACCACTTATGGCGAGCGGGAAGGCATGCTGACTCTGGAAAACGCATGGCAGATACTGGGCGGACATACCTGTGACGGATTGTGCGGATATGTGGATGATCTGAATGAATTTGAGACAAATCCGGAATATATGAAGATAATAGAGAAAAGGACGGAGAGCATGTATCGAGCCGTATCGCAGAAGTCAAAGGAACTGCCGGGCTCCAATCAGGCTGTCAGGCAGACCGTCCTGCATTCACAGCAGATGGATCTGACACCGGAAGAAAGCGAGCAGCTCTCACAGTTTGTTTCCGATGATAACTATGTACGGCAGCAGAAAGCTGATATTGAAGAATTGTCTTCCCTGTACCGCGATATGCTTGGAGTGGATTCTGATGAAGGAGAATATATATCTGATTTCAAAGGTATGTTTAATCCTGACCCTGATTTCAGAGCAGTATACCAGTTTGAGATAGAGGGAAATCATAATCCTCTGACACTTGACGTAGCCGGCAAAAAACTGACTGTGAAATACGGCAAGGCAGATCATGTGAATGTCTATGCCAGAATAAGCCCCGGTGTAATGGACCGGATAGTCGGTGGAAGAGAGACTTTTCAGAGAGCTTTCGGAGTGGGAGACATGACTGCCAAGGGTAATCTGAGACAGCTGAATATGCTTGACAGGATTTTTCCCTTTTCAGAGTCATGATATTAATAGATAAAGGAGAGAAGAAATGAAGGACGAGAATTGTATTTTCTGTAAACTGGCAAACGGAGACATTCCGACAAATACCATCTATGAGGATGATTATTTCAGAATCATTCTGGATGCGGATCCCGTGTCGCTTGGTCATGCTCTGATCCTGCCGAAGAATCATTATAAGAATATCTATGAGCTTGGCGATGAGGAGGCTGAGAGAATAATGCCTCTTGCCAAGAAGATGGCAATTCATATGACAGAGGTGCTGGGATGCGACGGTTTTAATATTCTGCAGAATAATAATGAAGTCGCCGGACAGTCGGTCTTCCATTTTCATATGCATCTGATACCAAGATATAAGGATGCGGCAAATAATAAGGGCTTGCTGACATTCACCCATCCCGGTATCACTGCAGATGAAATAAAAGATTTGGCAAAACGTCTGAAGATGTGAAAGAGACTTATTTATGAGTCTTCAGGGCGGCGTCATCCAATATCTTTATTATTTTGGGTATGGCGTCACTCTGAGGACTTTTTTTCATATTGGATATATATTCGTCTCTGTTTTTATATACATCAAAGACTGCTTTTGCAAGAGTGTCTTTATTAACATCTTCTTCTTCAAGAACTTTTGAGAAGCCGTGCTTTTCAAAAGATCTGGCGTTCAGGATCTGATCGCCGCGGCTTGCCCTGAGTGACAGAGGAATAAGGATATTGGGTTTGGCGAGATTTAATATCTCGAAAATCGCATTTGCCCCGGCGCGTGAGATGATCAAATCGGCAAGGGCAAAAAGGTCAGGAAGTTCTTTTGATATGTATTCATATTGTGCATAACCCTCTTTGGCTGAAAGTTCTGGGTCCAGATTACCCTTTCCGCACAAATGGATAATATTAAACTGCGGCAGCAGATCCGGAAGGGATGACCGGACAGCGTTATTGATAAAAGCCGATCCCTGGCTTCCGCCTGTTATAAGCAGTACCGGTTTTGTTTGTATCTTGTCGAAGCCGGTGAAAGAAAGGGCTGCTTTTTTGTCTCCGTGCAGAAGGGCTTTTCGAATCGGAGTGCCTGTCCATACTGCTCGGTCTCCCTTTATTAAAGGAACTGTCTCCTGAAAATTGCAGAGTACGCGTGAAGCTCCCCTCATTGCTATCCTGTTAGCAAGTCCCGGAGTCATATCAGATTCATGTATGACCGCCGGCACATGACAGTGTTTTGCGGCGAGGACTACGGGAACGGATACAAATCCTCCTTTAGAGAAAATGACATTGGGGCGGATTTTTTTTATAAGTCGTACCGATTGGAAATATCCATGGATGACGCGGAAGGGATCGCTGAAATTTTTTCTGGAAAAATAACGGCGGAGCTTTCCTGATGAGATCCCGTAATAGGGAATGCCTTCAGCTTCAATAAGTCCCTTTTCCATTCCGCTGTAGGAACCTATGTATGAAATCTCATACCCGTCTGATTTAAGATCAGAGAGAAGTGCGATGTTTGGTGTTACATGTCCGGCTGTACCGCCGCCGGTCAGTATTATTTTCTTCATTTTATTGCCTTTCAAGAATTATATGAAAGCGAATGGATCCGGTGACGGATACATCCGGATCGTTTTGGAAAATTTTAGTGCATTAAGTCGTGAACTGATAGATGGTCGTGCTGTCGAAGGGCTTGTCCGGACCTACCAGTGGCTGCATAAAGGACGGGACATTTATGGCGTTCGGGAAGAACTGAGTCTCCATAGCCACACCGGCTCTTTTAATATAATGCACTCCGCCCTTTCCTGCGGGTTCCGGAGAAATAAAGTTACCGGAATAAAGCTGCAATCCCGGCATATCAGTAAAGACCGTCATCTTACGGCCGCTTTTTTCACTGTAAAGACTTGCGACGGGGATTACTTTGCCGCATGTTTTTAGAACATAGTTCTGGTCATAGCCGCTTGTGTTTACGATCGGACTAAAATCACACCCTATCCTTTCGCCAATCTTTTTCGGAGTCCTGAAGTCGAGCGGCGTACCATCAAGTGATGCGATTTCTCCATGCGGAATTGAATGTTCGTCAGTGACTGTGTATGAGTCGGAATCAATCCATACTATATGGTCTAAAATCGATCCGCTGTCATGTCCGTTTAGATTGAAATAAGAGTGATTTGTGAGATTCATGGCTGTCAGGGCGTCGGATGTTGCATGATATGAGATGGAGAGGGAATTATCGTCAGTGACTTCATATTTTACAGTGACCTCTCTGTTTCCAGGGAAGCCGAGATCACCGTCGGGAGCATTAAGCCGAAGCGTAACAGACGAAGAGTCAGAGTTCACTATGTCATAGAATCTGTGATGAAATGGATCCGAGCCGCTGTGGAGGGTGTTTTTTCCCTCATTGGCCTCGATATGATAGGTCTTTCCGTTAATAGTGAAAGACGCGCCTTCTATTCTGTTCGCGTAAGGTCCTACGAGAGCTCCAAAAGACGGCGGGTTTGTCCGGTAGCTGTCAGGGTCTTCAAAGCCCAGCACAACATCGGAAATATGACCTTCCCTGTCAGGCACCATTATGCTTATTATGTCAGCGCCCAGATTTGAAATTGTGACGGACATATCTTTTCCGTTGGAGATAGTTTTATATATGATGTTTTTGTTCGAAAGATCCGGCATGGCATACCTCTTTTCCGTAATTTTGACATGACTTCATTCACGATAGTATAATACATTGAGAATTTGAGCAATAGGAAATGACAGGATCAGAAATAATATGGCACGTTCCGTGAGAAAAAAGAGAAAAAAGAAGCATATTGGTCTTAAAATCTTTCTTGGCCTGCAGCTTACGCTTCTAATAATTGCCGTGGGTGCCCTGGCATGGTATTTTGCCGGCGGATACGCAACAAAGGTAAATGCGCTTCATAAGGATGCTGTGTCTCTTGTGGCAGCGTCGGACAAGAATACTTTTCAGAAAAATATGACAAGCATAGCTTATGATGCGTCGGGCAATGTTCTCTCGGTTTTAAGAAACGGAGAGGACAGGTACTATATTTCATATAATGATATTCCTGAATACGCAAAGACCGCTGTGATCGCGACTGAGGACAAGAAATTTTATTCTCATCACGGAGTCGATTACAAGGCAATAGTCCGCGCAGTGATAGCGATGCTTAGAAACGGAAGAGTGACTCAGGGAGCAAGTACGATTACCCAGCAGCTGGCTCGAAATGTATTTCTGACACAGGATAAGACCTGGGAGCGAAAGATCGAGGAGATCTATATAGCGACCGAGCTTGAGAAAAAATATTCCAAGAATGAGATCCTGGAATTCTATCTCAATAATATCAATTTCAGTAACGGTTATTATGGTCTGGAAGCTGCTGCAAGAGGTTTTTTTGATAAATCGGTAACGGATCTGGATCTGTCTCAGATTGCCTTCCTTCTCGCAATACCGAACAGACCTTCATACTATGATCCTGTGCTTCATATGGATAATACTCTTATGAGGCGAAATCTCATCCTTAAGAACATGCTTAATGACGGTAAAATATCGCGCGAGACCTATGACAGCGCAGTCGGCGAGACTATCACGCTGAAGCGTCCGGAAGGAGTACATTACGATTATCCCACGACATATATAACATATTGCGCTACAAGAACTCTTATGAAGCTTGACGGCTTCACGTTTAAATACAATTTCAACAAAGATAAGGAGAGGGAAGCATATCAGAAGGAATATGATGAGGAGTACGACAAGTGCAGCGAACAGTTGTATACAGGCGGTTACCGGATATATACTTCCATTTCGCTTGATATGCAGTCGGCTCTTCAGAATGAGATAGACACAGAACTTGCAAAGTCCCAGGAGAAATCTGACAAGGGAATTTATAAGCTCCAGTCAGCTGCTGTCACGATAGATAATTCTACGGGAATGGTAAGAGCCATTGTCGGAGGAAGATCTCAGGATCAGAGCGGTTATACCCTGAACCGGGCATTTCAGAGTTACAGGCAGCCGGGCTCATCGATAAAGCCGCTGATCGTATATACTCCGGCTCTTGAGGGCAAATATACGCCTGATTCAGATCTTGACGACTCACCGGTAGAGAACGGTCCTAAGAATGCTGATGGCAAGTTCCTCGGACACATGACGCTTACAAAAGCTGTTACTATGTCAAGAAACACTGTCGCATGGAAGCTCTTCGAGGAGATCGGTCCGAAGAAGGGATTGTCATATCTTCATGAGATGGAGTTTTCCAATATATTAAAAAGTGACGAGATACCGGCAGCGTCCATCGGAGGTTTGACAAAAGGCGTCTCGGTTCTGGAGATGACCAAGGCTTTTGCTGCCATTGAAAATGACGGGTGCTACAGGGATCCGTCCTGTATATTGAAAATTACCAGGTCTGACGGCAAGGAGATATATGAGGTCGACCAGAAGACCAAGGAAATTTATAAGGAGAAAGCTGCCAGGGAGATGACCGGCATTATGCAGAAGGTAGTCACCGAAGGTACGGCAAGGGGTTATTCGCTTGCCAATAATATGCCGTCCGCCGGAAAGACAGGTACCACAAACGAGGCAAAAGATCTCTGGTTCGTAGGCTACTCTCCTTATTATACGACCGGCGTTTGGCTTGGCTACGATACCCCGACATCCATGAATGGAAAGGGATATAATGCGACGGCTCTGAAGATCTGGAAAAAATACATGGACATTATTCATGCCGGACTGGAGCCGGCGGAATTTCCCACCCCGGCAGCTGATGCTGACGACGGAAACGGAGCTGATAATAAAGCCGAGATACCGGCTGATACTGCTTCAGAGACGGATAATCAGCCGGCAAAAGAAAATGCGAATAATCAGAACTCCGATGCTCAAAAGACTCAAAATAATCAGGCAGGACAAAACGGAAATACTGATATAAATAAGGCAGGCGGAAATAATCAGTCAGGCAATACAACGGCAGGAAGTAACGGGACCGATAATGCAGGTGGGAATAATGAAACCGAAAATAATGCCGGGAACAATGCAGGAACCAACGCCGGCAGCGGGAATGAGACGACCGGCGGAGAAGAAAATAATACCGGAGAAAATGCTGCCGACGGAAGCAGTCAGAATAACAATGGAACGGGGAACTGATGAGCAGCGGATATTCAATTGGAATAGATATAGGAGGTACTACAACTAAAATAGGGATCTTTTCCAGAGACGGAAGGCTTAGGTTCAAGGCAGAGATCCCTACTGACAAGACCGAGAGCGGAATAAGGATCCTACCGAATGCGGCGAGAACTGCCATGTCCATAATGTCAGCCGGAAAAATTTCTTTGGAAGATGTAGTCGGCGCGGGTATTGGGGTTCCGGGACCTGTAAGAAATGACGGCACTGTAAATCGCTGTGTGAATCTGGGCTGGGGAGTTATAGATATCGAAGGCACCATGGCAAAACTTATGCATATGCCTGTAAAGGCCGCAAACGACGCTAATCTTGCGGCGCTCGGCGAAGCCTGGATGGGAGCCGGAAGAGACTCGGAAAGTCTGGTTATGATAACGCTTGGAACCGGAGTGGGCGGCGGAATCATAGAAGGACAGAAGATACTTAAAGGATGTGAAGGAGCCGCCGGAGAAATAGGACATATTATCGTAAATCCGGGAGAAAGCGAAGCCTGCAGCTGCGGTCGCCATGGCTGTCTGGAACAGTACGTGAGCGCTAAGGGAATAGTGAGACTGGCAAAAAAGCGCATGCAATGTTCCGACAGCATTCTTTCAGGAGAGCAGAGACTAAGCGCCAAGAAAATATACGACGCGGCAAGGCTTGGAGACAGTCTGGCAAAGGATGTAACAGACGAAGCGGCTGATTATCTGGGAAGGGCGATAGCGAATATTTCTGACATTTTAAACCCGGAAGCTGTGATTCTGGGAGGCGGAGTTTCGAGAGCCGGAGAAGACTTAAGAGCAGGAGTGCAAAAATCTTTTGAAAAATATGTATTTCATGCTTGCAAAAACACAAAGATTCTGTTAGCATATCTTAGTAACGACGCAGGGATATATGGTGGAGCACGCCTTGCGCTTGAGAATGCAAAATCTCTTGCATGAAGAAATCGCGATGCGTGGCTCAGCTTGGTAGAGCGCAGCGTTCGGGACGCTGAGGTCGCTGGTTCGAATCCAGTCGCATCGATTGCTCTGACACGTAGTGTCGGAGCTCCAGAGACTGCTCCGACACAAAGTGTCGAAGCTTCAGTTTACGAAGCGTGGCTCAGCTTGGTAGAGCGCCGCGTTAGGGACGCGGAGGTCGCAAGTTCAAATCTTGTCGCTTCGAGTATTGTCACGACACGAAGTGTCGTGACCAGTTGCAGCGCCGCGAACGAAGTTCGCACTTTAATGCGCTGCAATCCGTTTTTAGTATTGTCACGACACGAAGTGTCGTGACCAATTGCAGCGTTTGGCACGACTTGTCGTGCCGGGCGCTTTTTTGTTTCCGATTTTAGTATTGTTCCGATTCAAAGAATCGTGACCAATTGCAGCGTTTGGCACGACTTGTCGTGCCGGGCGCTTTTTTGTTTCCCTTCTGCTAAAGTAATATTCTTTCCGTCGGATTCATTTGCATTTACGGTTAATATTTCCCCAAAGCTACACGATATAGATAATGTATGAGTATAAATTGGCGCAGAAAGTGAATACTTTCTCGCGCTTTGATATAATAATAGTGAATAGTGTCCCTTGGCGCGACTTGTCGTGCTGAGCGTTGTAAATAGTCCCGATTCATTGAATCGGGGATTGTCCCAATTCTTTGAATCGGGACAGGTGATATAATAATAGTGTCACTTGGCGCGACTTGTCGTGCTGAGCGTTGCAAATAGTCCCGATTCTTTTAATCGGGGATTGTCCCGATTCTTTGAATCGGGACAGTGGAAAGAGGATTGCAACGCATTAAAGAGCGAACTTCGTTCGCAGCGTTGCAAATAGTCCCGATTCTTCGAATCGGGACATGAAAGAAGGGAGTTTTTCTTTTATGACAGGAGATAGAAAGAACAGACTGTTTAAAAAGATAGCCGCAGTAGTTGTTGCGGGATTTACGGCATTCGCATCTACAGGACTTCAGCCTGTCGCATTCGCAGGAAGCACGATAACTGATGAGACAGATCAGATTTCATCGGGTACTCTTGCAGATGGTTCTACCATCAGCGAGACTTTTACTTCTACCGCCGCTGAAAATAACTCCAGCATTCTCGACTCATTCAGCATTAAATTGATCGTTCCCGCCGGAAAAAGCGTCACGCTCATTCCTGTCATCTATCAGGATCTTCCGAATATGGAGACGCCCGTCCTTGAAGATCACGAAAGAACTGATCTTGAAACCGATGCGTTCTCCCAGGAAAAGGTTGACAATACAAGTGAAAAAGCAGTTACAAAAAAAGTAACTTTCAAAAATGATTCTTCACAAAAGATGTATCTGGCTGCCGGCGAGATTTATTCCATAAACATCCAGGTCTATGGTTCTGATGTCGGATATTTCCAATCAAGTAAATCAAACGCAGTCTCTTTTATAGGAGATCAGGAAGTAAATAATGTTTCAGTAATGGAGAATTCGGAGGAGAAGCAGGTAGGACTTCCTTCTGATGTAGACTCAATAAATTTTTCTGACGGACAGACCGGCGCTATTTTTATGAAAAAAGGCGATAGCCTTGATATCACGGCGGCTGCAGATCCTGCAGGCAGGAAAAGAGACGTGACTCTTCAAAGTGATAATTCATCTGTCGCAGCTTATTCTGACGGGAAACTGAAAGCAGGTGATGCCGGTACTGCAACTCTTACCGCATCGTATGGTCAGAAGAGCGCAACACGCAAAATATATGTATATGAAGCTTCTCTTACAGAAAATGAATTTATATACGATAGAACTGAGAAAAAGCCGCCTGTAAAAATCACAGCAGGGAACACGCAGCTGATTGAAGGCACTGATTATAATGTCTCCTATCAGAATAATGTAAATGCCGGCACCGGTACGGCAGTGGTAACAGGAGTCGGAGATAAGTCCGGGCTCAGCGCCAGCCTTGACTTTACAATAAAGAAGGCTTCAATTGAAAAAGGGTCGCTTTCTGGTGACAAGCCGTCCGATTCCATAGGTATAAATTCTTCAAATGACAAGGCAACTGTAAATGGCTTTTCCGTAAATGGCAGGGAACTCACGCAGGATACGGACTTTACTGCAGAAGCAGTAAGAAAAAGCGTATCATCGTCAAAGATCACTTATACCGTTACGCTGAACGGCATCGGGAATTATGAAGGAAAAAAGACTTACGAGGTAGAACAGGCATATTCCAGTGACAACAAAACCGATATTTCAAACATACTTACCGTAAGCGCGGGCTCTTTTCCCTATACCGGAAACGAAGTAAAGCCGACGCTTTCCGACCTTACTATTAAATATAAGGGCACGGATACAGCACTAATACCCGATGATACTTCAAAGATATTAAATAATACACTTTCATATTCCGACAACACAAGCGTCGGTACAGGCACTGTTACTCTTACCGGCAATGGAGATAATGGATTTACGGGTTCCATTAAAGTTCCGTTCAGAATAAAGGCAAATGATATTGTCACAAATTACGGCGATACTTATACTGACGGCAACATCAAGATCACTGCAAATGGTAAGAATCTTTCCGTTACTGACAAAGGAGATGGAATAGGAAAAGCAAACTCATCTGCAGTTTATGTAAATGACGGAGGCATAAAGAATCTGAAGCTGTCTCTTAAGGTCTGCTCAAATGGAGATGATGGGCCGGTATATAGGGATCTTACTGAGGACACCGATTATACAGTCTCTTATTCTGAAAATAATGAAATCGGAACTGCCACGGCTACAGTGACGGGAATTAAGAATTTCACCGGTACATGGAAGATAAAATATAAGATAGTCGGCGATTTTAATAAAGATCTGACAATAAGACTTTTGGATGAAAACCTGACTCCCGAAAACGGGACATTCACATCAGCTTATTCTGCTGTCTATACAGGAAGTCCTATTACCCTGACAGGTGAAAATGAGCCGAGGCTCATTATTAATGGCGACACACTTCAGGCAGGAGTTGATTATGATCTTGAATATTCAAATAATATCGATGCCGGTACTGCAACTGCAAAAATAGTTGGAAAAGGCGATTACAAGAATCAGTCAGCAAAACTTACATATAAGATCACACCTAAATCCATGGATGGATTCAGCTCTTCAGTAAGTGGAACATTTACTTATACCGGCTCTTCTATTAGGCCTGATATACGTGTGACGGATGAGAAGAGGGAAATTCTTTCACAGAATAAGGATTATACCGTATCGTTTTCTGATAATACAAATGCGGGAACAGCTAAATACACAATAAATGGAAAAGGAAATTACAGCGGCAAACTGAGCGGTACCTTTACAATTGGTAAAGCTAATATAAATGTAGCCGACAGCGGATATTCCATAAAAGCTGCTGACAGTGTGCCATATTCCGGAAAAGATACGAAGGTGGACGCTGAACTTATTTTCTCAAAAGGAAAAGACAGCGTCACTGTAAATCCGGCTGAATATAAGGTGACATATTCCAATAACAGCAAGGTGGGAACTGCCACCGTGACCATAGATGGTAGGGGCAAAAACTTAAGCGGCCGCCTGTCGAAGAATTTTACGATAGTGAAAAACAGTCTGAAATCCGTCACTGTCACACTGGGCGGCGGTACCTGCACTGCGCCGAAAGAGACTGATACGGCAAATACATACGAATCAGAATCATCTTACTCCACTATCTATAATGGTACTACTGCAAATCCAAAGGTGGTACTTAAAGACGGCGAAAGGACTCTTACGCCGCTAATTGACTATGTCGTAAATTATATAAATGCATCGAATGTAACTGATAAAGCAATAGTCCATATTACCGGCAGAAATAACTACTCCGGTGTTCTTTTAGTCTCATTTAAGATTATTCCAAGAGACATATATAACGTAAAGGCTGAGGCTTTGATAAATGGCTCTGATTCAAAGCCTTCTGTCACAGTTACTGATACGCCGAGCGTACAGGAAGTGACTCTGAGAGAAGGATCTGACTTTGAGACGGTGCCGGGTGATGATAAGGATGAAAAGGACTGGCCGAAGACCCCGGGTAAGCATAAGGTTATCATAAAAGGAATCGGCAACTACAGCGGTACAAAGACCATAAGCTATAAGATAGGAAAAGACATAGCTGATGACGCCGAGCTTTCTCTTGTAAATCCGGGAGACAGTACAGTCAAATATCAGTTAAGTAATAATGTATATCAGGTGCCTTATATTGGAGCTAATAAACCGAAAGTCATCTTGAAAGAAAATGATAGTATGGTTTCATCCGATAATTATACGGTCTCTTATTCACTTGTCACCGACAGTAAGGCAAGTGAATCGGAGATGGAAAAGACCGGTGCACTTGTGGAGATCACAGTCAAAGCGTCAAAGGACAATCCGACATGGTTCGGAAGCAGGACGGTCCGCTATAGAGTGATGCCATTATCTCTTGCCTCCATTCCCATTGCAGAGACCCCTGCCGTCGGAAAGATCGTTGCCGAGAACAATGACAAGGATGATTCCAGAATTTCCGGTAAAGGATTTGAATATTACTACAACGGCAGCGCGAAAAATCCTGATATCGCGCTCAGATATTATCCCGTCAGCACCGATAAAAAGCAGTCGGTCCTTTTGAAAAAAGGAAGTGACTATACTGTTTCGGGTAAAGTAGAGGCAGATGTGAGGTCTGATCCATATCCTCTTACCATAACGGCTGCCGACGGCGGAGCCCTGAATGGTACAAACTATCTTGGAGTGACGGTCAAGCCCCTTCCTCTTGGAATGGCTGATGTTAAACTGAATACTGAGAAGAAGGCGAGAAGTCATACAGATTATATTTATGACGATGGGAAAAATATATATACGTCTTCAGCAGCTGATGGAAGCGCAGTAGATTATACGGGAAGCCCGGTTGTTTTCTCAGATGTATCATTGAGCGCCTTCAACGGGAAATGCAAGATCCCGGCTTCGGGTATGAAGTTGTACTATGCTGATAATACGGCTCCGGGCACAGCTTCTCTTACTATCACACCGGCGTCGACAAACTACACAGGCAAACTGGTCGTTGAATATAAGATAAATAACCGCATATTCACGGATTCTTCAGTAGCTAAGATTGAAAATATCAAATACGACGGGAAAAAGCATAATCCGGATCCGGCGGTAAAATTTAATAATGAAACACTGAAAAAAGGTAAGGATTATACCTTAAGCATCCAGGATTCAAACGGAAAAGAGGTGACTCCTCTTCTGCCGGGAGACTATAAGGCTATTATTACGGGAATTGGAGTATGTACAGGCTCCGGTCCTATTACAAGAGATTTCAAGATCACAGGCGACATCAGTGACAGTTCATTATTTACGGTAAATGCTTCTGATGTAATTAAATCTGGCCAGGCCAGATACAAGATGACTATGTCAGGCGGCCACCCGGCATCAGAGGAACTTTATGACGGTGTGAAGACTATATCCGTAACAAGGAAAGCGGCAGAAAAATATTCTGATACGGCTCTCGATAAAGGAATTGATTATGATATAAATTACACTCTTCCATCAAAGCCGGGAAAGATAAAAGTAAACGTACAGGGCAAGGGAGCATATACCGGCACTGTATCATACGAAGTAACTCTTACAGGAGATCTTTCCGACACGACTGTTACAGGCGACGGTGATGACTATGCCTATACGGGATCTAAGGTATCGCCAAAGCTTTTTGTGCAGTATAACGGAGTGAGTCTCGACGAGGGAAAAGACTTTAAGATTGACTTTACAAGTGAGATGACAAGTGTCGGAAAGAAGAATTTTACGATCAAGCCGGCTGACGGAAGTGCTCTCACAGGGCAGAAGACCGGATCCTTATATGTAAAATATGATCTTTCGACAGCAAAAATCACTCCGGAAAATGATGAGACTTATTACTATGATGGAAAACAGCACAAGCCTTCCGTGAAAGTAAAATCAGTGGATAAGGAGCTGACGGAAGGCGTCGATTATTTTGTCTCATACGGCGAGAATGTATCCGGCACCGGTACCGTGAAGATATCTTCCGCGGACGGAAAAACAAAATCGGCAAATTCATTCGGAGAGAATACATATTCCTTCAAGATCAGTTCCGTAATGCTTTTCGGGAAAGACCATCCTACGGATGTCGAATTCGAGGGCGGAGTGAAGACTATTTCACCGAAGACTTATACCGGGACTACAATAACGCCTCAAGTAGAATCTGTCCGTGATACTCTTACCGGAGTGACGCTTAATCCTTCGACGGACTATCATGTGATCTACGGAGCGAACACCGATACAGGCAAGGGAACTGTCACAATTGAAGGTACAGGCAATTATACTGGAAAGAAGACTTTTGAATTTAATATCAAGGGCAAGGAGCTGGATAACAGTGACAAGACCGCGAATGATGTAACCGTCAACATCAAATCTAATGCGAAATATGAAGGCATTGGCTCTGAAGGCACGGTAGAGCCTGAGTATGACGTAGTCTATAATGGAATGACTCTCGAAAAAGATAAGGATTATAAGACTACCATATCGTCTTCTGAAGCTGACGGGAAAATTACGGGAAGGCTTACAATAATAGCTCTTGCCGGATCGAATTATTCCGGAAAGACAAGTGTCGCTTTCGATGTGGATGACAGAAGTCTTAATGACAGCGATATCACAAGTTCTGACAATAAGATCGCATATACGGGATCAGTTATTCCTGAATCAAAGATCATGAAGGGAATAAAGGTATATGTCAGATGGTCTGACGGCACACGTCACGAGCTGGTCCAGGGGAAAGAGTATACAGTTTCGCTTGACGGATCCGGACAGGTAAAGGATGCCGGAACATATACATTTAACATAGCTGCTGTAAGCGGGTCTCACTTTAAAGACAGACGGCAGATCAGCGTGGAGGTAGTGCCAAAGGAAATAAGCGACCACGGAGTCAGTGTCGACGATATCGAAAATCAGAAATATAATGGCGGAAAAGCTGTGACGCCTTCTGTTACGGTAAGGGATACGAGCAATTCTGACAGAAAGAGCGGTCTCCTTATAGAAGGAAAGGACTATTCGCTTGAATATGTAAACAATACGGCAGCTGCATCAGCTGACTCTGATAATGCGCCGAGAGTTATAATCAAAGGTGAGGGCAATTACAGCGGAAGCCTTGAAAAGACTTTTTCAATCGGAAAAGAGCTGACCAAGGCAAATACTGTAATAAAGACTGATCCTTCGGTGATTTATTATGATGGTGAAGAGCATAAGCCTGATGTAACAGCGACAGTCAGAGACGGATCCGGCACGGTCGAGCTGACTGCGTCCGGTGACGGAGACAGCCCTCTTCTCGTAGAATATCCTGAAGATACGGTTCACGCCGGATCAAAGACCGTGAAAGTAACAGGAACAAACGGCTACTACGGCACCGTGACAGGCACATACAGAATCAGACCAAAGAAGGCGGAAAATATAAGAGTAGTGCCTGATCTTCCGCAGGATGAGGAAAGCGGCGATTATTATACAACATATAACGGCGGAAGCTCCAAACCCGGAGTCAAAGTCTATGATGATGATATTTCAGATACAGTACCGCTCTCAGCTGATGGAGAGAATGCGTCCTATGAGATAGCCGGATATGAGAGAAACAATTCGGTTACATCCGAAAAATCGCCGGCGGTGATAATTGTCCGGATGAAGGGCGATTATTCATCGACGTCAGAGACAGAAAAGACGGCGCTGTTCCAGATCAGACCAAAGGAAATCACGGATTATAATATGGTGCTTGGCCGCGATAATGCGGGCAAGGTCAGGGCGCCGCGTGCTGCAGATGATGAAAGCGGCGAAGGAGTATTTTACAAGTGGCAGAAAGGCGATCCGATCGAGCCTGACATCTCGTTCTCATCAGGTGACAAGGAAGTCCTCATGCGAAGAGGCACGGATTACAAAGTCACATATAAGAGCGATGTATCGACAGAAGACGGCGTAAAAAATGCGGGCGCAGCCAAGGCTTATATTACAGGAACAGGTAATTATCAGGGTACTTTTGAGCTGCCTTATATTGTATATGCAGATCTGAAAGATGCGGATGTAAAGGTGCCGACCCAGTTTTATGCCGGAGAAGACTTAAGCCCGAATCCGGAGATCACGGTAGAATGCGGCGGAAATATTCTCTCAGAAAAGAAGGACGACGGAGCAGGCGATTACTACCGCACCGAGACATCTGATACGCATTTCGAGAAGGACGGAAAGATCATAATCACATCTGCAAATGAGTATTATACGGGTTCAAAGACTGTAAAGTACCAGATCTCGGCAGACGGAAAATATCTGAAATGCGAGACCCAGGGCAAGTCTTATACCTACAGCGGAAAACCCATGGGAACCGATATGGTGATAAAAACCCCTAATAATACGGTGCTGTATGACGGAACTCATCCCGAAAATTATAAGGATGTTACAGTAAAATATAAATCTGTAGACGCTGATGGCAATGTAAGAAACGGCGATGAAGCAACCGTGCACGCCGGAACTGTTACCGCGACCATCAGCAATATGTCTTATGGAAGCCTTACAGGACTTGAAAAGACGATCACTTATACAATAGGTCAGAAGGATATCAGCGACAGCGATGTCACGGACAGAAGCGCGGAATTCAGAACCTACAGCGGAAAATCCGAGATGATGAAGCCTGAGATCTTCTATAATGGAATGGCTCTTAAAGAGATCGCTGATTACAAGGCATCTTATACTGATGATTATACGGGTAAAGCCGTAGATCCTACTGAGCCTGGCAGTTATACCATTACCGTAAACGGCACCGGAAATTACAAGGGCAGGCGGACAGATTCATACAAGATCCTTCCGGGTAGGGTGCGTCTTCTGAAGGTGCTCTCAGTTTCGGATAACAGCGCCGATCTCAAGTGGAATTATACGAGCGGTGCGACCGGTTACCAGATCTGCGACGCCATGGGCGGTAAAGTTTACGGAATTACCACATCGAATTATTTCTCGGTGGGCGGTCTGAAGAGCGGATCCGATTATACATTCAGCGTGAGAGCATACAGGAACAGAGACGGTAAGGCTGTCTTTGGCAACTGGATGAGTGTAAAGGCAACAACAAAGATAGGAAAACCGAAACAGGGCGAGATTTCCCATGACAATAATGCTGATGCTACATTGAAATGGAGCACGAGCGCCAATGTGGACGGATATGCCGTATATCGTTCAAAGGACGCTTATGGTAAATACGAACTTGCAGCTACCCTGCCTCTTGGAGCCGGTGAATTTACGGATAAGGGCGTGGCAAATGGAAGCAGGCTGTATTACAGAGTCAGAGGCTTCAAGATAATGAGTAACGGCTCGGTAAGTTATGGAGAATATTCGAGTCCTATTGAGGTGACAGCAAAAGGCAACTGAGAATTGAGATATGACAGAGGAAAAAGCTGAAAAACCGGAAAAAGGATCCGCCATCAGTCTTGAAGAGGAGATAGAGAAGTCTGTCCTTGAGAAGACCGGGCGGAGTAATAAGACCGGCAGGGACGGGCTATACACAGTCGGAGGTTATTCTTTTCAGACCTATTACGAATACAAGAATGCTCTGATGGATGTAAAGAAAATAGATGTCATAAGAAATGGTCTGGATTTGTCTGATCCTGAGGTGGCTCTCAGACTCTACAATATGATAAGAGATGGAAGGGTAATATTCAGAAGTGAGATAGGAGAAGAATTTACCCGGCATGTGTCTGATATTGTTGCGGAGAGATCTGCAGATCTTCTGGAGGACAAGGCAGTGGTAGACGAGGCTGACAGCAGGGCAAAGTGGCAGAGGGTTCTGGCGCTGATCGTCCTTGCAGCTGCCTGCATTGCATTTTTCATATTTGCGTTTTCTCAGATAAAGGACGCGATAACAGCCAGAAATCTATCCAGAATCAGAAACAAGACATCGGATATCAAGACAGGCACGACGGCGAAGAATATTTCGTCTGATGAGTCAAAGATCACCGACAGCACCGTAATATATAATGAAGATACAAAAAAGAAGGTGCTACCGGAGTTTGATGATCTTATAAAAAAAAATCCCGAGACCGTCGGCTGGCTGAAGATTGAAGGGACTGATATTGATTTTCCTGTGGTACAGAAGGACAATGACAATCAATATTATCTGTCTCATTCTTTTGATGGAAATGAAGACAAAAATGGTTCGATCTTTATGGACAGCCGCTGTTCAATCACAAAGCCCACATTGAATACGATAATCTACGGGCACAATATGAAAAGCGGAATGATGTTTGGAAAGCTGTCTGCTTTTCTAAAAAAAGATTATTACGAGAAAAACAGGACGGTTGAATTTAATACACTATATGAGAAGCGAAAATATGAGATCATAGCGGTATGCCTGTCTGAGGTCGCTCATGAAAATGACAGTTCATTCCGTTATTATGATTTTATTCAGCCGGGAACCCAGGGGGAATGGGATCAGTTTCATAAATATGTGGCAGAGAAGAATATCTACGGAGCTGGTATTGACATGACAAATCAGGATCAGCTTTTGACACTCTCGACATGTAATGACTATATGAAAGACGGAAGACTCTTTATCCTGGCCAAAAGAGTGGAATAGCCGGAAAATGAAAAAGAAATTGATCTCAATAGCTGAAGGAATTCTGCAGCAGGAGAGAAGGTATCTTTGCACATAGATATGAGCCATCAAAGAGTAGTATGGAAATTATAGGGAAAAGCGTATATAATATAGAAGTATATGAAAACAGGTGAGGCTTGTCCTCTGGATGAATAATGGAGATGGATATGAAAAAGGGAACCGGAATAGGTTTGGCGCTGATTGCGGTATCGGCGGTTCTTGGAATCTGGATGTTTTTTGGCTCTCATTCCAAGGCTGATACAAATGCAGACGGATTTACTGTCACGGATGGAGTACTTACGGATTATACAGGTACAAGGCAGGATGTGACCATTCCGGATAATGTGAATGAGATTGCAAAATCAGCTTTCAGAAACAATTCTGCAATAGTATCTGTCGCTATTCCTTCCGGAGTAAAAAAAATAGATGGAGGTGCTTTTCAAAATTGTGAGAATCTGACTGGCGTCTCAATAGGTAAGGGAGTTACGTCTGTCCCTGCCAATTGCTTTGACGGTGATGAGAATCTTTCATCCGTTACATTGTCAGAGGGTCTGAAGACGATCGGAAGCGGCGCCTTTAATAATACTGCCATTACTTCAATTAATATTCCGGCATCTGTATCGGAAATCGCGACAGATGCATTTTCAAATACGGCTCTTACTAATTTCAATGTAGCTGATTCCAGCAATTATTATGCTTCCAAGGATGGTCTTCTTTATAATAAATCCATGAAGACTTTAATCATAGTGCCGTCAGGGGTTGACGGTACGGTTGAGGTAGCTTCCGGCACATCAATAATCGGCACAGGTTCAATGATCAATAACAGAAACATTACAGGCATCTCAATTCCTGACTCCGTGGAAGAGATCCAGAAAAACGCTCTTTCCGGCACAGGAATAAAGAGTATTACATTCAGGAATAAGAATATTAAGATCGATGATCAGGGTAACTGGCCATCAGACGGAAGTCAGCTTGAGATCTGGGGATATGAGGGCAGCACGGCTCAGCAATATCAGATGACTCATACAAACAGAAATATTATTTTCAGGACACTCGGTTCTTCTGACACTCCCGAACCGAAACCTGAGACAAAATATTATAATGTCACTTTCAATGCTAACGGCGGAGAAAATACATTTAATAAGACTGTAAGGGTCGAAGATGGAAAGACTGTAGTGAGTCCGGGTACTCCAAAGAGAGACGGTTATACTTTCATTGCCTGGTACAAGGATGATAAGGCATACGATTTCTCGACCCCGGTAAAGAGTGATATGGTGCTGAAAGCCGTCTGGGTCGAAAATTCAAAGATAGTTAATGATAACAATGGAAATAATGGTAATTCAGGAAACGGAAAATCCGGAAATGATAATGGTTTCATAAGAAACAGTGACGGCAGCATAAAGACACCGGATGGACTTACGGTATCTGACGGAACCGTAAAAAATGCATCAGGAAAAGTCCTGCAGACCAATACAAATACAAATGCTCTTGATCAGACACCGAAAACAGCGGGTCCCATGGACAGCAGATATTTCCTGTGCCTGTCTATAATGCTTGCAGGTCTATCGCTTATCCTCTTCTCAAGGTCGAACAAGATGAAATATGTATCAGCCAGGAGAAAACGCTGATACATAATAATAAATAATTAAAACTTCCCACATTCCATGGATCATCTTAGTTGCAAGGATTCATTGAAGCTTGCCAGGAGATGCACAGATGGTGGCGAACATTGTGTTTTTCGTCGTGAGCGAGCACGCTAGCTGCGGCTCGGAAACTGTAACAGCACGAAGTGGTGTTACATGTG